>DUKS01000025.1 GCA_013329215.1 Nanobdellota archaeon | reverse complement strand
TTAAGAAGGCAGATTAATTCTGGCTTATTCTATAGGCTGCCTGCAGGCAGAAAAAAAGGCGGTTTTCTGCAATTGGCTGCTGAAGGGCATAAAGTGCGAAAAGCAGAAGACATTATAAAAGACCCTTATGTGCTTGAGTTCCTCAAACTGGCTGAGCCCTATTCTGAAAAACAGCTTGAAGACAAAATAATAAGCAATCTCCAGATGTTCCTGCTGGAGCTTGGAAAAGGCTTTGCTTTTGTGGCAAGGCAGTTCAGGATGAATATCGGCAAAAAGCAGTTTTATGCAGACCTGATTTTTTATAACAAGGCTCTTAGATGCTATGTAGTGATAGACTTAAAGGCTGGAAAACTTTGCCATGCAGACATAGGGCAGATGAACCTTTATCTCAATTACTTTAAATCCAAGGTTGATTCTGAAGGCGACAATGAGCCAATCGGCATAATATTATCCGGAGATAAGGATGTAGTAGAAATCCAATATGCCATAGGCGGAATAAGCAACAGGATATTTGCGTCAAAATACCGGTTGAGCCTTCCTTCACCTGAAGAGCTAAAGAATGTAATTGAGCAGGCGAAAAAAGAGATTGGCTGTGAAATCAGATAAGGCTGCAAATCCATGCCGGAGGCGGGCCTTATAGCTCAGATTAATTCATAGTAAGCAGCACACGGTTGTTCGCGGGTACTTAGTTTTTAAAAAGTTTTTGGGCAATGCCTAAAACAATCAGGCTAATAAAAAAAGGGATTACAACATAATCAGATGTAATGTTTCCTGAAAAGGCAAGGGCTATTGCGGATAAAATGCCTGCTATCAAGCTATATTGTATTGCTCTCGCTTTAAGATTAAAAAAGAATGAAAAGACTATTGCCGGCGCTAAAATCAGTATAAAGCTAAAAGAATTATAGAACACAAAAACAAGGTTATTTGTAAAGATTGAAATGCCGGTAGCAAGCAGCCAGATTACAAATATAAATAATTTAGTCAGCTTAACTAACCTATCCTCCGGAATCCTTCTGTATCTGGATATGATATCCCTGGAAATGAACAATGAGCCGACTATCAGCCCTGTATCTATAGTGGACATTGTTGCTGAAAGAATAGCTATAATGCCCAGCCCGAGAAGCCCGGAAGGCAGGCTGCTGAATCCATAAATCATCGCATCATTTGGGTTTACGTTGGGGAAATTGAATTTAATAATCAGGCCGATAATAGTGATAACAAAGGTTATAACCAAAAATGATATCGCAGCAAAGAAAAAGCCCTTTCTTACGGAAGCCACACTTTTAGCAGTATATACCTTTTGCCAAACATCCGCACTGACAAACAGGGCGAGAATGCCCATAATAACTGCCGCTATTATCTGGATGGCCCCCATTGAAAAAAAGTTGAATTGCAGTTTTTCAAGAGGTGTTGTTTTAAGAAGCTGATACCCTATAATTAGCAGGAAAAAGAACATTATATATTGAAATAAGTCTGTTTTTATATCTGATTTTACCCCGCCAAGATAAATGTAAATGAAAATAACCAGGCTGCAAATTACAACACCTGACCAGTATGGAAGACCCGTTACTACCGAAAAGACCTTGCCTCCGATTATCATTTCTGACAAAATAACCATCAGAAATACGGCCAAAAAGAGCGATGCTGCCAAAGTTGTATTTCTTCTGCCAAATTTTTTGTACATGAAGTCAAGTAAAGTGAGGTGCCCCTGCATATCCCCTTCTTTCTTAATTTTTGCAGCGAACGGGATAAACACTAAAAGCCCTATGCAGGCTCCAATGAAAATCCAAAATGCAGAAAATCCCCATAAATACAAAAGGGCTATGTATGCTGCAATGGCTGCGCCGCCTGTAAGGCTTGCTGAAACTGTCGCATTAAGGCTTGTTGTGCCTATCTGCCTATTTCCAACAAGAAATCCTTTATTATCTTCCTTGCGGGAAGCTCTCCATCCTATGAACAGGACTACAATAAAGTATGCAATTATTAAAATCAAATCAAGGTTTGCCAGCATGATGCTATGAAAGCGGGCGGATTTATAATGATTCCGAATTTAAGTTATTCCATTTTTTTGCTAGTAACTAACAACTGATTCTACTAATAACTAATTCAGATTAATGCCCAGAACGCTTTCAGCATCTTTTATTACGCGCCTTTCAAAATCATTCACCTTTTCTCCTTCCGCCTTTTCAATATTCAGCGCATTCATCAGCTTCTTCACAATATCCGCCTCTTTTTCTGTTTCAAACACGCTTATCCCGCTTCTTGACTCTTCAATGATTTCCTCTGCATTCACTTTCACGCCTTTCCTGATTTCATTGAGCTCTGCGCTTGAAAGCCCTGAAGTGTTTTTCATCGCAAAATATGAATTGCCAAGCTTTTCAAGCACTGCCTTGAAATTGACATCAGACGGCCTGCCTGCAGACAAAACGCCGTCAGCGCGCAAAAGCACTATCTTGTCGTTTGCATCCATTGCAGAAACCTTTTCAAGCATTTCATCCGAGAACTGCGCAGCTGTCTTCCCGTCTGCATTGAACCGCATTGGCAGAACGTCTTTCATCTTCACAGGAACCCGTTTATAGCCGTTCTCATCCACAATGAAAAAGCCGCCTTCCTTCTGCTCTTCCATTTCCTTGAAATTATTAGGGAACAATGCGCTTGGGAATGTGATTACGCCTTTGCCGTGCTTCTTTTCAAGCAATGCATGGACATGCCCGCCGGCATAATAGTCAAACCCTTCAGGAAGCGCAGATGCAGGCATTGATTCCATGTCTTCCATTCCTTTAGGAAGCATTCCTTCAACAGCAGAGTGGAACATGAAAATCTTGTACCCGCTTTCTTTGCTTAAATGCCCTGTTTCAACCTGCTTGTAATCCTCTTTTTCCAAACCCCCCTTTCTCCCCAGCATTCCTGCAATCTTAATCCCGTTATGCTCTGTAAACACCATCTTATTATCCCGTACCTTAAACACATTCTCGCAGAGCCCTGCCTTCTCGAGCACGTCAAGCATTGTTTTTCCGCTCGGAGAGAAGTCATGCGAGCCTGCTATTGTATAGCATTTTATGTTGCTGTCCTTCAGCTTTTTCAGTATTGCGACAGTGTCCCTTATCAGCTCAATCTGCGGTATTGCAGTGTTGAACAGGTCTCCTGCAAGAAGCACGAAATCAACATTCTCTTTTATTGAATACCCGATTGCATACTCAAACGCCTTTAACCCGAGCTCTTTCATCCTCTCTTCATGCCAGCCCCCGATATGGCAGTCCGCGATATGGCTGAACTTCATAATTGGGAAGAAACAATCGCATGCTTAAATAGGTTTTGATAACATTCTTAGAAGGCGGAGCTCCGCTGCACTTCTATTGGTTGGAGCGTTTAAAAGGATGGGAACAATCAAAGTGTGCCGGAGGCCCGCCTTTCTCCACGTACTAAAGACTAATTACTAACAACTGCGTTCACACAATCAGCGGCGTTATATACACTTCCACAATCCCGGCGAACAGTGTGCAGACGACAGCAAGGATAATCAAATCCAGTGCGTCAAGCATCACCCTGTTGAATATCTTTTCCCCCATCTTGTGCCTGATTATTGCGACGGATATAAGCCCGCCTGCAAGCCCGCCTATGAAATATGCGAGGATCTCAAATATCCCGTGCGTCATGTAGCGGACCATTCCAAGGGCGTACATGTGCGAGTATGTTGCAATCCTCATAAATCCTTCAGCGGCAGCCAGCTTTTCAATGTTTGACCTGACAAAAGAGCCGACAGCGGATGCAATTACAGACGCGTTCCATGTCAATATGAATATTGCGCCCGCCCCGTAGAAGAACGAGAAAAACACGCTGAAAAACAAGACCTTGATGTTGTTTGAGATTATATCGGTTAACAGCCCGAAGCTTGCCGCATTTCCCGTGACCTGGTTGTTTATGGCTGATATTGTGAACATCTGCGTTGCAAACAGGTCCTGCACCATTGAAGCGGGAAGCGCAATGAACCATACTGAAAATGCGATGACAAATCCCATGAACAGGTATATGAACGAAAGCAGGGCTTTCCTGTGCTCGTTGAGTATGCCCATTTCCTTGTCAATCTTCTGCTCCTTGTTTTCCTCAAGCACTATAATCTTGTAAATCAGGGGAATGCATGCCATCACAGTAAGGAAAACAACAATAAGGCTTGCCTGCTCCCTGAATATCCACAATGAAAGAAAAACTGCAATAGAAGCGTACAAAGCGCCCAGCGGCAGCATGTGCCACGGCTTTCGTTCTGCGCCTTCAGGCGTAAGAAGCTCTTCTAATACCATGTTGTGATAATGTGCCTGTAACTTTATATACCTTTTTATAACAGCGGCAATACATTTATAAGACGGCACGTACCATATTCTTGCAATGGATGAGATACCGCAGGCTTTGATTGAAAAGCTGCAGAGCATGACAAAGCACGATGACATAAAGATAACAGAGCGGTGCAATGCCTCAATATTCGCTGCGCTTGCAATCACACGGAAGCTGTCCAAGAGGGACTGCATACTTATCCCTGACCAGGGCGGCTGGATTTCATTCAAAAACTACCCGAAATTCTTCGGCTTCAGCGTAAGGGAAGTGAAGACAGACTACGGCGTGGTAGACCTTAAGGATTTGAAAGATAAGGCAAAGGACTGCGCAGCCCTGATGTTTACCTCGTTCGCGGGGTATTTCGCAGAGCAGCCCCTCAAGAAGATTTCAAGCATATGCAGGGACAACAACTGCCTGTTGATAGAAGACGCGTCAGGCGCGCTCGGCTACCCGAAGCTCTGCAACGGCAAATACTCTGACATGATTGTGGGCAGCTTTTCAGAGGGAAGTGCTGTAAGCCTTGGCTACGGCGGATTTTTGTCAGCTGCAAAGCCTGATTATTTTGACATGGCAAGGGACGTATTGTCAATAATGAAAGTGCACCCTGCTTTCTATTACCAGCTTTTGAAGAAGCTGAACACCAAAAGGCTGAAAATGGTCATGGGGCTTGCAGAAAAAGTCAAGGATGAGCTGAAGGGGTTTGACATCATACACAAGGATTTGGAGGGGCTGAATGTTGTCGTGAAGTTTAAGCCTGATATTTTAAAATACTGCATAATGAACAGGTATCCATACTTGCTGTGCCCGAACTACAACCGCGTGAACGAGCGTGCTGTTTCAATAGAATTAAAAGGGCTTTCTGACAAAGAGCTGATGAAACGGCATTAATGCACTTATTAGTACGTAGTTTTTAGTTGTTAGCAAAATAAAAATCCGAGCTCCGCTACACTTCAATTATTTAATGCATTCTGAAGAATAGAAATAATAGATTTCTGCCGGAGTCTTCCGAGCGAAGCGAAGGGAGACTCGGAACGGAGCCGCGCGGAGTGACAGAGGCCGGCCTTCTAAGAACTAACAACTAACTATGTCCGTCTCAGTGTCTTTTACGCCGCACACTTCTGTCTTGCCCTGTATATCAACTTTTGGCAGTATTTCTATGCTTGTAATCCCGCCGACGTCCTGCTTTCCAATCTCATACTTCTGAATGTCTGCTATCTTCAGCTCTGTATCCTTTTCTTCCTGATAGCCCCCGGAATTGCCGAGAACCCTGAATATCATGCCTGTCACTTTCCTTGAGCCGAAGCTTTCAACCATGAATAATATCTTGTCATCACCGATGCAGACGTACTTTGCATTCACATTCACTTCAGAGCCGCACGCCATCATCTTTTCGCTTGCCGCATCCGCACTTTTCAACAGCCCTTTTGAAAAAACCCCCGCCCATGCCATTATTATCACTGCAAGCAGGACAGTCATGGCTATTATGAAGACAGTTGCAATCAGCGGCGCTATCCCTTTCTTGTGCATCAATTATAATCAGGCGCAAGGATATATAAAGATTCCTTTACCGGCATCTTTCTTCTTCGCCGTTCGGGTGTATGAAATAAATCCTGTTGCCGTGCCACTTCCTGATATGCCCCAGCGCCCATTCAAGGGTTTTTTTGTCATGCGTTTTAAAGGCTGAGAACCATGCGGGGTTCATGTCCAGCGCTTTTTTCGCCTTGTTGTGGTCTTTATTGTCCTCGACAGAAAGCCCTGACCATGTTACCGGGCATTCGCTTATGACTGTAATGTGCCTTGCGCTGTTAAATGACGAGTGCCCGTGGATGTACCTTGCGCTGAAGAGCGAATGCTCTGACCTGTTGCCCAAAAAAGAGCCGATGCTGTCAGCATGGAATGAGCAGTATTTTGACCCTAATCCGCTCAGGTCGCCTATGCTTTTGGCGCGCATTTCCACCCTGTTGCAGGATATTCCGGACTGTTCTCCTATCGTGTCTGCTGTGATTCTTGCATCATGCGCATAGCGGCAGCAGTGCGTCCCTGAACTGCCTGTTATTTTTACCGCAATTGGCGCATCTACCGTGCCGGCAAGCCCGGTGCAAAGCCCGGCAAGCGAATCCCGGGAAAGAATCCGTGTGTCAAGCACGAAATTATTGAAGCCTGCATTGTAGCTGTTCTGGATTAGCCATGTTGTGAAGCGCCCCGCCACGTACTGGTAATTGCTGTGCGCCTCGTATTCAACAGAGCCATGCAGGAAAAGCTCTATCTCTTCCGGCGCAGGCACATGCCTCATAGTTATGTCCGGGCCTTTTTGCCCGTAGGCTCTGAGCATAAGCTCAAAATTCCCGAACATCTCTTGCAGGGTGCTGTTTTCAACTTTCTGCTTTTCAGCAGCATCAGGTGCCTGCAGGCCCTCATAACCCTGCAAGATATCCTCCACGCCCCTGTGCAATCCTATTTCCATACAAGCTCCTCTTTTCCATTCGGGCGCATTAAATAAAGCTTGTTGCCTTTCCTGATGTTTTGTGCGATTCTCTCCAGCGTTTTGATTTTCGGGGACTTGAATACACATTGTTTTGCCCCAAATCCGAAATCCTCCCCTGCACTTCCGTAAATGGTGACTGTTGAATTCCTTGCATGAGCGCAGCAATACCATTCCGTATCCCCGCCAATGCTTATTGTGCAATGGCTTGCATACCACCCGAACTGGCTTCCTGCATTTCCGCTGACGCTTATTATGGAATGTTTCGCATATGAGCCGCTCCTGTACCCTGCACTGCCTTGTATTTCTATTATTAAAGGCCTGCCTTCCCTGCCTCTTGCCAAATGCCCTAAGTAGTCTGCATTTGTCAGGCAGGTAGTGTTGAGCCTGAATCGCCTGTTCCCTGCTTTGTAGCTTGCATTTATCAGCCCTGAAATAAAAACACCTGTTCTTAAGCCCGCGCTGTCAAAAAGTATCCTCCTTGTTCTGTCTGTTTCATAAGCAATTGTTTCCAGCAGGAAGCGGCTTATCTCTTCCGGTTTAAGGGCGGGATACCTTATGCCGGGTAGGGACACCCTCTCATCGCTCATTAGCATGCCCCCCCATAATGCCTTTTCGTACAGCTTCAAAAGTTCGTCAAGCCCTGCGAAAAGATTTCCCTCAACTTTCTGTTTTCCAGCAGCATCCGCGCTAACCAAACCTTCATACTGCTTTACAATATCATCCATGCTCCTGTGCAATGCTAAACCACAGCCCATATTCTCCTCTCCTTTCCTGGTTCCGGGATATGATACATCCTGTTCCCCTGCATTAGCGGGATGTGCCACATGCTTTTAAGCAGTTCCAAAAGGCTCCCTGACTTGAAAGTGCATGTTTTTGATTTCAGCCCGCACATTTCTCCTATCTTATCGGCAACAAGCGTTGTATTCTCGGCTTTGAAGCCGAATATGCGCCCAATCTCTTTTGCCCTGAAAATAGAGCTTTTTGCCCCTGCTCCGCAGTCCTCTCCGATGGTTTCAGCTTCAAATGAAGAATCCCGCGCTTCGGTTCCACAGCCGTTTCCTATTGACTTTGCCTTAACTTTTGCATTTTGCGCATTCCTTGCGCATATCTCGCCTATTGATTCAGCCTCAATGCTGATATTGCGGGAGTCGTTTCCGCAGAACTGTCCTATGCTCTTTGCTTTTATCGAAACGTGCTTTGAACTCGACCCGGTCAAGTAGAACAAAGTTCCCGACTCTTTGATATTTTCCGCCTTAAGAAACACATATTTTGCGTATTCAAGTGCATCGCCTCTTAGGTCGCCATCCACTTCTATCATTATCGGCCTCTCTTCAGTGCCCGCAAGGCCGTATCCGAAAGAGCCCAGCGGCATTCCCGTCTTTGTGGTGAGCCTGAAATCATTAAAACCAGCGCAATAGCTTTTCCTTATTAATTCAGTGACGAGCTGCCCCGTAACACTCGCATATGCATAGGCTGTTTCATGCTCCATTGTAAGCAAATGCACCCTGCTTATCTCTTCAGGGGCAAGCACAGGCAGCTCTTTGCCATTAAAAACCCCTTGCCCTATAATATAATTGTGCGGGCATTTTGCCAGGCAATCTTCATATATCTGCAGCACTTTATCAACTTCTCCGGATACAAGGCTTCCTTCTGTTCTCTGCCTCTCAGCAGCATCCGCACTAACCAACCCCTCATACTGCCTTACAATATCATCCATATTCCTGTGCAATCCTACTAAATCCATCTGTAGACTCTCCTTTCTTTTCCATCCGGCGCAATGAAATATATCCTGTTTCCTTCCCATCTTTGCACATATTTTTTTAGCCCTGCAATGGAGGCCTTGTCACTTACCCTGAACACAGAATTAGATGCAAACTGGCCGCACAATTGGCCTATGGTTGCTGCTGTAACTGAATTATGCTTTCCCACCATACTGCAGTAGACGCCGATTGATTCTGCTTTTACTGTGCAGTGTTGTGCTTTCTCAAGGCAGTCACCCCCTACATTTCGGGCTTCAATAGATACCCTTCTTCCCTCTACAGCGCAATAAATTCCTATATCCCCTGCCTTTACCGAAATATCTCTTGCGTCTTCTGCAAAAAATCCCCCTAAATCGCCGTTTATTGTAATTTCTATAGGATCTCCTTCTTTTCCTTTAAGCTTTCTGCACAATTGATTAAGCGGCTTATAAATATTTAAGACAAATCCATTGTGCCCGGCATTATAGCTTTCCCGTATAAGGTGTGTCAGAAATAATGACGTAATATAGTTATAGTTTATTTCAGCTTCATACCTGGATGTTGCTTCAAGGAAACTGCTTATCTGATACGGCGTAAGGGCAGGCAGATTTAATCTCTCGAACGTTTCGTCTCTTCTATCCCGCTTATTTATGCCTAAGTCATCTTCATATTTCCCCATAAGCTCGTCAAGCCCTGCGAAAAGAAGCTCCCCTTCTGTCCTCTGCCTTTCAGCAGCATCTGCGCTAACCAATCCTTCATACTGCCCTACTATATCTTCCACATTCCTGTGCAGCGCTACAGTGTCCATTCCAACCCCTGCCTTGCCGGATTGATTTTCTTTATCCTGCCGATGACAAACCCCTGCAAGTCGCTAATATCCCCCACATCAAGCACCTGCGTGTTTGGCAGATGCAGCTTTTCCCACGCCTTTGCCTGCTTTGGATTGTTCACAACATAAACGACATTCCTTGCAATGCCTGCTATTGAATTAAAATAGCCGATAACCTCCGGCATGTTATAGATTTCCCCGTCTGTTATTATGTGCGTGTCAAGCTTTTCATAGGCTTCCTTTGTCTCTTTCAGCTTTATGCTGATTCCAGCCTTCTGCTCAAACATCTTTCTTTCGGAAGGGCTTAGCCTTTCAATCAGCCGCTTGTAATCCTCTTCTGTACTCAATTCAAGATCCTTTACCCTCATCTTTCCCATTTCCATAAGCCGGTACTGCTCAAAATAATGGCGCAGCTTTTCAGTGTCCAATATTGTCCCGCCCCCCCAGTAAGCGCACAACGCCTTGTACACATCGTCAAGCTCTCTTGTGGGAAACACCATGAATGACTCGGTTGAAAAATTCAGGACTCCTATCTTTGCGCCGTTTGCATGGTAGTTTCTCGCAAGCGTGAACCCGCACCCAACTGCAGGGGACTTTTCTCTCGTATGCTTCATTGAGCCCGATGTATCAATACCAATGAGGCAGTCAGGAACCCTGTAAAGCCTGTCCCTTTTCCTGCCAGTGCCTTCCTTAAACCTTTTTGTGACTCCGGGAAGAATCCTGCCGCCTGTTGAGAACTTGTTCAGCCTGTTTAAAGGGTCGGAAGGTGAAAACTCCACGTTTTCCGCAGGATAATGGTCTTTTGTGTCAACAATGACTGGTTTCTTAATTATATATGTGCCTGAGCCTCTTGAAAGCCTGGCATAGAACGGAATCATATCATCGTTTCTCTCCAGCCCGTTTGTCTTTCCAATGCCGGCCATTTTCCCTTCGCTCTTTCCCCTTTTCCTGTCAAATGTTTTTCCTGTTACCTTTTCTGCAAAATCCCTTATTTTTCCATAGCGCTCCTTCCCGTATTTCTGTATTATCTTGTCCAGCGCTTCCTCTATCTGGCCATTTGAAAAATCATCGATTGAAATGCCGCCGAGCATCGGGCCTGAGCCTCCCTCTCCTGGCTCCCCATCCCCATTCCCTCCCTGATTAGGCAGCGTGTAAATCAAATCCTTTATTATGTTGCCGAAATGCATTATCTTTGCAGCTTCATAGCCGCTTGTGTCAAACTCTATTGCCATCAGCTCCTGCAGCTTTCCTTCAAGTTCCGGCTCAAGCACAATCCCCATGTCTTCTCCTGCCTGCTTCTGGTAAAATGCAGCCAAAAGCCTGTCAACTGCAGTTGCTTTTCTCAGCTCCTCCGGGTTTTGCGCAACCTGCGGCGGCAACCCTTTCCCTTTCACTGCAAGCCTGTTCATTGCCTTATACAGCTCCTTAATCGGCCTTGATTTTTCCCTTGAAAGTATCTGCGGGATATTGTCGCAGGCGTCTGTGTAATATGCGTAGATTGCCTGCCATTTTTTTCCGAAATAGGATTCTGCAAGGTGCCCCTGGAAAAGCAGGTCAGCCAGCTCGCGCGGGTGGATTACATAGTGCCCGACTTCGTGCTGCAGGATGCCTTCAATTGCCGTCTGCCTGTCTATACCCCCTTCTTCCACAAGCTCTTCAAGGAACCTTTCGGAAATGTTTGTCTTTAATGTTGAAAAGTCAAAGTGAGCTGAGTCAGGCGCAGGAAGCATGGGGTAAACAGCCGGCTTGTGGTGCAGCAGGGGCTGGTGGAACCTGAGCAGGACATTCCTCCATGCTATTTCAACATCATCATAATGCCTGTAGTTGTAGTTTTCAAACTTCTTCATAAGCCCTTCAAGGTATTTTTCAATGTCTTCCTGCTTCATTTTGCTCTCCGTGATAAGGGCTTCCTCTGCAGCATTACGAAATTCATATTAGCTCCTCCCTTCCGTCCGGGTGGATAAAATAAATCCGGTTTGGCTCTCTTGTGTGATTCCAGCCTCTTACTCTCAGCCAAGGCAGCAGTGTGCGGTTATTTGTCTTCAAGATAGAGCCTATCGGTCCGTTATGATACTCCGGGTCCAGTTCAGCAGCGGTGAGCATAATATGCCTGGCATCTTCCGCCCAGTTTTTCCCGGCACGGTCCACTCTTATATGGGCATAGGATGCTATCTTTCCCAAATAATCCCCGGCAGTGCCTTTTATGTCAAGGCATATAGGGTTTTCCTCCCTCCCCTGCAGGTTATATCCAAGGTAATCTATTCTTAGCAGCCCATTCAGGTCAATATGGAAATTATTATATCCTCGTTTATAGCTGTTTTGCACAAGCCTTGTTACAAAAAGCCCTGTGTTGCGGGAATAATAGTTTATTGTTTCATATTGGCGCGTTGCTGATAAAAATATTGCTATCTGCTCAGGGGTGAGCGCAATTGAAACCTTATCTTTTATTTTATGCTTTATCTTGTGCTTTAGCTTATACATGCCTTTTATGCTGAACATGCTCTCATACTGCTGCATCAGCTCGTCCATGCCTGCAAACAGTGATACATTTTCTGTCGCCTGCCTCTCAACAATGTCCGCAGCAATCAATCCCTCATACTGCCCTACAATAGTTTCCATATTCTTGTGCAGCGCTAGCTCCATCTTTCCTCCTGTATCTCCTCTTCACTTCCGTTGCGGTGCACGAGATAGATGTGGTTGCCTTTCTCTTTTGCAATATGTTCCATGAACCTCTCAAGCGTACGCCTTCTTGTCGTCCTGAATGTGCTTTCCTTTGCGTGCCATCCGCAGTGCCGTCCTATCAGCTTTGCAGCTATTTCCAGATGTTTCCCGTAGAGCCCGCAAAAGTTCCCTATTGACGTTGCATGAATAGCGGAATGCTTTGCATATTCGCAGCATTGGCCGCCTATTGCTTCCGCCTCTATGCTGAGGCGCCATCCGTACTCGCCGCAGTGCTCTCCTATTGATTCGGCTTTTATGTCCAGATACTCGCTGAACCATGCGCACATGTCACCCAATGGCCCATCCACTGTAATGCCTATGCGCTTTTTCTTTTTGCCTTTTAGCTGCTGGCCTATCCTGTGCAGTGGCTTGCTTATTGCTTTTGTGTCCAGATGGAATTCATTGTTTCCTGCGTCATAGCTCCTCTTAATTAGTCTTGTCAGGAACATCCCTGTGCACCACGCATATTTCTCGTTGCTTTCATACGCAATCGTTTCCTGGAGAAATGTGTTTATCCTCTCAGGAGAAAGCGCCGGCACATCCAAGAAGATAATTTTATCGAATATTGCGCCGTGCAGATTACTGCTGCGCAGAACCTGCCGGTATTGGCCCATGACGCCGCTAAGCCCGTAGGAAAATCTTCTTCTTTTTCTCTGCCTTTCAACAGCGTCAGCACTAATCAATCCCTCATAACCATGTATAATATCCTCCACGCTCCTATGGAGAAGAACTTCCATCCGAAATCACTTCCTTCTCTTCAGCTCGTAAATGAGCGCCTTGAGGAGAGGATGGTCCTGCTTGTCAGGCTTTCCGAACTTTGCTTCAGCTTCCTTTCTCTGCTTGTCAGTCAGCCTTTCAGGGTGCAGGAGCATGTCCTTTACAAGCGCAATCTCATCATGCACTGATTTCATGTAATTCGTGTCAACAATGCCAACCAGCTGGTCTGAAAGGTAGCCTGCGAATGTCGGCGCATTGTAATAGGCTTCGCCTGCAGGCACAATATCCTTGTCTTCATGCTGGCTTGCGAAATCTTCTGTAAAAATCATCCTGTGCTGCAGGACATAAGGCGCTATTGCCCTGATATGCTCTTTTTCCACAGAGGGGCTTCCCATGTAAAGCGCTATTGCCTGGGAAAATTTCTCCAAAGCATCATATCCCCTTGGGGAAAACGCGTTTTTTGTGCAGCTGCACGCAAGGCTCTTCGTATGCGTGTCTTCTGTTTGGGAATCGCAGCTTCTTTTCCTCCCTCTTTTGCCGCCATAGTTCAGTTCAGTGTATATGCACTGGAGAAACACATGTGCTTCTGCTGAAAAAGGCACTTCTGCAATTGCGCCGCGCAAATGCGCCATCTCATCTTCAACCAGCATCTGCAGCTCTGCGCCCTTAGGGTTGCTGAGCTTTTCCCTGAACTTTTTTCTTATTGCAGAAAGCTCTTTTACCTTTTCAGGAACCTCTGTTGCATTGTCGTTTAATATCGAAAGGATTTTTCCGGTAAGCTCACGGTCGCAAAGGTATTCCCTTATGTTTCTCCTTGCATTGCCTATTTTAGCCAGCGCGTAAGGGCCCTGGTCTCCCATTTCCATGCTCATTGCAAACCTGTCTGCCATTGGCGGGATTATGATGTGGTTTCCGTCATCAGGGTTGTTTGCAGTGGCAAAAAATGGCATTTTTTCCTGGAAAAACGTGTCATTGAGATATGAAAACCTTCCTGTGTCAACGCCGTTAAGCAGCACATCCTGCTTGCCGCCAGGCAAACGGTTGATTTCATCAAGTATAATCAGCGGAAGATAAAGCCCAAGCTGCCATATTACCTTCTCTTCTTTTGCAAGCCTTGAAAAGTCCAGCCTGCCGACAAGCGACTCTACTGTCTGCTCCGGATGGCCCTGCATCTGCGCGCTTTCAAACAAGTCAAACGGGTAGCCTCCGTATGCAGCGCCCATGACCTTTGCAGCTGTTGTCTTGCCAAATCCCGGCTCGCCAATAAGAAGGACGTTTGAGTTAAGCGCATAAGCGAATGTCAGCATTGAAACATTAAAATAAGGCAATACAGTAGTTCCTATCTTTTTCTGCGAATAATCAACCAGAATATGCTCGCCTATTGTCCCTGTATTATGGCGAATCTTATCCAATATGGTGCCTGTCTTTGAATCCACTTTATACCCCCGAAATACTAATACTCCTCGGGTCTTGGGATATGCGGGCTGTTTATAAATCCTTTGGTTTTGTAATCACTCTGCTAGACTAAAATAAACCATATGCCAAGAAAGGCGGTGTTTTTGTTTCAATCATATCTTATGGAGATTTTTCAGCATTTTCAGCAGGTTTTTCATAGCTGCAGGGCTTTTAAGATACTCTTCCTGCTTTTTTCTCCATATTGCATCGCTGCACACGAGCGCCTCTGTTCCGTCTTTATTCACAAAATATACCTTATTTCCCTGGTCCTTGGAGAGATAAAATTCAATTGTTCTGGCAGTGCTCATTCTTGTAGTCCTGTATTCGCAGTTCCTTGAGCCGACGCCTGTGCATTTTCCCATGAAGTCAGCTGTAACCCTGCTGTTATCGCATTTGTTGATTGCATAGCCCTTTATTCTCTTTGCATGAACATCGAGGTCTTCCGCTTCCATTCCCACGCTGCCGATGGTTCTTGCATTCACCGTGCCGTGCTCCACTTTGTCTGCACACGTTTCCCCTATCATCTTGGCATTTAATGTGGCATACCGCGAATCGTATATCGCATAGTCCCCTATATTATCCGCATTTATTTCAATATGATGCGCATATGAGCAGAACCAGTTCCCTGCTGTTCCCTTGGACCTTATCCTTACCGGATTCGCTTTTGTCCCTTCCAGCCTATTGCCTATATTGTCTATCCTCTCAATACTTCTCATATCCAATAAAAAGCCGTTAAAGCCCGCGGCATAGCTTGTAATCATTAACTGGCTCAGGAATATGCCTGTATGCTCTGTGTAGTGCGGGTGCGACTCAAAGCCGACTGTTGCCTGCAGAAAACGGTTTATGAATTTAGGGCTTATGGCCGGAAGAGGATTAGCCTTAACCATCTCATATATTTTTGTGTAATGGCTTGTTTCAAGCGCTTCCCTGTACCTGTCTTCCAGCGCCTTGTATCCTTCAAAGACGAGGCTTCCTTCTGTCTTCTGCCTTTCAAGAACATCCGCAGCAATCAGGCCGTCATACTGCCCAACCAAATCCTCCACATGCCTGTGCAATGCTATCTCCATTCTCAGGGCAGGGTTGAACTCCAGCTATATAAACTTTTATAAACCCTTATGCGCCAGCTTTGATATCGCAATAAATAAAATCAGGCTTATTAAAGTGCCGGGAATAAAAGACAACGTCGGCATTAATGGGTAAAGAGAGAACGTTGCGATGAATCCTATTAAAATGCTCCAGAATGATGCCTTTGCAGTTGATTCTTTCCATACAAAGCCGCCGATTGTTGCCGGGCCCAAAACCAGCAAAGCCGAGCCGCTGATTATTTGCAATTGGATTATATGGGGGATTAGATAAGCAGCAGCCAGCCCGAGCAGCCCGTAAGAGCAAGTATAAATTCTTCCAAGCCTCAGCATTTGTTTGTCTGTTAAATCCGGGTTTATGAATGTTTTATGAATATCCTTTAAAATTGTTGCAGAGCCGACAAGAATCATGCTGTCGATGGTTGACATTGCGGCAGCCAGGATTCCTGCAACCCCGAGCCCCATGAAGCCGGCAGGCAGTCCCTGCTTCATAAGCTCAAAAAGCGCAAAATCCGGGCTTATGCCCGGGACAGCCTTGAAAGCAATCAAGCCAAGCAGAATGGCGGGGATAAAAAATATAACCAGCAGCAATGCAGACCAGAGATAAACTTTTTTTGCCTCGCTCTCTGTTGTTGCGGCAAAAATTCTTTGCCATATCTCCATGCTTACCAAAAGAAGCGGCGCTCCCAAGACCAATCCCCCTATAAAGAATGAAATCCCTCCAAATGCAAACGGGTTAAAGTGGCTTGCGGGCAGCGAACCTAAAAAACCCAGTCCCCCTGATTTTATCAGGCTGAGAGGCAGCAAAACCAAAAAAAGCGTAAACACCATAACGACAAACTGCACAGCATCAGTATAGAAATCGCTTTTAATTCCCGCTGCTGTTGTATAAATAATAGTAACTAATGATGCCGCAACCAAAGCAATTGTAAAGTCCAGACCGCTTATAACATGAATCAGGCCTGCGATGCCTACAAACTGCAGGGCAGTCAGAAAGAAATAAGCAATCAGGATTATTATGCTGACCAGCAGGCGGTTTTTGCTTGAATATCTTACTGCAAACCAGTCTCCCAGCGTATGCGCCTTGTGCTTGTCGCCGAATTGTTTGATCCGCGGTGCAAAATAAGCAACTAAAAGCAGGCTTAAAACACTGGCTATCATCATTGTTAAGCCATAGGATATGCCGTTTTTATAAGCCTCAGAGCTTATGCCGAGAAAGACACCCATACCGACTGAAGTTGATACAATTGTAAAGATTAATAATATTGTTTTGGTCTTTCTGTTGTTCACCAGATAGCCTTCTATATTTTCTCTTTTCCCAACAAGAAACCCGACTATAAGCATTATTAAAAGATAGCCAATTATTATGGCTGTGTCGATTAT
>DUKS01000026.1 GCA_013329215.1 Nanobdellota archaeon | reverse complement strand
ACAAGGGGGCTTTCCACATACCAAGCGCGATGCCGGCTTTATAGTTTGCACAACACAAATGCTTATAAATTCCAGGGCAGTTATTGCACATGAAATGTTCAGGGAATACAGGCTCGGGGCGACAAAAAATTCTATTGACAGGGCAGTTGCGCGGATTCTTGCTGATTTTGGGGATGTGGTGAATCACGGCGAAGAAATGCTGAGGTTTGCCTATGACTTGTTGCCAGAGCTTGTTGAAGGCAGGCATACATGGACAATAAGGTACAAACCGGGCGGATTCAGGTACCCGATGAGTGCAGGCGATAAGAAAAATGTATTGCCTGTCTGCATAGACCCTGACAATGACGGCAATTGGGAGAGAATTGGGGCATTATCCATACCTAAGATGGTTGTTGGGTATGCCCGTGACTGGCCTGAAAAGCATAAGGCAATCTCCGGCAGCGGCTGGAGGTCAAAGGCAGCCATGATTGACGGCATGAATGAGATTTACGAGCCTATTTATCACAGGGAGATTGGGGATTGCGACATATTGTTTGCATATAAGATAGAGGATTTTCAGCTGACTCCTGAGTTTGCAGAAAAATACCATAGAATATTCGGATAGATTTCCTTTTGCAGAAGTTTTATAAAGAGCCTGCTGTTTCCCAGCATTGTTCAGTCCTATGGTATACAACAGGGAAGCAGGAAAGAAGCTGGCAGTGAAACACTTGTCAGGCTTTTCTTCGGAATACATGATGATGAAGCTGCAGCACTCCTTTGACGTTGGGGAGTTTGCATACAAAGTGGCTGCAAGGATAAAGAAAATGCATCCTGCATGCCATGTTGATGCAGAGCTTGCGGGCTTCCTCGGGTATGTGCACGACATAGGCAGGGCAAGGAACAATCACCTGCATGAGCTGCACACCATTGATATGCTTGTTGAGGAGGGGATTGACAGGGATATTGCAAGGATGGCAATGCACTCGCAGCTTCTGGAGCAGTATGGAGAGAAAGAGGGCGATGTGCAGAAATACCTGCCTGTCGGCATTGAAGGCATGATACTGACTTATGCAGACATGGTTGTCAAGACAGGAAGCCCCATAAGCATTGACGAAAGGGTTGCTGACGTAGCTGAAAGGACAAGAAAGTCCAGGCAGATGAACCCTGAATTAATAAGAGAGATACTGGAATCGCTTCCCAGGGCAGTGCGGCGCTTCAAAAGGTATGAAAGAATAGTGTTCCTTCTTGCAGGCGTTGGGTCTGCAAAAGAATTCATTTAACAATAAAATAAACCCTTCTGTTGTTCTTGCCCTTGTTTTCCATCTTTATCGCCTGTATCATGCCAATCTCAGAAGTGTTTTTCACATGGCAGCCTGCGCATGCCTGCTGGTCAAAGCCTTCTATTTCAATAACTCTTATTTCCTTTATTGATTCCGGCAAAAGCATTTTCAGCTTTACTATTGCAGGTATCTTGAATGCCTCTTCCCTTTCCATGAATTTGATATTGACAGGATACCCTTTTAGTATAATCTGGTTTGCTTTGCTGACGAAATTGTTTAATACTTCCTGGTCAAACTTTTCCAGGCTGAAATCCAGCCGCGTCTTGTCTTCCGCAATCTGGTTGCCTGTGATTAAAGCGCCTGTCTCGTGGTTGATTACGCCGCTCAACACATGAGCTGCTGTGTGGCACTTCATGAACTTGTACCTTCTTTCCCAGTCAATGATGCCGTGGACCTTGTCGCCCTGCTTTAATCCTTCCCTGTCAACCTCGTGCCGGATGTCGTTTCCGACCTTATTTACGAATAAAACATTGTATTGTGTGCCATTCATCCATAAAGAGCCCCTGTCTGTCGGCTGGCCGCCTCCTTCCGGGTAGAAAGCTGTCTTGTCCAGCATTATATATTTGCCCAGGACATCAATCACTTCTGCCTCGAATTCTTTTTCGTAGCAGTCCTTAAGCCATAGTTGCTCTGTCATTCTTCATTTGTAAGAACTGATTGTATTTAAAACTAACTCAAAAAGGCGGCTACACCTTTGGCGATAGATTTCATTAGGGGCTATTTCTCTTTAAGATCGAACGGCATTGGCAGCCATTTCAAGATTTCATTGTTTATAGGAAAAATGAGGCTGCAGAGGGTTTTAACTTCTGTTCCTATTTTTTCATCATTTAAAATCAGGTGTAATCTTCCGATATACTCCACCCCGTTAGGAAAACAGTCTATTGATGTATATTTGCTATAATCATATAAGTGAATTTCTCCTTTTTCAGGGAGATATATGCTTCCCAATCTTTCAAAATCAACCGTTATACCCAATTTTTCAAAAGGGCTGACTCTTCTTGAGCCATAAAAGGTTATCTTTCCATTATAAGCTAAAGCAAACTTTTCCAGAATGCTCAGCCTGTCGTCAAAAAATGCGTCCGGGCTGCTTCCATTAAAATCTGTTGCGATGGTGCTGAATCTTCGCTTGCGTGAGCACTGCCAATACCCTATAATTTCATTCATTTTAATTCTTCCTTGCATTTTGTCTTTGCCATCCGGTATATCTCGCTTGGCTCTTTTAGCCCATAGCCGTTAACCAACTCGTCCACGCTTGTGTACATGCACAGACTATTACAGACAGTTTCCGCCGCCAGACGCCCTTCTCCCGAATTAGAAAATGCCTTTGAGACAATTGCAGTGCACGCTGCTTGCATTGCATACTCTGCTTTGTCATGTTCATTTATCAAGTAGATATATACGCCAAATACGGCAGCTACTAGTCTGACACATTAATTATTCA
>DUKS01000032.1:4192-7102 GCA_013329215.1 Nanobdellota archaeon | reverse complement strand
GATTAAGGAATGCAACTAATGTTTTTTATTAGTCTCGCATTAAGATACAGAACAAATGCACAACCAAAGAAAACAAAGAAGTAATGCCGGAGGCGGGCTTAAGCCAATTCTTTCATTATTCTTTTGACAGACTCCTTAAGCGGAGGCAGCTTGGTTACAACCACATCCCACACTATGCGCAAATCAACGCCTGAATACTCATGAATGAGTATGTCCCTTAGCCCTGCAATCTTTTTCCACTCTATCTCAGGATACTTTTTCTTTACATCCGCAGGAATCTTCTTTACAGCTTCGCCTATTATTTCCAGATTCCTTACAACTCCATCATATACGAGGCTTTTTCCTGTAAAACCAGAGTATTCCATGCCTTTAGTGTATTCTTCTATTTTGGATATTGATTCCAGAATATCCATAAAATAAACTTTACAGCCTTTTGACATACGCCGCGTCCTCTTTCACATACCTTAATGCTGGCTTGAGGCTGTCTTCCATAACCAAATCCACTTTCCTGCGGAGTTTTCTTTCAAGCATAAACTTAAGCCCCATATACCCGTCAAAAGATGGCTTTCTGAACCTGACAAGAATATCAACATCACTGCTTCTGCGCGGCCTTCCCTTTAAGTATGAGCCGAACAATCCTATTTTATTTACTCCAAACCCCTTTATCTCGCTCCTATTGCTTTCCAAAGTCTTTAATATTTGTTTTTTTGTAAGCTTTCCCATGGCTTTAACTCCTTGTTGATAATTATGCCCTTTAATCTTTATAAACTTAACTTTTGCTTTTCCGAGGGCGTAAGGAGAAAGCCTACTGCACAACTGTGCCTTCAAAGCCCTTGCCTTCCACATATCCCTCAAGGTTTGATGCGCCTTTCAGGATAACCACTTTCATGCAGTTCTTCCGCGCTATTTCCTCTGCAACCGCGTCAAGCACGAAATGCTGGCCCGGCTTTGCCTCTATCTTTTCAAGCATTTTTGTGAAATCCGCATGTGAAATTCTCTGTATGAATTTTGCATCCCTGTGCTTGCGCGGGTCTTTTGTGAAAAGGCCCCTGACATTTGTCAGGTTTATCATTTCAGGCGAATCAAGGTATTCGGCAATCTCGGCTGTTGTGCCGTCTGATGTCTGGCCGTGCCTCAGCCCGCCGCAGACAACAACATTGTGCGTTTTAAGCAGAAACTTTATTTCCTCAAGCGACTTAGGAACTTCTGTGTTGCACCTGATTAAAGCGTTTGCAGAAAGAAACACCGCAACAAGCCTCGCATTAAGCCTTGTGGCGTCAATGCCTACTGTGTCCTGCATATAGTTATTTGCGCCTGCCTTTTTTAACACGCCGATATAGCGCCTTGCGGTTGAGCCGCCGCCTGTGCATATGACTATCTTGTGCTTTAATGATATTTTTGCTATAACCTTCCTTAATTCGGCAAGAAATTTGTGATCAACATCTTCAGGCACTATTATTGAGCCGCCGACAGAGATTACGATTGTGTGCATGCGTTATAATCTGTTAAGAAAGTTTATAAAGATTTAGATTATTCACGCAGGATATGGCAGAAAATCACCCGCTTGAAGCTCTCTTTAACGACCCCGAGAAATACAGGGCGGGCCCGAACTACAGGGCGAGCAACATAGTATTTCCTGTTGAGTTTGAGGGGCAGAGGTATATTGTAAAAAGGCCGAGGCTGCTCGCTGCCATAATAGAGCCTTATTATGTGCTGCAGGACAAGTTCTTTTTAGGGGCAAGAAGGCTAACGAGAACCTGGCGAAGGGCTGCAGAAGAAATTGCAAATTTAGAATGCATTGGCGGGGTCCATGCCCCAAAGCTGGCGGCTTACAGTGAAAAGATGATTTTACGGGAATTCCTTGAGGGAACAGATTTCAGGAGCCTATCATCAGATGATGAAAGGAAGCATACGCTTGAGGGCGCAATACACGCCATGGCAAAAATCCATGAGCGATTTCACAGCATTGGCGACACGCATGTGAAGAATGCATTCCAGTGCAAAGACAGGGTTTGCTGGCTGGACCATGATGGCGTTTACAGGGAGGATGAACTCAGGCAGCGCAGGCAGGCAAGGGATTTGGTAAAATTTGTATATACTGCATATACTGCAACAAGAAACCCTGAGTTGGCCGTGTTCGCAGCTGAAAAGGTAAAGCAGAATTATCCTGATGCAGATGTTCTATGGCAGTTGAGATATTATATGGAAGAGAAAGATTTCGGAGCCTTAAGGCTTTGGTTCCCGGCCAGGCTGCCTTTGGACGGAAAGCTGAACGCTGAGATTAAAAGGATTCTAACCAGATAAGCCAACGAAAAGCTTTTATGCTTCTGGTTCCAATTGGTACCATATGGAAAGCAAATCAGTCCATTTGAGGCTTACAGGCGGGATGGTAAAGGAGTTCAATTCAATAAAGGATGCGCTGGGGTTTTCAAACATGCAGGAATTCATAAAGGATGCAATGAGAACGGCAATGCTTGAATACAGAAGGAAGGCTGCCATGAGGACAATTAAAAAATTGCAGGGCTCCGCACCGAAAGCGAGGCATATTACGACAAGGGAAAGGAATAAGCTGGCAAAACAATTCTTTGAAGAAAAGGCAGCAGGCAGGGGCATATTCAAGGAATATGGGCTAAAGTAAGTTCGGCTTTATTGCTTTTACCTTGTTATTCAGAAGATTAAAGTGCTTATCATTGGTTACAATATACTCCGCGCCGCATCTTCCCGCCATCACAAAATGCACACGATCGCCAAAAGGCACATTTTTTTCAAGAAGAGGGGATTTTCTCTCATCATCTGAAGTAACTGCCTCAAATGCCACTTTGTCTGCCTGTATCAGGCTTTTAAAAGTATTGCCCACCAGCTCTTTGCTCACATAATTTTCTATTTCCATTAATAGAAAATCACATATGA
>DUKS01000032.1:0-4043 GCA_013329215.1 Nanobdellota archaeon | reverse complement strand
TATTAATAGAAAATCACATATGATTATATGAAACTCGCACTTTAATGTCCTGTTCAGTATATTGCGCGCTATGTCACTATTAGGCATAAGCCCTGATTGCCTGCCTATCAGCAAGTCAAGATATACATTCGTGTCGATGTAAATCAATTTTGCCATGCAGAATTGCAAATAGCAGGCCTATTCAAAAATCCTTGCTCGGATTTCCCGCAAGATATTCAGCTTTTCCGGAAAAATGCAATATTTATAAAGATTCAGATTTATCTTTATTCCATGCAATTTGACTGGAAAAGGATAAAGCTCGTTATGGCGCCGATGGAAGGCATTACAGATGTCCGCTTTCGGCTGCTGTGCAGGCACTACGGCGCTGATTTGGTGTATTCTGAAAGAATTAATTCTTACGCGATTGTAAGAGGCAACAAGTCTGCAATGAAAACAATGGAAATGTCTGAAGGTGAAAGGCCGATTGCAATGCAGATATTCGGCGGGAAGACAGACATTATGGTAAAGGCAGCAAAGATGCTTGAGGACAAGGCAGACATTATTGACATTAACATGGGCTGCCCTGCAAAGAATTCAATCAAGATAGGCGCATGCGCCGCGCTGTTGAGGAAGCCTGCGAAGATAAAGGAAATGGTTGAAGCAATCGTATCTGCTGTTTCAAAGCCTGTTACTGTAAAGATAAGGGCTGACAACGCACTGCGGAATGCATTAATCATACAGGATGCCGGCGCTTCTGCCATTGCGCTGCACGCAAGGTACACAAAAGACGTTTATTCAGGAAAGGCAGACTGGGACCTGATAAAAGAAGTCAGGAAAGAGCTTAAAATCCCGCTGATTGGCAACGGCGACATTAAAAAAGCGCAGGACGCGGTTGAAATGCTGAAAATAACTGATTGCGCAATGATTGGGCGGGCTGCTGCAAAAGACCCAAGAATATTTTACGAAGCCAAAGAGCTGATGAGAAAGGAAGGGATTGCTTAAAAGAAAGCGACGCTTGCCCTAATACCCGCCTGGATTGTTAAGGCATTTTTCCAGATGGGGCTTGAGTTCTGCAAAAAATCCGCCTCTGCGCTCAGGTTTGTTTTGCGGCTGCTCGCGTACCCCAAAAGCACTGCCCTGGGCAAAGTTGAAGTTCTGAGCATAGATAGCAGAATAAGCGCCAAGGTCGCTGACCCGGAGGCCCATACAAAATGCCATCTCTCTCCGGTCTTGCTGCAGGCTTATATAGTGATAAGAGGGAAGAACCAGAGGAATTGCAGCCACATTATTTTCGCCCAAAAAATCCCCATAATCTTTGCCCCATCCAATATGCCCTGTTATCGGTGTCTTGCCAAAATCACCAACAGAAATGCGTTCCGGAAGTTCTGTTCTTTTCAAATGCAGCACGCGCTTATCACATAAAAGCTCTTTAACAACAGTACTCAGAATGTAAAAAGGCTCATGTTTTTTAACTGATTCAACTGCCTCTTCAGGATTATTCAATGCAGGGTTAAGCTCTTTGGGCACAATCAAAAAATCCAAATCAAGCATACAAATAATAGCCTCCGCAACCCATGTCCCATGCCTGCATATTGCATGCTGCGGGCCTTTGCTAACTCTTTCTGATGCAAGCTCCCTTGATGTTATAATCTCAAGATTTTTTTGTTTCAAGCCTGAAACACATCGAGCCCAGTCGCCTTTAGCCAAATACATATCGTCAATGTCTTCAGGCAAAATATTCTTGATGGCCTCAAGAGCAGCCTCCAATCTTGCCCTATATCTCGGCTGCATTCTCAGCAACTGCAGGCCATTTGTATCAGCAGTCAGCACAGTATGATGCAGAAAAAGCTCCTGATAGGAAGGGCTTGGATTAGATAAAATCCTCTCTGCCTCTCCCAAAGCGTATATCGCTGCCTGAGACTGCTGTTCAGTTGGTGTTGTGTATTCCATTTTATTCATGCCCTATCAAGAACCCCAGAACTGCCATAGTTAATGAAAATCCGGTTGTAGATTGCTGGCCTTTGCTATCATGCACACTACTGCCCACCTGTATCCCGCTACGGCGTACCCCGAAAACGCAGCCGCCGTCGTAGCTGAGGAGGCTACCGTCAATAGCCGAATCGCCGCCGAGGTCGAAGACCCAGAGGCAGCGGCTGAATGCTTTTTTCTGAGTTTTAACATAATTTTTAGGACAGGCGCGAAACTGTATGCTTGTTATGCCCTTGGCTTCCAAAAGCTCAGCATATTCCCTGCCCCAGCCTATAAATGAAGTTAGAGTATCATTGCCAAAATCCTTAGTCAAAATCTCCGATGGAATCTTATCCCTTTCAAGAACAAGCGAAGCAGACAGCAATTGTCTTGTTAAAATAGATTCATCAATATAATACTCCTTAAACTCTTTCCCGCCATGAGCTTTTGTTGCTTCTTCTGCATTTGCTATAAGCGGATTAAATTCCCTTGGTGTTATTATCAGCCTGCCGTATGGCGTGTATATCTGCCCTTCACCAGCCCAGCGGCCATTTGTGCAATATTCGCTGTCCTTGCCGTGCTTTACCCTTAATTCTGCAATCTGCCTTAGCGTCGCCACTTCAAGGCTTTTTGCTTCGCAGCCTGCAATACACTGCGCCCAGTTGCCCGGAATAAGTTCTGCATCGGTTACAGAATAATTCTGTTCAGGCGCAATTCTTCCAATACCTTCAAGAACAGCCTCCAATCTGGCTCTGTATCTCGGCTGCATTCTCAGCAACTGCAGGCCATTTGTATCAGCAGTCAGCACAGTATGATGCAGAAAAAGCTCCTGATAGGAAGGGCTTGGATTAGATAAAATCCGTTCTGCCTCTCCCAAAGCGTATATCGCTTCCCTTGACTGCTGTTCAGTCGGTGTTGTGTATTCCATGCGAAATACCGCCTACCTTCTGCCGCCCACAGTTACAACTTCTTCCTGCCCTGTTTCAGCATCTATCACAACAACATCATGATGGGGCTTGCTCCCCAATACTTCATCAATCTCGCCAATCATATCAGCAGTAGACAAATGCAATTTATCTTCAGCAACCCTGCATTCTGCAATATCACTAGCCTGTTTTACAGCATCTGCATTGTCCTGAACTTCCTGCAGCTTTTTTTCCCGCATTTCAATCTCGGACCTTGCCTGCTCAAGGTCAGAAACGCCAATATCAGCCAATGCAAGCCCTGCATCCATCTTATGCCGCTCATATATTTCCTGTATGACGCGCAGATTTTCAAGCCCGACAATAATCCGACCCATCAGCTTTGCGCCTGCATCCTGAATAGACTTTAGCTGCCTCTGGACAGAGCGGTAATTGCCCATTGTTATTGAAAAATCAACCCTTACCCTCTCCTCTTCCGCAAGGCACTCAGATATAAGGCGCTGTGCATAAAATTCCCTGACAGAAGCGTCTGAAACATCAAGCTCATAGCCGCATCTCTCTGCAGCGCCTGCAGCGGCTTTGGCCTGTTCTGTATCGGGCAGATTAGTATAATTCTTGAGCATATCAGCAAGCGTCAATGTCCTTACAGCCCCCCCTGAAAGAAAATCCTTCAGCTTCACAAGCTTGCCCTCCAATGCGGCCCTGTCAGCAGACAGCTTTGCATACCTGCTGTTTATATCTGCAATCAGCTGAGGGAATTGCATATACCGCTTAACACCCCCTTGCATAGCCTCAGCGGCCTGAACAGACAGCTCAAGGCATAATGTCCTTCTGCTTGGCTCGTAAGGCTTTTTTCCCGCTATGCGGAGAAACTGTTTGGCACACCTTCTGGCAAGACCGGTATTTTTCCGATATTCTGCCTTGTCATCTTCCCCGCTTGTACTAACCCCTTCCTTATAGGCCGCGATATCCGCATCAGAAACCGAGAATGCAGCAAGATGCTTCTGCATTTCATCACTGCCTATTATCGCAACCAAAGAGCCAGCCTGTTCTATAGCCTGCCCCTTATACACTGCTAAATCCGTATCTGCCATATTGTATACCCCCGATAATGCGAATATTTGTTACTATTTGGCAGAAATAACTGGTATATAAGCTTTTCGTAAGTATCGG
>DUKS01000059.1:1038-17658 GCA_013329215.1 Nanobdellota archaeon | reverse complement strand
CTGAAAACAGGATATAAGGCGCAAAGAAAAACCATCTGTTTTTCCAACACGCCCGAAAGCGAAAAAAGTGTCCCGTCGTCAAATCTCGCTTGAATAAATGCCCAAACAAAACAATAATAGAACAGATGCCGGCAGGCTGGCTTTGGCAAGTGGTTTTCAAAAGAGCCACATAAAAATACGAATTTCCATCCGAGAATAGCCCGAAATAATAAACAATCTCCTGAAAATATGCATAATCTCTCCGGAAATATGCAAGGCCATTTGCCATTTGACACGAACGCGCAGCGATTATATACAAACATAATCTCAAGATTATGAAATGATTGAAAAAAGAGGAATAACAGGCGCTTACATCAGCATAAGGGAAATAATAGAAAAAGCAAGAAGCACGGCATACAGGGCTGTCAATTTCATAATGGTTGCCGCATACTGGAATATAGGCCGGATTATAATTGAAGAAGAACAGGAGGGGAAGAAGCGGGCGGATTACGGCAGTTATCTGCTTAAGGAGCTTTCAGCAAGGCTTACAAAAGAGTATGGGCCGGGGTTTGATGAGCGTAATCTTCGGTATATAAGGCAGTTTTTTGTTTCATATCCAATTCGGAACGCACTGCGTTCCGAATTGAGCTGGACGCATTACAGGACGCTGCTGCACGTTGAGAACAAGCAGGCAAGGGATTTTTACACAATAGAATGCATAAACAGCAGGTGGAACACAAGGGAGCTTGAAAGGCAGATCAACACGCTGCTTTATGAGCGCCTTGCCCTAAGCAAGGACAAGAAAAAAGTTATGCAACTGAGCACAAAAGGGCAGGGTATACAAAAGCCGGAAGATATAATAAAAGACCCGTATGTGCTTGAATTTCTCAACCTGAAGGAAAACAAGGGGTTCCATGAAAAAGACATTGAAAAAGCGCTTATTGAAAAGTCAAAAGAGCTTTTGCTTGAACTGGGGAAAGGATTTTCATTCGTGGAAAGGCAGAGCCGGATTACAGTTGACGGAGAGCATTATTATGTGGATTTGGTTTTTTACAATTACATCCTGAAGTGCTTTGTGCTGATAGACCTCAAAGTCGGCAGGCTTACGCACCATGATATTGGGCAAATGGACTTTTATGTAAGATATTTTGAAAAAGAGAAAAAGCAGAAAGGAGACAACCCAACAATAGGGCTTATACTTTGCTCTGATAAGAACGCAGCAATGGCAAAATATACTCTGCTTGAAAATAGCAAGCACATCTTTGCCTCAAAATACAGGCTTTGCCTGCCTGATGAGGAAACGCTGAAAAAAGAACTGGCCTACGAAAGGCAAAGGCTGGAAGAAAAACAGGAGACAGTGTCTCCCAAATTGACAAAGGAGGTACAATAATAACAGATACCAAAACAACGAAAGAACAGATGCCGGAGGCCGCTCCTTCCATATCTTTTTATATCCTCTTTACCTATATATACGCATGATAAAAGCCATTCTCATGGACTGCGACAACACATTGATAGATTTCATGCATATGAAGCGGTTAGCAACAAACAATGCTGCAAAGGCAATGGTAAAGGCTGGATTGAAGATGCCGTTAAGGACAGCAAAAGAGCAGCTGATGAAAACATACATGGAAGTCGGCATTGAAAGCAACACCCCGTTTGAGATTTTCCTAGATAAATGCAAGCAATGCAATGAAAGGATTTTGGCGGCAGGCATTAACGCGTACACTGCAAGCAAGATGCGCCACCTTAAGCCGTATTCAGATGTTATTCCGGCATTAAAGCGGCTAAAGCATTACAAATTAGGCATTGTCTCTGACGCGCCAAGGCTGAAGCTCTACCAGAGGCTTGAAGCAATGAAAATAACAAAATATTTTGGTGTAGTCATAGGCTATGAAGACACAGGAAGGAAGAAGCCGTCAAAGCTCCCGTTCAAAAAAGCGCTAAAAGCACTGAAAGCAAAGCCCAAAGAAGCTATTTTCATCGGCGACTGGCCGGAAAGAGACATCGAAGGCGCAAAACGGTCAGGCATGAAAACAGTGTTTGCAGCATACGGCTATGACGGAAAAGAAAAGAAGATTAATTCTGATTTCAAGGCAATGCACTTTAAAGACCTGATAAAAATACTAAACCAATTAAAGCATTAACTCCACGCAGGAGGCCGGCTTTCTGTTAGGTTAATTTAATAAACACAATCCCCTACCCAATAATCATGAGCACCTACGAGCTTGAGCAGACAGACCAGCTTGTTGCATTATACACAATCATAAGGGATGAAAAAACAAAAAGGGATGAGTTCATATTCTGCGCAGACAGGATTATCAGGATGCTTGTTGAAAAGGCATCAGAGTTTCTCCCAACCAAGCCAAAAGAGATCAAAACGCCCACAGGCTGCACATTCGATGGGAGGGAGTTCGTTGGCAAGATATGCGCTGTTTCAATAGTCCGCTCAGGCGAGGCGATGGAAAAAGCAGCAAGGGACATATGCCAAAAGATACGGATAGGAAAAATATTAATCCAGAGGGATGAGAAGACGGCAAAGCCAATACTTTTCTACCACAAGCTTCCTGAAGACATAGCAGAGAGGTATGTGTTATTGCTTGACCCGATGCTTGCAACAGGCGGCTCTGCGTGCAAGGCAGCTGAAATACTAAAGCAAAATGGAGTTAAGGAAGAGAAAATAGTTTTTGTAAACCTGATATCATGCCCTGAAGGGATAAATGAATTCACAAAGAAATTCCCAAAAGTAAAAATAATTACAGGTGTCATAGACAAAAGCCTCAATGAAAAAGCATACATTCTTCCCGGATTGGGGGATTTCGGGGACAGGTATTTCGGGACATAAGAATATTCAAGCAATAACTATATTCCCAGCCTCTCTTTCACAATCCTGTGCCTCAAACAATCAAGCCCTTTCAGATAGCCAAGCGCATTAGGAGCGTTTATAATGCCGTACACCTCGTCCCTGGACAGCCTTGCAAGCGCATACGAAGCATTATCTCCAAGCACGCCCTCAAGCGTTTTTCTTGCTGCTGCTATCACCAGCTTCCTGTCCGACAAAACCCCATCATCAAAATTCCCGTGGCGCGGTTCAGAAACATTGTAGAATGCAAAGGCTTCCTCAAAAGCATTGTCTTTCTCTTTATAGAAAGTGCGCAGTATATGGACTGCTTCATGGAACAGCACTCCCATGCCGTGCAAAAACAGGATTACAGGCACGTGGACATGGCGGCCCTCATAAGTGCACCCCATCCACTTAGAGATCCCCATCTTCAGCGGGTCGGAAGAGCCGCCTGTTATTGTAACAACCCATGACAGATCTGTCCTGAACACTTGTTTTACCTCGTCTGCAACAGACTTCAGCATCCTGAACGCTTTTTTCGGCTCAATGCCTGTGGCAGACCTTATCATGCCGCTGATTTCATCATTCAGCTCGAACTTTTCGCTTGCCTCAAGAACCAGTTTCGCTTCAGATATGTATTCTTCCTCGCTCATATCATCAGGCACAATCATTCCCTTATCGTCAAAGTACAATGATTCCTGCCTCATATAACCAGCCTCTCTTTGATAATCCTGTGCCTAAGGCGGCCCCACTGCTTAATGCATTCCATGGGAGTCTTGTATCCAGATGCAATAAGCCCTATTTCAATCTGGTCGAGCCTTGCAAGCACGTATCCTGCATTAGCGCCGAAATCAGCCGCAAGCATTTTTTCAGCCTGCTTTATCCTGTTCCTGCAGGAAACCAAACGCTCTTTTGAAAACTGGAAATGCGACGGGTTTTCATTTTTGTAGAAGGCGAATGCTTCCTCAAATGCCCTGTCCCAGCTGCGGTCAAATGCCCGCAGCACATGAATGCATTCATGGAAGAAGATATCATCAGTTTCCTTGCATATAACAAGAACAGGCAGGAAAAATTCATATCCTGAAACAACAGTATTTAGTGAAGTGACAGTTCCTTCAATTGCAGCATGCGCCCCCCGGAACACAGGCAGCCAGGAGAAATCAGCGCCGAACGTGGCGTGCATTTCATCGAGCACTGCCTTGGGCAGCTCTATTCTTTCCGCAGCTATGACGCGGGTGTTTGCAAAGACCATTTCCCTCTGTTCGCCATCAAGCATGCCCAGCCTGTTTGCAGCATAAAGCACAAGCGAACCGTATCTTACATAGTCTGCAACAGCAGCTTTGTCAGCAGCAATAATCCCCTTTGAATCAAGCTCGAGCACTGTTTCCAGCATCTTAAATCCCCAGCCTCTCTTTCACAATCCTGTGCCGAAGCGAATCAAGGCTTTTCACGTAAGAGAATGCAGCGGGGGCGTAACACACGTTATAAATTTCATCCCTGCTAAGCCTGGAGAGGGCATACCTCGCATTATCCCCCACATGGTCCTCAAGCTTTTTCCTTGCAGTATCAATAACGCGCGTGCGTGAACGCATCAAACCGTCCGCAACAAGCTTATGTGTGGGGTTTGGTATGCCGTATTTTGCAAAAGCCTCCTGAAAAGCGCGGTCCTGCAAATTGAAAAATGACCTCATTATGTGTATGCCTTCGTGAAAAATCATCATGTCACCCCCGCAGAAATAGAATATTATGGGCATTTCCAGCTCTCTGCCTTCAATTGCGCAGGGCACGCGCGTTGCAAGCCCTGTGGGCCACGGCTCCTTGTAAGTGCCGGGAACAACAACAACCCAAGACAGGTCTGTCTTGAAAATGTGTTTTAACCGCATTGCAACAGGCGGAGGCATCCTGAATGCTGTATTAGCTGTAATCCCTTCGTCAAGAAAAAGTTCCCGTATCCCGTCATTTATTACAAAATTAGCGCTTGTCTCAAGTATAAGCTGCCCGAGATTTATATAGTCATCTTCGCTATCAGCATCCTGCGCTATAATGCCTTTTTCGTCTATTTCAAGCGCAGATGCCCTCATAGGAATAGTAATAGAAACATGCTATAAAAGCTTTGCCGTAAAATGACTTTATTCAGAGGCCCAGCCGCTCTTTGATAATCCTGTGCCTAAGGCAGCTTAAATCCCTAAGATACCCAACCGGGTTGCCGGCCCTTGTTAACGCCATCATCTCAGGCTTTGTAAGCCTCAAAAGAACAAAGCCTGCATTTTCGCCTGTGCAGTCCTCGAGCCTTTTTCTTGCAGCGCGCACAATTAATGCGTTCCTCCATCTTGCAAATACAGCATTGAATCCCTGAATAGTAAACCTGCCCTCATCAGCAACAGCTTCCTCAAACGCTTTGTTATTGGCATAGTCCGCAAAGCCGCGCACAGCATGCATTGCCTCATGCAATAATGTTTGTTTAGTAGCTTCACAGCAAATCAGCGCAGGAATACTTTGGCCATTGCGGTACAAGTCTGCGGCCTCTCCGGCTATATGTGAATGAAAGCCCAGCTCCGCTTCAAACACAGGGATCCATGATATATCAGCCCTGAACTTTTCTTTCATCTCAGCTGCAGCTCCCGGCGGCATAATCACACGCTTTGCATTATACATTGTTGTCTTCCCGAAAATATGCGCTTCCTGCCCCAGAGGATATTCTACCTTTAGCTGCATGGCGCCCGTAAGCGTTGCTGCGCCCCGCCTGGCATAATTTTCAGCGCTTTCATTGCCAAAAGGCACTATCCCCCTTGAATCCAGCTGCATTATTGTTTCAAGCATAAAAAAGAAAAAATTTGCCCCTATAAAAGCTTAATGGATAGATTAGAGTTTGGTTCCAAAAGCTTATATATTCTCCATTTTTACACAGCACGCATGAAATACCTGCATTACCAGCATGCCAATGTGCATTTCGTAGGAATGGACAGTGAAGAGATTCTCGGCACTGTAAAATACTACAGGGAACAAAGGGGCAAGACAGGGCTGCCTGTCCCGTCAAGATGGAACCTATTTGCAAAAGCAAGAATTAAAACCCTTGAGGAGATAAGCATAGAGTGCTTTTTTCCTATGGGCTCAATGCACCAGTTTATAGATGCAGAGGTAAGGGAAGGCTTTAATCTTCATGTAAATGCAAATGCATTCACCCATATAAGGAATATTGTGGATAAGTATGAAGAGCGCAAGAGAGGCCAGCTTTACAAGTTCTCCGGCACAGCGCACCTCTGGTTCCTTCCCGAATATGTAATGCAGGGAATGCGCGAATACTACTGGAAGCAGCACGAAGCGCAGGTAAACGAATGGCTTGCAGCCCTTAACCCGGCGCTGGAAAGGCTGAGGCGGGAAAACGGTTTTGCAAAAAAAGCGGATTTTGAAAAGCGGGAACCGCAGCCCATGATAGTTTTCACAAAGCCGATAGGCAGCGCATAAAAAGAAACACGCCGAAGGCCGGCCTTGTTTTTTACTTTCTGGCTTTTTTTGCTTCCGGATGCTTCTTCCTGTAATCATCAATCGCAGCGTGCAATGCCCTTGAGCCAAGGACAGAGCAGTGAAACTTTATCTGCGGCAAACCGCCAAGCTCATTTGCAATGTCCCTGTCAGTAATCTTTAAGGCATCATCCAAAGTCTTGCCTTTTGCCAGGTCGCAGAGGGCGTCTGAAGAGGCGATGGCTGCAACGCACCCGAAAGTTTCAAACTTTATATCCTTAATCCTGCCATCCTTTACCTTAATGTAAACTTTCATGATGTCGCCGCAATTATGTACCAATAGGGAATTCGTTACAAACGAATGCGTTTCAGGGACCTCCAGATTATAAACAAGCCCATTATAAGGCTTAGCCTCATAACCCGATAGGGGGGTATAAAAATAATTCTCATCAAACCATGAGTGGTCCTTTTGCGTTTGGCAGTAATAGTAATCAAGACTTAATATGCTCATCAATGTCCTCAGTGAATTCCTATCGTCGACATGGATTCTATAAGCCGCCTTGTGATGCACGCCTTTCTTAATTGATTCGTTTTCAGAATACAAAGAAGGGGCTATCTTTTGCCTTAGAAGCAAAATTTTCATTTGCTGGATTAACTGCTCTGATATTGTTGTATAGCTTGCTCTGGGAAATTTCCTTTTAAAAGTAATATGCCCGTCCCCCCTCCACATACCGCAGATTAAGTGTTTCTGCTTCCCCGGAGGCAAAAGCATCATAAAGTCCGGTATTTTCTTGCCTGCTGCGCCGGAACCAAAAAGCTCTTTAAAAAGTTTGGCAACAAAAACATTGTTTATAATTACAATGGCGGTATTTGTTTCTGGTTTCCTGCCAACATAAGTATGCAGCCCAAAAACAGATTTTACTATAGTCTGGACATCTTGTATATATCTTTCCTCATTGATATTAAAGCATAAAGTAACAGAATTCCTGGAAGCCTTGACATTTGCATGCCCTTCTGCCAGAAAATAGCCACAAAGGCGCAGGAAATCGGGGCTAAGTTGTATCTGCCCGGGAATTTGAATGCTTTTAAAATCATATTTGTTCTTTGATAAATCAGGCTCAATGTATTTTTTATCAGAGACTTCATTAAATAAGGGGTATAATATAATATCTCTCTTAGCTAAAGCCCCAGCGTGATACCATGCAGGGGCAAGGCCTTTTTTTACCTTGGTATCAAAATATTTCCGTTTGTTAGGAATCTTTATTGCATAAACAAGGTGGTCTTCTGTCAGGGCTGTTTTTCCCAGCTTATTCTTAAGGATAATTATTTTTCCTGAATGCTGCCTTTTGTGAACCGCAGAAAAGGGATGGTATTGGCCGTCATGGCTTATGATTCTATTGCCAATATTGAGTTCTGCCATGCTAATAATTTTATTATTTATATGGACTTGCTGATTGCCAATAAGGCATTTTAAATTACCCACCTCCCCGATTCCGTCGGGATTCTTTAAAGAGCCGACATTTTTCGGCTTCTTGAACCTGTTCAAAACCTTTCCGCTATACGGCAGCATCAGAGCCCCTCCTGATGCATGAACCTGCCTGAATATTTGCCTTTGCCGTTCATTTCCATCAGTATCAGCTGGCAAATCCTTGTGCCTGCCTTAAGCACTATAGTCCTGGGAGAAAGGTTCTTTATCTCAAGCGCCTGCCTGTTTGAAATGCCCGGCTGTATGAAAGATGCTGTCGCGTGCACTGCAATGCCAAGCCTTGCGTACCTGCTTCTTCCGTAAAGAAGCCCGCATATTGTTTCAGGCAGTGTTATCTTTTCCATTGTAATTCCGTGCACAAAATCCCCGGGCTTCAGCACGATTTTTTCAGCCTTGACAAGTGTTGTGTAAAAGTCAGGCTTGATGTCCTCATCGGCTGTTATTGCTTTTCCTTTTTTGAAAACCCTGAACTCGTTGCCGAGCCTCAGGTCGATGGAGGCTGGGCCTATGTTTTTCTCTGTAAACGGCTCCACCTTTACCTCGCCGTAATCAACCAGCTTTATTATTTCCGGTCTTGCCAGTACGCTCATTTTATTTTCCTCCTTTTAACGAAGAGAGGCCTGAAACAGAGTTTCGATTGCCTCCTTTTAACGGGCTCATTTTTCTAAGTGTTTTTACTATATCTTTCAGCTCCTTAACAGTATAATCCAGCTCCTGCTTTGTTGTGTCCCTGCTTAAAGTGAAGCGCAAAGACCCGTGTGCTTCCTCATGCTTTAATCCTATTGCCAGCAATACATGAGAAGGCTCAAGCTCGGATGACGAGCATGCAGAGCCTGTTGACACTGCAATCCCTTTCATGCTCAGGTACAGCAAAAGCCCCTCGCCTTCAATGTATTTGAATGAAATGTTTGCATTGTTGCAAAGCCTTTTTTGTTTTGAGCCGTTAAGCATCGTGTCGGGAATCTCTTTTAAAACCCTTGAAATGAAATAGTCCCTCAGTTTCTGCATCCTGCCTGTGTCAATCTTTTTTTCAGCTGCTTTTGCAAAGCCCGCGATGCCAGGTATATTCTCAGTGCCCGGCCTTATGTTCCGTTCCTGGTGCCCGCCGTAAACAAGCGGATGAAGGCTTAAGCCGTGCCTCACGTACAATGCGCCCGCCCCTTTAGGCCCGTGAATCTTGTGGCTGCTAAATGACATCAAATCAATCCCAGAGGCTTTCACATCAATTGGCAGTTTCTTAAAAGACTGGACAGCGTCGGTGTGGAACAGCGCGCCCTTTTCTTTGCATGCTTTTGCTATTTCCTCAACAGGCTGTATAGTGCCTATCTCGTTGTTTGCATGCATTATCGAGACAAGCGCCGTGTCCGGAGTTATAGCATTCCTCACCTTCTCAGCAGATATTATCCCTTCCCTGTCGGGCTTCACAAGAGTAAGGCTGTATCCCTCTTTCTCAAGCTCTTTGCACAGGTTTAATACAGAAGGGTGCTCAAATGCCGATGTTACAATGCGCTTTTTTTTGCTGTTCGCAAGAACGCCGCGTATTGCAAGGTTGTTGGCCTCTGTCCCGCCTGAAGTGAATATTATGTCGTGCGCATTTGCGTTAATCTGCGCTGCAATTGCCTGCCTTGCGTTTTCAAGCAGGTCTTTCGCCCCCTCCCCAAACAGGTGCATGGAAGAAGGGTTTCCGTAATTGTTCAGCATGGCTTCTTTCATCACCTTTGCAGCATTTTCATCAACCCGTGTTGTGGCTGAATTGTCAAGGTAGGCTGTTCTTATTTTAGGCATACAGAGCACCTCTTCATCGGGTTCCCGTATTTCTTGTGCACGCAGCACAGGATTTTTGTTTTTCTTATAACGCCGCAAAGGCGGCTGATTTCCTTCATTGCACCCATCTTCCCGCCATTGATTATTGATTTCGCAGACTTTTTTATTTCAGAAGCGGGCATTTTCACCGCTAACGCCCCCCTTTTTTTCTTGATATACTGTGAAACGGCTGCTTCTGTCACGCCGAGCTTTTTTGCAGCGTCTTTCTGCGAGAGCCCGGACGCAATAAGCGCCTTTGCCAGCTCCCTCCTCAAAACAGGGAGCACAAACTTGACTTCAATCTCCTGCGGCGTTTCCATGTTCACTCAGTTCCTTCGTTCTCAGGTTCGCTTCGCCTAACGGCTCGCAAACCATACCAGGATTAACAGTGTTAAGTATTTATATATTTTACGCACAACGGGATTTGCTGTTTCATCAAAATATAAGGTAAAAAATAAAGAAAAAAGAAAGGCTTAAAGCCCCCTCTCGGCGTTCCACTCTTCAGTGCGGAGAGGCACCTGAAGCATCTCGCTTACAAGCTGCTCTAAAACAGTGTATGGCTCGTCAAACTCTGGACCGAAATCAGTTCCCCTTGCAGCCATCTGGCCGTCCTGGGCCATATAGTCAAGCGTCCCATCGCATCTCAGGTCTGTGTATGTGTTCTCGCCGCCGAATGGCGCATCCAATAAAACCACATTATGCAGGTACAACTCTTTTTCCGCGCATACGCCGTTCTGCTCAACCATTTTCCAGCCCATGCCGCCGAGAACCTGGCTGCCGGCCCTCATCTCTTCCCTGACAGAGAGGGATGACGCATCGCCGTATGCAGTCTGCACTATCATCGCGGGCGTGCCGTCTTCCATTGTGCCTTCTGCAAGAACCTCATTGTGCTCATAGCTTACCTGCGGTGCCTGAGGCTCACTTGCGCCTGTTGCGCACCCCGCAATCCCGGCAATTACCGCCAACCCTAATGTGTTTCCAAATCTCATTTTTATTCCCTCCGTTTTTTTAAAATGCCGAAAAGCATTCCTGCACATATAATCCCCTGAGAATATATAAGCTTTTGCGAGGGCATGAAAAAAATCGCCACTTGAAGAAGGCATCCAAACGGTCCGTTTTGCAAACCAATACACCCTCTCGCCCCAGCTCAAGACTTTTCTTCGTTCGCAAAGCTCACTCGAAAAGCTTATAAACATGTAGATACTGCGATATATACATTGGAGTATACAAATGAACAAGCTCAGTGATTGTCTTCATTGGCATTTCTTATAGTCAGTTTTATATACCAATTAGTTCTTTTTGTTTCATAGCCAGGAACCGCATGTTCCCGGCATATGGCGGCATTCGTACAGTGGTCAGTATACGAGGCTGTGGACCTTGTGAGGGGAGTTCGATTCTCCCATGCCGCCCTAAACCGCAGTTTAGGGCAACCCGGAACAACAGTTCCGACTGCCGCCCTTCGCAAAGGGATGCCAGAGATGCGAGTCTCTACCGCCGCCCTAATATTCTATATGTGATGCCTGTTCATCACCAGCATTAATGCATCAGCAAGTTCTATCTATCCTGCAGGCCAGGTTCAACTCCCGGCTGCGGGCAAAAACAAGCCGTGCGGGCTTAAAGCGCAAGGAGCATGAAAATGGAACAAAACATGGAAAACGAAAAGGCAGGGGAGGCTAAGGCGCAAAGCGCTGGTTGCCTTCACAATAAGGGCATATAAGCCGGAAGACATGGAACAGATAATACGCGTGTATAAATCTGCTTTTGCCGAGACGCCATGGGATGAATACCGCAAATGCAGCCAATGCGGTGCTAACTATGGGATAGAAGAAGCCAAACAGGTGTATGCAGCAATAGAAACAGCAATATGCAAAAAGTGTGGCAGGGGGCTTTGGAGAAATTTCTGCGAATTTTGGAGTGCTGAAGAGATAATAACTGACTTGGAATCCGCGCTAAAAAAGGAAAGCCCCGTTGCTTTGGTTGCAGAAGCCGGCCCTATCGCAGGCTTTACGTGGGGATACAATCTGCCGCAGGGGCAATTCCCATTTCTTGAAGGAAAAATTGCACAGCCGACTATTTATATGGGCGAGATGGCGGTTGGCGGCAATGCAAGAAAAAAAGGGATTGGCTTTTCGCTCGGAAAGAAATTCCTTGATGAAATTGCAGCCCGTGGATTCAGATTTTCCGTGGTAAGGACTGATATAAACAATCCGGCATCTATGGGTTTGTTTGAAAAGCTTGGCTACAGGAAGACAGGTATTTTTGACCCGGATTACCCGAGCAGGGTATACATGGAGGCAAGGCTATGACAAAAGCAACAGAGCTATTAAGGGAATTATTGAATATTCCATCCCCTTCCGGGGAAGAGAGGCAGATTGGGCTTTTTTTAGCCAAAAGGCTGAAACGGAATTTTCTGGTAAAGCTGCAGAAGGTTGGAAACAGGCCCAACATTTTTGCTGTAAATGGCAAGCCCAAAATTGTCCTTGCAGCGCACCTAGACACAGTGCCAGGAAAATTGGAATTGAAGGAAGACAAAAAATATATCTACGGCAGGGGCGCCTGTGACACAAAAGCAAGCATTGCCTCAATGGTTATTGCAGCCGAAATGGCTGTTAGCCTCGGGCTTAATAATTTTGGCCTGCTGTTTGATGTAAGCGAGGAAACAGATTTCAAGGGCGTTAAGCGTGCTGTAAAATCTATAAAGCCTGAATTTGTAATTGTCGGCGAACCAACAAAACTGAAAGTTGTAACAGGGCAGAAAGGGCTTCTTGGATTCAAGATAATCGCAAGGGGCAAAACAGCGCACGGCTCAACCCCGGAAAAAGGATGCAATGCCATTGAGCTTTTGCTTAAGGATATTGAAGAGCTGAAAGCAATCAGGATGAAGAAGGGAACGACAATCAACATAGGGGAGATAATGGGGGGAAAGTCGGCAAATGTCGTGCCTGATTATGCAGAAGCAACTGTGGAGATAAGGACAATGCCGGAAGACAGGAACCTGTTCGCAAAAATAAGGGAGGAGATAAACGATGTAAGGCTCCTTTACGATTTCAAGCCCAAAAGGCTGGATGCCGGAAACCTTCCGGAAAGATTCAGGAAGGGGATTACAGTGCCGTATTTTACTGAGATGTATTTCTGGAAAAATGCCATAGTGATTGGCCCCGGGAATCCGGCATATGCGCACTCTGAAAACGAAAGAGTGAGTATAATGGAAGTGGAGAAAGCAGTAGGTGTATACTTAAAGCTGCTCAAAAACTATTTAAATATAGGGCAACAAAGGAGTATACTATGACATCAGTGCAGGGATTAAAGGGAACAAGGGATTTTTATCCGAAAGACATGCAGGAGCTTAACTTCATATTTAATGCATGGAAAGCGGCTGCAGGAAAATTCAACTACCAGGAGTTTGACGGCCCTATGCTTGAGCCTGCAGAGTTGTGGTCACTGAAGTCAGGCGCAGAGATTCCGGAGCAGATGTACTGCTTTGAGGACAAGGGCGGAAAAAAGATAGCAGTAAGGCCTGAACTAACCCCAACGCTTGCAAGGATGGTTGCGGCAAAGCAGAAAGAACTGCAGAAGCCAATAAAATGGTTTTCAATAGCAAGGTGCTGGAGATACGAGGCGCCGCAGTCGGGAAGGCTGAGGGAATTCTTCCAGCTCAACGTGGACTGCCTTGGCGCTGAAAGCATGGCTGCTGACGCGGAAGTCATAGCAAATGTTGTTGAAATAATGAGATCATTCGGATGCACCGAGAGCGAGTTCTATGTCAGGCTGAACAACAGGAAGCTGATAACATCATTAATACTCGGCGCAGGCGTTGAAAAAGCAAAACTGCAGGAGGCCAGCAGGGTCATAGACAAGAAAGACAAGCTCTCCGAGAAGGATTTTATCCTGGCGCTTAAAGACCTCGGCGTAAAGCAGGAAGCGGCTGACAACATTCTTGCAATACTCAAGTCAGAGATTGCAGACATAAAGGAAGACAAGCTGGACGAAACAGGAAAAGAAGGATACAAAGAGCTGATGGAGCTTATCGGCTGCATTAATGCATATGGCATTTTCAGGTACTGCAAAATAGATTTCTCAATAATGCGCGGCTTTGACTATTACACAAGCACTGTGTTTGAAGTGTTTGACAAGTCAGGGGAGTTCAGGGCGCTTGCGGGCGGCGGGAGGTACGATGACCTTGTTGCCGACTTTGGCGGAGAAAAATGCCCCGGCGTGGGATACGGCATGGGGGATGTTGTGCTTGGATTGTTCCTGAAAAAGCTCGGAAAAATGCCTGCAGCAAAGCCGGAAGTTGAATACTATGTCGCGCCTGTGAATGAGAATGTTGCAAGGCAGGCTATAGAGATAGCTGTAAAGCTAAGGAAAAAAGCAAATGCCGAGATTGACATAACAGGCAAAAGCCTGAAGAAGCAGTTTGAATATGCAGACTCAATCGGCGCAAAGATGATTGTGATTGTTGGAGAGAAAGACCTGAAAGAAGGGAAAGTCACAATCCGCGATATGAAAACAGGCAAAGAAGAAAAAGTTGTGCTTGATTTGCTCTGAAGAAACCCTTATAAACCTCTTTGTTTTCTAAAACTACGCTAATGAAGATAGAAAAAATAGCAAGGGGCGTATGGAAGTTCACGGAATGGTCGGGGTTAAGCTCAAACGTCTACCTGGTTGACATTGATGTCCCAACGCTGATTGACCTCGGCGCAAAAGAATTCTCAAGAACGCTTGCAAGGGGGCTGAAAGAAGTTGGCTACACAACTGCAGACATCAAAAAAGTCATATTCACGCACCTGCACTTTGACCACATCGGAGACCCTTCCATGTTTAAAAACGCAGAGTTCTTCGCATCGCAGAGGGAAATAGACGACCTAAAGAACGACAGGATTGGATCATTTTTTGCGCTGTTCGGCACAAACCCGAGCGCACTGCTAAAAGGCATTGAGCTGAAGCCTGCAAAAAGCAACAGCCGCTTCACAATCATAGACACGCCCGGGCACACAGGCGGCTCAATCTGCATATGGGTAAGGGAAAAAAGGCTTCTTTTCACAGGAGACACGCTGTTCAGCAACAACATTTTAGGAAGGACAGACCTGCCAAACAGCGCGCCTAATGAATACGAGGATTCCCTGAAAAAATTGGCAAGGTTTAAATACAAAGTTCTCTGCCCTGGCCATTAGGAAGGCGGGCTGAATAAAATGGAGTATTATTCGTCAATTTCAAAAAGCTATGAAGGGCTGCATGGGGAAGAGCAGCTGAAAAAGCTGGAAATCATTGCAATGCACATAAAGCCGAAGACCATGATGCTTGACATAGGCGCAGGCACAGGCATTTCAACGCGGTTCTTTGGCATTGATTCTGTTGCCCTCGAGCCTTCATTTGAAATGCTTAAGCAGCATAAAGGAAAGAAGGTGGCCGGAAAAGCCGAGGCGCTTCCGTTCAAAGACAAAACATTTTCAACAATCATATCAGTGACGGCGCTGCACCACACCGGGATTGAAAAGGCAATAAGCGAGATTAAAAGGGTTTCAAAGCCCGGCTGCATATACGCGTTCACAGTGCTGAAAAAGGCAAAGAACGCAGAAAGCATAAGGCGCCTTCTTAAAGAGAGTTTCAGACTTAAGGAGATAGAAGAAGATAAGGATTATATTCTTGTAAGCAGTTAGAACGCGCCAAAAAATCCCGCTGCGCCGCTCATGTCCCCGCCCTTGCCCTCATCCTTCTTCTGCGGAGATGAAGGCTTCCTTTCAACCCTTCTCCTCCACGGCTTGTCAGCAGGATATGGCGGGTTCATCTTTTCCTCTGTCCTTTTTATCTCTTCAAGGGTCATGCGCTTGTAATCCTCTATCATTTTCGCCTTTTCTGTCGCTTCATAGGATTTTTCGTCCCACTTCTTCTGCGCATGCCTTGCAAGCCGGTGCAGGTCATCATTCCCAATCCGGTATTTGTTATGCCTGGACTTGTGCAAAAGCACGGTAAGCTCATAGGCTATAAGGCCGACTACAACAAGGAGCATCACTGCATACACAAAATCAAGGTTATACACCTTTTTTCCGTTTGCAACAGCAACATTCTCAAATGTTTCAGTCCTGTCCGGCAGCGCAACGCTTACTGTATATGTGCCGCTCGGCGCCGTTTCTCCCAAATCAAGCTGCCCGCTTGCACCCGGCTTTATTGAATCGCGCATTGCATCCTTGAAGTGCTGTTCAGCGCTGTCTATGCTGACTGCAATGTCATCCCTCCACCTTGCGTTTCCTGTGTTCGTGAACGTAAGCACAGCGCCTGAAATGCCTATCTGCAGTTCTTTCACTTCCGCAACAGTGAAAGCGGATTCAGACTTCAGCCTGCCGTAAGAAGCCTTCACTTTCCAATCGCCTGGAACTGCGTACTGCCCCACATTGTACCTGAGCTTTTTGCCGCTCTCGTATTGGTTTGAAACAGCAGCGTCCCCGTTTGCATCTTTCATCTCAATGTTAACAAGCACGCCCATCACGTCATTTGCCTGGTCAAACAGCTTCGGAGTGAGGTCTATGCTCTCAAGCGGGCTTGCGCTTGTTTTCGGCATCTCCAGCTCCAGCCTTGTTGCAACAGGAGTTACTGAAAATAAGACACTGACTGCACCGGAATTTCCAAGCTCATCTGAAGCGCTGACTGTGACTGAATGCCTGCCTGACTTGATTGCATCCGCAAGCTTAAACTCGTATTCAAACCTGCCGTTCTTGATTTTAGCGGCAGACTCAGTGCCTTCAAAAGAAACATAAGCAGTTGCGGCTGTGACCATTTCACCTTCAACATTCTTCAGCTCGCCTGTGACTTTTATGGCCTCCCCGGGAAGATATTCTGTCCTTGGTATCTGCGCAATAACATTGAGCTGGTTTGTAAGCGCATATGACGCAGCCTCAAACCTCTGCTCATTGCCGTAGCTGTCGCGGGCAAGCACTTCAATAACATATTCCCCTGTCGGCACAGGCTTTGTTATGTATGTGAATGACAGCTGGCCTTCATTTATGTCCGCCACGTCAAGCAGGTACTTTATCCCGCCGTAAACATTGGC
>DUKS01000059.1:0-917 GCA_013329215.1 Nanobdellota archaeon | reverse complement strand
TACCCCGCCGTAAACATTGTAAATCTCCGCAGTGCCTGTAATGGCAGTTGTGTCCAGCCTTGTTATACTGCCTGTCACTGTTATCGGCTTTCCAACCTGAATTGTTTTCTCGGCTATCTTGAAAGTGCCCTCAAGCTCTTTTGTGACTGTAAAGCCGTCTGAAACAGCATAATCTGTTTCAAGCCCTGCATCAATCACTGCAACGCGCACATTGCACTCGCCCTGCATTGCAGAAGAAATTCTCACCGGCTGCACGGCAACCTGGGGCGGAAAATCCTTCCGGCTGCCAGCGGCAACCAATAGAGGCACAAGCGCCGACGGAAAGCTTTCATCGCCGCACTCAACAGAAGTCCTTATGAACCCGTTCACACCGTCTGCAGATGCAACAGTCCCTTCAACCTGCACCTGCTCGCCTATATTATACTTGTCTTTCACACTGCTCGTGATAGTTACAGAAGCGAGCGCAGCCTGCGCCATGACCAGCATAGCCAATAATAGTATTAATACCCTCTTTTTCATGTGTTTATAATTGGTAAATCCCTTTTAAATACTTTACTTTGGCGCCCGGTTTGGCGCTATCCGGCTATATCCTCAAGATTCCTGAAAAAATCATAATGGACATGATTAGATTCTGTCCGGGTTTCCAAAACACAGGCCACAACCTGCCCCTTATACATCATGTATGTAAACCCGTTATCAGTTGCAACACCGGGGCGATAGGCAAACTCGCCTGTTTCTATCCTAATGTCAAGCGGGCCTATTTGGCGGGAAGCTGCAATCAGGGCCATTGTTTCAATGAAAAAATCATCAATGGACTTCTGGACAATATGCTGACCGCCTGTTTGAACAGTAATGCGCTTGGGAATGCCCATAGCAAAGGATTAGAAGCGCGATGTTAATATAGATTGCGGTTGGAG
>DUKS01000009.1:3461-6748 GCA_013329215.1 Nanobdellota archaeon | reverse complement strand
TAAGCCTTGAAAGCAGGTGCAGGGAGCTTAACAGGGAAAGGCCAATGGTGGATTTCCAGGGGCACAGCTACAGGCTGCAGTGCAAACAAGGGGATCCCGTGCTGTATGAAGAGTAAGGGCTTTTATTTTTTCGCCTGCTTCCACAGCATCTCAAAATACTTCCTGTATGCGTCGTTGACTGCCTTGTTTGTTATTACAACTGCCGTAACCGGGTTTCCCCAAATCACCTGCACTATCTTTTCGCCGTAGACATAAATCGGGTTGGGATTGAAGAATTCGGGCTTTATAAGGCGGTAATCTGACTGAGAGCCTTCAAAGTAAACCTTTGCGCCCTGCCTTGCAATCAGCCTTTCCTTAAGCTTCAGCTTCTTCAATTGGCCGATATACTGCATTATTGCTATCCTGTCCTCCTCTTCAAACTTCTCCTCGTCAACGCCCAGCATAAGCACCTCGCCGCGCTTTTCGCCCAGTGATTTTATAACATCCCTTAGTATTGCCTTGACAACATTCTTCCCCTTCATCACTTCAACGCCTGTTTCCTCCTTTGGAAGCGCTGCAATCCTTGAAAGCTCAGGCATTGCTTGCTTCACAAGCTCCTTTTTTGTGTCAAGGTAGTCAAGCAGCTTCTCAGGCTCAAGCGCCCTGAAGAATTTCTTGCTGTTCTGCACAGCATACGTGGCAAACCCTTTTTCCAATAATCTTTCCAAAGCGTCATAGCACACTTGGCGGTGAAGCCCGGACCTTGTCCCTATCTCGTTTACAGACAGCTGCCATGACTTGAGAAGCGCGAGATACACCTTAATCTCATTGCCGGTCATGCCTATTTGCGATAATGCTTCCCCAATCATACGGGAAAAGGAGGCATAAGAGTTTATATAGTTTTCGTAATAATTATTACTACAATTATTTAAATGCGATTTCGTTACTATATATCAGTGATAATAAGGTGTAAAATGAAAACAAAGGTCGCATACGAAAAAACAGAAGGAGAAAGGCAGATTATTGTACTAAAGACAAATGGCTGCAGCTACGGGAAATGCTCCATGTGCGGGTTTTTCAAGCACTGCGCAAGAAATGTCACATCTGCCGACCTTGCTGCGCAGTTTGACGGCGCAATTAAGGAAGGGGTAAAGGAATTGCATCTCCTCGGCTCAGGATCTTTTTTTGATGATAAGGAAGTGCCGGAGGAATTCCAGCGTTATGTGTTTGAAAGAATAAACGAGGAAAAGGCGTTAAAACGAATAATCCTGGAGTCAAGGCCTGAATACATTACGGAAAAAAAGCTGGAAATGATAAAAGCCAAGGCTGTCGGGAAAGAGGTTTGTATCGCAATAGGGCTTGAAAGCCGCAACAACAGGATAAGAAATAAAGTTTTGAAAAAAGGCATAGGCATAGGCGCTTTTGAAAAGGTAGCGGAACGAATGGCACAATATGGAATAGGGCTTCAGGCATACATTCTCGTTAATCCGCCCGGACTGACAGAAAAAGATGCTGTTGAAGACGCAGTAAGAACCGCAGAATATGTTTTCTGCATGGGAAAAAAGCTGGGCGCAAAAGTGAAAGCTGCATTCCAGCCTGCGTTTATTGCAAGAGACACTGATTTAGAAAAATTATTTGAAGCCGGAAAATATAAGCTGATTAACCTATGGGCTGTGCTTGAAATAATAAAAAGAACACATAAGATGGGAAATATAAGTGCAGGGCTTGACACAGAGGGGCTTGCTGACTATTACCCTAAAGGCTGCGCAAGGTGCGACGCAGCGATAAGAGAAGCGATAACGGCATTCAATGCAACACAGGATATTGAAGTTATAAACAAAATAGCTTGCGGATGCAGCAAAGGAGAAAAAAATGCTTAAAATTAATCCTTGCTTAAAGGATAGCATGAAGGCATCAAGAACCCATATAAAGCCGCTTGAGACAATGCATAAAAACGCTTTTCCGGACTTGTCAGCGCCTGAGATAGTGTGCTGGGACATTACCATGCTCTGCAACCAGGCTTGCCTTAGCTGCTACAATTTTGCAAGGCAACACAAAGCAAAGAATGTGGAAGATGCAAAAGCAATGGTTGAGAGAATGAGAAAGGAAAAAATAGACCCGGAGCCTACTCCGGAAAGGGCAGGGGGAATACTTGATGCGCTTGCAAAAGCAAGGGTTTTTGAGATTGATTTCATGGGCGGTGAGCCAATGTGCTATCCGCATATAGGAAGGCTTGTCAGGATGGCGCATGAAAGGAACATAATCTCTAATTTCATCACAAACGGCACTTATGTGGATGAGTTTCTTGAGCAAATGGATGCTGAAAGAGGAGAGTTGCCTTTAAGGGATTTCCTGAAACAGACTGTAAACCATATTGGATTTTCGCTGCACGGAAACACGCCAAAGCCTCATGAAGCATTCACAAGCCTGGCAGGGTCTTTCAAAAAAGCAATAAGCGGCATGAAAAAGCTGGACAAGATAGGGATAAGCGTAGGCATACTATTTTCTCCATACGAAGAAACAAAGCACTGCCTTTACGATACTGTCAAGATGCTGGTTAAAAAAGAGAAAATAAGGCTGCACACTGTTTACCTTAACCGCCTTGTAAAAGTGGGAGGATGCAGGATAAACCAGGACATCATGATTCGCGAAACAGATTACCTTAAGATGATTGAGCAGCTGGTAAAAGTGAAAGAGGATTTTGGTATAACTGCAAAAACAACTGACGGAGTTCCATATTGCAGGCTCCTTTCTTATATCTATAGGGAGCACCAGAAAAAGCTGGAACAAATGAAGCCTGCGCAGAGACGGGCGTTTGCGCAAAAATACCTGGATGCAGTCGGAACCTGCTATTTCGGGACAAACAACCTGTCGCTGAACTGGAACGGCATGGCAAAAATGTGCACAATCCCGCCTGACAGGTTTAATATGGGAGATATTACAAAGAAGCCGCTCAGGCAGATTTGGAGGGAGCTTTCAAGGTATAGGCACTCAATGCAATGGGCAAAGAAGTGCATTCATGGCAGGGAATTATGCCTGTTTTACCCTGAATGCAGGGGAGCGTGCAAGATAACGCACACTGTAAATGAGAATGAGAGCCCTGCAAACATATACTCAGAAGACTACATGAAAGTGGGGTTTACAGCAGCCTTGCACATAGCGAAGTATTTCGGGCTTGATAAAGCCAATCCAGAGAAGCAGGCTCATGCAAGGCATACCCTCAAGGGTATTGTCCCAAAATTCAAAAAGCGAGTATTCATACGCCCTGAAAAGAAAGGATTCCTACTCTACGAGGCGTCAAGGTGCGT
>DUKS01000009.1:0-3263 GCA_013329215.1 Nanobdellota archaeon | reverse complement strand
GAAGCAATAGACGGCAAAAAGAGCCTTGAAGAAATTGCTGTGGAAATAAAAAGCGGCTTAAAATCAGCAGAAGGCATGTATGAGACACTGCATTCCTGCGGATTAATGGAGGCGGAGCATGGGGCGCATTAAATACAACAAGCCAGATTATGAAACAGGCAAAGGAGAATTTCAGCTCGCATACCATTATGAGATGGTTTCTGATGCAGAAAGAGTGGGGCAGTTTAAGAAAGCAATAAACAGGGTTTGTAAAGGCAAAGTTGTGTTGGAAATTGGTCATGGCACAGGCCTAATGAGCATACTTGCTGCAAAAGCAGGCGCAAAAAAAGTATATGCTGTTGAGATTGACCCTAAAGTTTATGCCTTGGCGAAAAGCAACATTGAAAGGGGAGGCTACAAGAACATAATTTTGGTAAACAAAGATATAAGAAAATTTGCCCCGCCTGAAAAAATAGATGTTGTAATTGCAGAGCTGTTAAGCACGTGCCTTGTAAATGAGCCGGAAGTGAGTGTCATGAACCTTATACAGAAGCATCTTGCGCCTAATGCTGCGCTTTTGCCTCATATGGTAGTTAATATTGTTGATGGGGCGAACACCGACTATGTGTTTGAAGGCATTGAAGTCAGGACGCCTTATTTTGAATTTGCAGGGATAAAGAAGGCAAGAATTATTACAGAGTCGAAATGCTTTAAAACAGTTGAATTTAATAAGGAAAATCCGCTTGAAGTGGATGAAATAGTAACATTAAAGGCTATGGCAAAAGCAAAAATAAACTGCCTGCGCTTCACTTCGCTTGTAAATATACATGATGATATCAATTTCTATTCCACAGACAGCCTTATGCCGCCGGTTGTAGTGCCGCTGAAAAACGAGATTATGGTTGAGCAGGGACAGGAAATAAAGATAAGAATACGATACAGGTATAATACAGACTGGGACAAGGGCAGTTTTGAGGCTGTTGAATAAAGCAAAGAGATCTTGCCTTTTTTAGGCGCTAAGCCTTTTCTTTCTTTTTCCCGCTACCTTTTTATACAACCATTCTCTCTTCTTCTTATGCGCGACAATGCATGGCTTTCCCTGAGGATGAACAGAATATGGGAAATGCTTTTCCCGGAAGTTGCAAAACTAAACAACGTGGATATCCGCTTCAAGGGCAAGTGGAAAAACAAGTTCGGACATATCAAGAGGGCAGGAAAGGACACCGAGATTGCAATCAACTCATTGTTTATGCACGATGCAGTGCCGGAGTATATAATCGATTTAACAATTGCGCATGAATTAACACACTACTGGCACGGCTTCAACAGCCCTTACGAAAGGAAATACAGGCATCCGCATGCGGGCGGCATTGTAAACAGGGAATTAAAGAAAAGAGGCTTTGGCCATATGCTTCTTCTTGAAAGGACTTTTGTCAGAAAGCAGTGGCTTCCGATATACAGGACTATTTACAAGCCGTAGAATCTCAAAACATCTTCTGCACTGCCCATCTTCGGGTCCCTGTCAAGAGCGGTTAGTGTCATATCCCAAGGCGTTGAAAACGTGTCTGGCACCATTATACCCATTTCTCCCATGAACATGGAATATTTAGCTGCTGCATGAGGCTCCCCAATGTCTTTCAGCCCGCCAAGAACCCTTTTCAGCAAACGCATATAGTCCGCGCATATATGGTATGATGCAAGCCACTCATCGGAGTTTATCCCCCTCTTTCCGTGGTCAACAAACCCCTCAAGCTCAAGAAACAGTGCGCTCTCAGCAGCGGAAATAACGCCGTCTCTTAGAAGGCGCTCAAGCCTCTTCGTCCTCAGAAGTACGAGTTGCGCTTCTTCCATAAATGAAGGAATGCAGCGCTGATTAATAAATCTTTCTTCGCTTATGCCCGGAAGATACTTGCCCCTATATTCCCCCGGTATGGCAAATACAAACATTTTAATATCCACTTCCACACTGATAACAAATAAAATATAGTCGGATTAAATAGGTGGTAATATCGCTTTAAACAGGGTTGGGTCTAAAACAAGCCAGGAGCAGGGCGTAAATAAGTCGGCATCAACTTTATTTGTCCTGTCTTTGCTGGCTCTTGGCATTTGCTGGGTGCCATTTTTAGGAGCAGCATGCAGCCTGTTAGGTGTTATATTTTCCAACCGTGCTGCAAATAAATGCGCAAAAGAGCACCTGCAAGGAAGGGGCTGGGCGATAGCGGCAAATGCAATCTTCTTCATAGCTTTGATGATTTCAATAATAAGTATAATCATAGTGTTTGAAATAAGAGGTGACAAAGAAATCACCCCTAGCGCAGCAAATGCGGCGCCTTTCAGTGCTTTGGCAATAACTGGGCAGTTTGATGAAGAATCAGAGATATATGTGGCTTTCTCAGGCGAAAACGGTTTTTCAGCCGAAGTACCTGCGCATGATTTTAACGCAACCCGGCTTGAGGTGTCAGTGCCGCCTGTTTATGATAAGTCAATTGATGATTTTGTTGCAGGCAATGTGAATATCCAGGTCCTGCAAAAGAAAAATGGCAAAATAAAATATTCAGGCAAGGCAAAACTGTCAATTGCAGCAATGCCCGAAAGCGAGCTGCCAACAGGAACAGCAACATACAATTTTCTTACTTATGTGCAGGGCTCAATAACAGACACAATTCAGGTTTTGCTTGAATCGGACAGCAAGTCTGGGGCCTCAACTGCAGAAGCGCGCAAAAACCTTGAAGAAATGCGTGTATCATTTGCCGCATTAAAGCAGGAAGTAAAAGGAATGATGGTAACGGCAGGAAATACAGGCATGGCATCCATTACAGGGCAAGCAACCGCCCAGTCTTCCCAAAATGAAAAAGCGCTCCGCATCTCTGACCAGATAATAATTTCAGGAGTTGGCAATGGGGCAAACGTGCCCTATGCGCCTTCAGAATGCGAAGTCATACAGACAAATTTTGAGCAGATTTACAAAAGCGGCAATTACCAATACAGGGCAGTCCAGGCAGAAACGCTCCTAAGGTGCGCTGAATCCACAAGGCTGATAGCAAGAGCGCTTGGCATTGTGTCTTACGGCCTTTCATGGGCAGGCACATTGGGGGCAATACCGATGCCTGCCGCAGGCATTCCCGCCGCCGCACTGGGTTATGGCATGTCAATGCCCGCAATGTCTTTGGAATCGCAGATTATGGAACTTGAGTGCATGGCTTACAGGCTGAAATTCAAAGATGACAAGGAAAAAATGAAGCTTAAGACAGGGCCTTGTTCAAGTAAAAAACTAAAGAGTGGCA
>DUKS01000052.1:1738-14650 GCA_013329215.1 Nanobdellota archaeon | reverse complement strand
TAGAAGAAGGCTTGCATATTTTAGCAGAATAGAGAAATCTGCCTAGTTTCCACGCAAAGCCCTGTAATGCGCAAGGCTTATAATGTGGCAGTTTGCTGTTTACACTGCATGATACAGCTTGGAACTTTTGGGAACTTTTTTCATGCAGTATGGCTTGCAGGAATAGATGGCCCTGTAAAGCTTGAAAACAGCTGTTTTATTGGCAGTGACAATGTAATTGCAGCCGGCAGGGAACTGAAATCTGATTTGGAAGCAATTGCTGCATTTCATCCGGATGTTGTTGTTGCGGGCACTCACAGCTGCAGGGTTAACTGCCCTGAATGCTGCGACCAGCCAGCTTACAGGAACGGGGTTGTCCGGAGGTACTGTGAGCATCTTACAGAAGTGGGGAACTACTGCATCCTAAATCTTGCAGGCGGCATTGATGATGTATGTGAAAAATGGTTCTCCGGCAGGGTCTCAGAATCTTCAGTTGACCATTCCTGCGGCGCTTCACTTGTTATTCCTGAAATAGGCAGTCCCCGGCAGGCTTACAGCATAAAGCAAAAGATGGAATTCATTGCGATTGCTGCTGCGGTAAAGGCCGGAGTAAAGCGGGATAGCATAGCCCTGTTTGCATCGCGCGGAAGGGAAGTCCTGCTTTACAAAAAGGCAAAGGCTGCGCTGCTTAAGACAGCTTCAGGTAAGGCAGCTGCGCTTATTGAGAACGACAGATTCAGGGAAGCAGAGACCCTGATGGGCAGCAACCCTTATTTTGAAGCGCTTAAAGTGTGGGAAGGCCTTTATTGCAGAAGGAAGAAACTGGAATTATAGGTGCTCCACAACACTTATAAACCGCCAAAAACCGGCAGGTATGACGGAAAAATGAAAATAGACTTGCATATACATTCAAGGTACGCCCCAAACGGCAAGCTGCCTTTAAGAGACATTTTTGAAAGGGCGAAAGCTGTTGGGATTGGGGCATTAGCAGTCACTGACTCTTACTGCATAGACGGAATTCCTGAAGCATTGGAGCTTGGGAGGGAATACGGCATAACAGTTGTGAAAGGCGTTGAGATGCAGGCTGATTCGAGAGTGCATATCCTTTGCTATAAGTTTGATGAGAATAATGAAGCGCTGCGAACAATGCTGAAGCAGGCAAGGCAATGGACAAGCAAAGGCAGGCTTGAGCGCATATTCCAGAACCTTACTGGGAAATACAGGGTATGCATCACGCTGGAGGATGTTTGCAGGCTGCTGAACACAAGCGCGCCAAGCACAAAGCAGATATGCGAGGCATTGGCGAAACTGGGCATTGCTATTGACTGGAAAGCGGCAAAAGCAAAATATTTTGCGCCTGATTCACCTAACGGAAGCTGCTATGTCGGCGCATTATACTCTCCTGAACAGCTTGTTGCGTTCGGAAAGCAGGCTGGCGGCAGGGCAATCCTTGCGCATCCGCACCAAATCGAAAGAAAGGAAGTAAGCCTTGATGAATTAATGACGAGGCTGGCGAATGCAGGGCTTGACGGGATTGAAGTGCACTATAACAACCAGTTCACGGATGATGCGAAAAGGCAGGCTGCATTGGAATTAAAGGAAAAGCACGGCTTATCGTTGGTTTCAGGCGGCAGTGATTTTGAAGGAGAAGCCATAACATGCTTGGGCGGGGAGCCGCAAATACTGAGCGAGATGGTTTCAGCAGAGTTATTGGAGGAATAAAAATGGCAGAACATACAACAGAAACAATAAGGGACGCGCTAAACGCAAATACGGATTCACTTGCTTTCATGGGCAGGATTGGAGATGCTTCAATGGTGCAGGAGCAGACAATGCATCAGGTATTCAAAGTTACAGGCGAAGCTGGCAATTTCTATGCCAAGCTTGGCAAGCCGCAGGAAAAAGACCACGGCGCAAGGGAAATGATGCTTGAGGCGCAGTGGTACAACAGGATAAGGGATTCTTTTGGAATACAGGGGGCGCCTTCTGCTGTGTATGCTGTTTTGCCCGGCGATACGCATGTAATGGCTGTGCAGGAAGTGAGAGGGCGGACGTATGACAAGATATTGAGGGATGCGGCTGCACTTAATAATGACATGAGTGCGCTATTCGTCCTAATCGCGGCATCTGCGAAAGTAAGTGCAAAAGGATATGAGATGCATTTGCGCGATAAAGAAGGGACTCCGGCATTTTTTGGCGAGTTTGATGACGGGGAATGCAAATTTCTCAATGGCAGAACCTTGAAAATCTTAAGGGCTTCTTTAAGTCCGGATGCTGCAGCATTAACCGGCAGCCTTGAAAAGGCGCTTGACTTCATAAGGCCGGCTGTTACTGCAGAGGAGATAAGGTCCTTCTACAGGGATGCAATACCTTTGAACTGGATATGTTCTGAACAGGCCGGATTGCCAGTCCCAATAGACCTTGGAAGCACAAGCTACAGGCCTGTGCAGTTCGAGCTGGTTGCCTTGCTTGAAACACCGAAATGCGGGCTTGATGGGCTTACAGAGCAACAGAGGGATGATATCGTAGAATCAAGATATGCATTTGGAGCTCCGGACAAGTCTCTTGAAAATTTTAGAGCGGTTTTTGCAATGGCAAGCTACCTGAAGAACTGGTCTGGCGTTGCATCAAGGATACAGCACATAAAGACAAATATGGAAAAGATCCAGGCAGGCACAGATGCTGAGATGCACCGGAAAAGGCTGGCAGACAACATTGAAGGAAGGGACTTTCACATAAAGCGGGCGCTTGCGGCAAACAGGAAGCTGAGCGCTGCTTTGCGCGGAAGCGGGCTTGCATCTGACTTTACTGCAACTGAAGCATTTCTTGAAGGGCTTGCGCAGGGTAAATATCTTTAGGCAGCGCAAACTATAAAACGCAGTGAATGCTGTATAAGTATTTGCATAATATGAAACAGCAAGATAAGTCAAGGAATGTAAGGAATGTAATCCTGGTAAACCCTGCGCCGCATGGCATCGGGCCGATACTGAATTCAGCGGACATGGCGCAGGAGCTGTATAATCTGTTAAAAGAGAAGAATTCTGCCATTGATTATGAAATACTGCTGCCTGAGCCAAAGAACAAATCCATTAGCGTCATTCTTTTAAACGAAATATTCGCGAACAGCCCCGTAAGGGGGCACGTGTGGCTTTCCCCGAAGTTTGGGGAGATTTTAGGCAGGTTTGGCTTCAGCAGTGACGATTATGTTGACAGGCTGCGCTTTATCGCTTCAAAGAGGCGGGATGCAGAGTATGAGCTTATAGCATCGCTTAAATCTGGACTTGGTTCGTATAATCTTGCAAACCCGAAAGCAAAACAGCGGATAAATGCAGGCAACATATTATGCGGGATAAACCATAATCCTATACTAAGGCCATGCACTGACAATTCTTTCCCAATGTTTTGCACATCAATCGGCTTATTCTCTGAAATCCTGCGCCATGCAGAGGAAATAATTCCAAGGTACAAGGATAAGGCAATCAAAAAAATCGTTGATGCGTGCATAAAGGAAGCAAAACTGATTGAAGACAGCCAGGCACTGATAATGGTTGCAGAGCCTTCTGCATTGTCTTACAGGAAATTCAGGAAAAATAACCGCATAATCGGGATGCCACCGTTTGCAAGGACTTTGGCAGAAAGCAAAGAAGTATTGAAACAGGGCGTTTACCTTAACATTTCAGGCATAGAACCAGTCCAGAAGCAGATAGTTTCGCTTGCAAAGCCATTCCTGGATGCAGGCTATGCTGTTTATTATCCGCCAAGCTACAAGCAAGGCATAAAAGGAGGCATTGCAAAAGCGCCTGTTGAAAATGGCATGAGCATTTTTTCAAACCCTGCGATTATTGCGGCTATTGGAAGAATGGGCTGGGGCTCTGTCTGGGCTTCGATGATGAATGGCAGCCCGTTCATTACATATGAATATGATGATAAAGAAGACCCTGAGATGCACCATAATGTAAAAACGCTTGAGCAGATTGGATTGGGTATTGTGATGAAAAAAGGAGACAACCCTAAATCTGTGATGGTAAAAGCGCTTGCGCTGCGGCCGAACATAGGCGGGTATATCAGCATGCTTCAGAAGAAATACGGCACGCTGAACGGCATCGAGTATGCGGCAAAACAGGCATTCATTCTGCTTTCTTAGCACTGCTTTTTATCAGCAGGATTACGCAGAATGCTATTACCAGCGTTATAATAGAATAAACAAGCGAGACGCCGAGCACTGCGCTTTTTGATGCGCCGACAAGCGCATACAGATACACGAAAGCGGCCTCTTTCAGCCCTATGCCTGAGGCAGTGATTGGGATAAGCGCAAGTATGTTTGCTGTTGTTGAAAACAGGAATACATAGCCGAATGAAATATGCTCTCCTGCCATTAAAAGCAAGATCCACATTGAAACTGAAAGGACTGCCCATCTTGCGGCAGAAAGAAAGAACAAGCCGATAAGCAGCAGCGGCCGCTTTCTTACAAGCCCGGATATATTCGCATGAAAATCCTCAAGGTAAACAGCGTATTTTCCGAAAATCTTTTGTATTATGCTTTTTCCGAAGCATACAAACAGCACTGCTGCAATTCCAAATGCGGCAAGGGCTGCGAGCAATATTCGCATAATATCTGCAGGGAGCAGCAGCCCTGCAGTGATAATTGCAATTATCATGTAAAACAGGAACACGATGCCCTTGTCCATAAGGTAGATTGCGCCGGTATCCCTTATTCTTATGCCCTCTTTTTTCAGGAAATACGCAATTGACACATCGCCTATCTTTCCGGGCAGAACCGTGCCTATGCTCCAGCTTGCCACGAACAAACTAAGCAGCCTTGAATATTTTATTTTTACATTTATATGCGACAGCAGCAGATGGTAGGACCATGAATTAAGAAGCCAGTTGATTGCATAGCCCCCGGCAATTATGATGAAAGCAAGCGGGCTTGTTGAGCTTATTATGCTTAAGACCTGGCTTAATCCAATCCTGTAAATAAGGATGCCTATTATTGAAATCCCAAGGAGCAGTCTGGCTGCTGTCCAGGCAATATTCTGCTTTTTCACAGATACAATACTTTGCATAATCTTTATAAATCTGTCCAATTAACTCATAAGATATGATTTCAATTGTAATAACCGCATTCAAAGAGCCGCTGGTTTACAGGGCCATTGAGGCAATACTTTTTCAGAAAATCAAGGACGATTACGATCTTGTGGTTGCAGCTCCTGACAAGGAAACAGAAGAGCTTGTAACGGAATACCGCAAGAAATACAAGCAGATAAGATTCTTCAAGGACCCCGGCAAGGGGAAGAGTTTTGCATTAAACCTGCTTTTCAAGGAATTGAAAGGGAAGATATGGATATTTACCGACGGCGATGTGTTCCTGGACAATGGCGCAATTAATGAGATGATTAACATGTTCAAGGATGAAAAGATTGGCTGCGTGTGCGGAAGAGTCATGTGCGAAAATCCGAGGTATACCTTGTTTGGATATTGGGGCAGGCTGCTGGCTGATGCCGGCGCGCACAGGGTAAGAAAAGATTTGTTCAGGCACAGGCAGTTCCTTGAGTGCTCGGGCTATTTGTTCGGCTTCAGGAACAACGGCGTGATAAAGGAAATACCTGTTGATGTTGCAGAGGACTCAATCATACCTTACTTCTTCTGGAAGAAAGGATACACTATCGGCTATGCCGAGGATGCAAGGGTATTTGTCAAGAACCCGACAAACCTGCATGACTGGCTCAAGCAGAGAAAGAGGACAGCGGATGCGCATACGAAGCTTACAAAATATGCGCCTGACTTCCCCAAGGTTAAATCATTCAAGAATGAGGTCTTCAAGGGCATGCAATGGATATGGGGCTATCCAAGGACTGTAAAAGAATTTTTCTGGACACTGGCGCTTGTTGCTGTAAGGCTGTACATGTGGCTTTCGCTGTTCTATGACCTGAAATTCAGGAGGAAAGGGTACGTGGACGGCTGGGAGCGCAGCGAGAGCACGAAGAAGTAATAGTCCTATGCAATCAGTACTGACTTTGGGTTGTGTATGTTCTGTATGAGCATTGCAAGATATGGCACTAGCTTTGCCTCCTGCCCTCCTTTTGCGGATATTGCTTCGCAATCTTCGAGCAGCTTTCTCCTGTTTTCCATTATAAAAAGAAGGTATTCCCGGTCTTTCTTTTTCATCATAGCCAGCGCGTTCCTGAAATAAGCATATACTTTGTCATACATTTTGAGAAAATTGGCAGATACCGGCTTCATCCTGTTTTCCATGTACCTTTCTATAAGCCAGTTAAGATAGGTTGAGTTCTGCTCGTATATGTGGAGTATGTATGTGTCGCTGAAGGCCTTTTCTATTGTTTCCTTCTTGAGCATTGCATATGAGGCGTCCCTGAATTTCCAGCCTTCATCCCTGAGCAGGTGGACTTTTTCCAATGTATGGCCTGTATGCCCTTCCAGCACTTCCTTTGTAAGGTTGAACATTGTGTCTGTTATCTGTATGATTTTCTTGAAAACAGTATCTCGGTCAAAATCGAATTCTTTTATGAGGTTCTTTATTACGCACATCCCTTTTTTGCTTTCTGTAATCTCATAGCCGAATATTGATGCAACTACCTTATGCACGGCCGGGAACACTTCCTCATCATCATATTTTACAGTAATCTCGTCAGCCCCTTCCCTGTATGCCTTGCAGAGCATAGCCCTTATCTCGTCATAGTCAGGCTTTTCAAAGAAGATTTCCAGCTTTAACTGCGCCTTTTTCTTGCCCTTTCTCAATATTACAAGGCATTCGCCTTCATCCAGCATATCAACAGCGTCCCCTTTCTCAAGATGGTGCCGTTTCGCCCATGCCGCAGGTACACTGACCATAAGCGTGCTTTCCCCGTGCTTTACAAGGCTTCTTTCCATGCTTCTTGTGAAACAGATCTTGTATTTAAACTTTATGGTCATGTTTACATATGTATACTAATGTTTACATTTTACCCGGTATATATTAAAAGCCCCCTCGCAGGCAGATACTATCCCTTCGGGGATGGAGGCAATAATGGCAAAAATAGATTTGGTATTCAATGACATAGACGGGTGCTTTGGGAGCTTCAAAAAGCCGAAAACTTACCCTGAGAAGCAGAGCCTTGCAGGGCATGAGGGCCTGCTTGCAAGGATAAAAGCGTTTGTTGAAGCGCACCCTAATGTGAGGTTTTCAGCATGCACCGGCCGCTCTTTGTACCTATGCGACAATATCATAGAGGCAACAGGCATGAACGAGGTTTCAGCTGTGGAGATGGGGCAGGAGATATACAACCCTGCAACAGGGGAATGCTACGGGCTTTTGGCCATTGTGAGGCCTGAGCTCGCTGCTGTTGGGGCTGAGTTAAGGCAATTCATTGCAGATACTGACAGTTTTGAGAATGAAATACAAGCGGCATTAAGCGGCTCTGGAATAAAGCGGCTGAAGGACAACAGGAATATGCTTACATACGAGTTTAAGCCTGTTTCAGAGGGCGGCATTACAGGAGACCAAGTATATGGCTTCCTTAAGCCAAGGCTGCCGGAATCAGTTAAGGCGGAGATTGCAGCAGGTGGGATTAAGGTTGTTGTTTCAAAAGCTGCAATTGACATTCGGCCGAATATTGCAAAGGGCGAGGCAATTATGCATATACTTGAAAAGCTTGGGCGCAACACTGCCAGCAGGCGGGACTTTCTTCAAGCCCTGGTTGGAAGGAAAAAGCAAACAGGCGAAGGCTGTCTTGGAATTGGCGACTCTTACCATTCGGACATTGACATGCTAAAATGCTGCGAACACGTGGCGTGCCCTGCAAACTCCGATGACAAGCTGAAGGATTATGTTAGCGGAAGAAAAGGATATATAGCCGGACAGCCGTTTGGTGATGGTGTATTGGAAATTTACGGGAAACTAATATGAAAGAAATCAAATATCCGCTGTATGTAATCACTGCAATGCTGATATTCGGCAGCATGGGCATTTTCGCCAGGCTGTCAGGGCAGAACGGGCTTGTGGTTGCAGCAGCGGCTTCTTTGGTTTCTGCATTTTTTATGTTTTTTATACTGCTGAAAAACAAAGAGCTCAAGCAGCTTTTCACAAAAAAGGTGTGGATATTGTTGCTTATCGGCTTGTTCGGCGCTGCCAACAACAGCATGTACTTTTATGCGTTCAGCCTCACGAAGATTTCAAATGCAGTGCTCCTGCATTACCTTGCGCCTGTTTTTGTGCTTTTGCTCTCATTCTTCATGTTTAAGGAAAAAATCAGCATGAAGAGGATTTTATCAGTAATTGCCGCAATGGCCGGGCTTGCCCTTGTTATTGGAAAGCTGGATTTTGGCTCTTCTATAGCGCTTGGCAATCTGCTGGCAATGGGCTCTGCGCTTGGCTATGCTGCATCCCTTGTCACATACAAGAAAGCAATGCAGTACTTCAACATAAAACAGATAATATTTTTCCAGATGCTGTTCACATTTGCTGTGTTCTCCCCGTTTCTAATAATTGCGGCGCCTTCCATATCTTCAGCAAGCTGGGCTTATCTTGCAATTGTCGGCTTTGTGCACCAGTTCATAGCAGTTATCTTCCATCTTAAGGGGCTGGAGAAATTAAAGGCAACAACAGTTGCGGTCCTCAGCTATACAGAGCCGGTTTTCGCAGCTGTTTTTGCATGGCTTCTTCTGTCTGAATCAATAACACCGGCTGCAGCAGCAGGCGGCATACTGATACTTGCGGCCTCGTTCTATAACATATCTGAATAGAATTATATCTGGTTCTTCTTCATCTTTTCTTCTATCTCTTTCATTCGTTCGGGAGTGCCCATGTCCTTGAGAAATTCTTCTGTATGATACCCGTATACCTGCTCTTTAAGCTCAACAATATTTGGCAAAAACTCTTTTTCCATGGAGTATTTGCCTTCGGGGATAAAATCCATAATCCTTGCGCTGAATACGTGCATGCCTGAGTTTCCAAGGTCTGTTGGCGGATTTTCTGCATGCGGCTTTTTCCAGAATCTTACAACTCTTCCTGTTTTGTCTGTTTCAATCAAATCACTGTCTTGCGGATGCGATGATTTGTGTATAACCAGTGTGCAAAGCGCATTATTCTTTAAATGAAAATCCATGAGCGGCTTGGCGTTTATCCGGCAGACAATGTCTGCGTGAAGCATTATGAAATTATCCTTTCCTATAAGCTCTTTTGCATGCCTCAGCGGGCCTGCTGTTCCGAGCGGCTCTTTTTCTATTGAATATTTGATGTTTACTCCAAATCTTGAGCCGTCTCCGAAATATTCTTCAATTATATGGGCAAGATAGCCTGAGCAAATGATTATGTCTTTAAGCCCTTGCTTTTTTGCCCATTCAATTGTATGCTCCAAGAGCGGTTTGCCATTTAAAGGAAGCATTGGCTTTGGCACTTCTTTTGTAAGCGGATAAAGCCTTTCTCCTTTTCCACCGGCCATTAAAACTAGTTTTGTCACTGACGTTCCAAACTTCCCTTCGCTCGGCTCGGTAAGTTTCATTGTTTTCCGTAAAGCTCTTTCTCAATAACTTCGCACATGATATGCCCCACAGTGATATGCAGTTCCTGTATCCTTGAGCATTTGTCAGAAGGGACCTTAAGCACAAAGTCAAGCCCCATATCATCCATCTTTCCGCCGTTAGAGCCTGTCCATGCAATTGCTTTTGCGCCTTTTTCTTTTGCCGCATTAAGCGCATTTATTACATTATCGGAATTGCCTGATGTTGAGATTCCTATGACTGCATCATTTTCATTTACTAAATCCATTACCTGCCTTGAAAATAAATGCTCATAGCCCATATCATTGCCTATTGCGGTAAGGATGGATGTATTCACAGTGAGCGCTATTGCGGGAATGCTGGGCCTTTGGTTTTTCCTGTCAAGCAGGCAGACTAATTCTGCCGCAATATGCTGCGCATCCGCTGCAGAGCCCCCATTGCCAAGAATCACCATCTTGCCTTTGTTTTTGTAGCAATTAACTATAATCCTGCACATCTGCTCAATTCTCTCGGACATTGAAAGAAGTTTTTGCTTTGCTTCAAATGATTCTTTCAAGCTTTTTGTGATTGTGTCCTTCATTTCAGCTTTACTCTCCAGAACTCAACCATGTCCTTAAGCGTCTTTTCAATGGGCATAACCTGCTTCCACTTGGTAGCCTTTTTAAGCTTTGCGGAGTCGCCGAAGATTATCGTCTCGTCAGTGGTTCTCAGCAGCTTTGGGTCAACCTCAATCTTGCATTTTATCCCTGTAATCTTTATTATTTCATCCAATATATCCCTGATGAGATAAGCTTTTTCTCCCGATGCATTGTAGACTTCCCCGGCAATGCCTTTTTCCGCGAGAAGGTAAAATGCATTTATTATATCCCTTACATCGGTGAGCGCCCTTCTTGTATTCAGGTTGCCCACCCTGAACACGGGCTTTTGCATTTTCTTTTCTATCATTACAGCCTGCTTTGTGAAATCAGAGCAGACATCATTGACTTTTCCAGGGCCTGTTGTGTTGAATATCCTTACTCTTATGCCCTTCAGCCCGAAATTCTTGAAATACTGGTATGTAAGCAAATCCTGCCCCACCTTGCTTATGCCGTAAGGGTGAAGAGGCAAAAGCTGGTGCGTTTCCTTTATCGGCACTTCTTTTTCAGTCACAAACCCGTATTCAGCTGATGAACATGCAACAATCACGACAGGATTGAGTTTCAGCTCTTTTAATGATTCAAACAGGTTGATTGTTCCTTCAACATTTGCCTGTATTGTGTAGTTCGGCCTGTCCCATGAAACAGTGGGATAGCTTTGCGCTGCAAGGTGATAGACCTGGTCCGGCTTAAACTCTGCAAGCAGCTTCTTGAATTTCTCCTTGTCCCTTACATCAAGCTCGATAGCCTCGCCTTTTGCCTTTAATTCATTTATGTCGGAGGTCGGCTCGTAATAAGTTGACATTATCTCAAAGCCCTTTTCATGCAGGAAATTCACAAGATGCGGCCCCATGAAACCGCCTGCGCCTGTTATAAATGCCCTCATTTTGTCTCACCCATGATGATATTAACTGCTGAATATAAATCTTTTGCAACATAGTCCGGGACAGCATCATTAAACCCATCTTTTCCGCCATAGCCTGTCTGCACGAGAATTGTTTTCGTTCCTGCGAGGAATCCTGCTTTTATGTCGCCGATCTTGTCTCCTATTGTAAAGCTGCTCTTTAAGTCAATGTTGAAATCTTTTGCAGCCTGCAGCGTCATTCCGGGCTTTGGCTTCCTGCATTCGCATTCAGCCTTGTATTTTCCAATGCCGTGTATCGGATGATGGAAGCAGTTGTAGATTGCGTCTATCCTTGCGCTGTCTTTTGCAATTACTTTCAGCATTACATCATTTGCGTTTTTAACGTCTTCCTCAGTGCACATGCCCCTTCCAACTACTGGCTGGTTAGAGATTATTATAACAAGAAATGATTTGTTTAATTTTGCAATTGCCTTGCCTGCGTTCGGCAGTACTTTTACCTGCTCCGGCTTTGTAAGCCACTGCACTTCCTCAATTATCACGCCGTCCCTGTCAAGGAAAACAGCTGGTTTTTTTGCATCCATTGCCGCTATTGAAGGCTTTTGAAACGCTTAAAAAGTTTGTGGATAGCAGGTAGTCATTAGCCTTTAGTCCTTAGCTTGCAGTGCGTGGCAAGTAGTTCGTGGGTGGTAGTCGGTAGGTAGTAGAAGGTGGCTAACGGTGACGTGCTAAATACTACCGGCTAAATACTAATAACCTCCCATGTAAATAGTTTACACTTGTTATACGTAAAGCTTTTAAACACTCCCTTGCCAAATCCCCATATGAATGACACTGTTTATCTGATGGCGAACAATGCGGCGATTGATGCTACCATACTTACAAAAGGGGATATAGTCCCTGCGTATGCAAGGCATCATGGAATCCCGCTGGAACTGATTGCTGCAATAGGAGATGAAGTAATAGACCTGCCTATGCTTACAACAGCCGGGTTGGGGCTTGTGGGCGCTCCTGCCAATGCGCAGGACAAGGTTAAAGAGGCAGTTGCAAAAATCCCCAATGGCTGGATTTCTTCATGCGAAATCCTTGATGCTTTTATCGAATTTTATGCGCTTGCAAAAGAGCGGAATATTTCTCACATAATCTCCGACAAGGACGGGGTGCTTCTTGCAAAAGGTGACCTAACGAGGGGCGCTGAGTTTTACACCCTAATGCAGTCTGCAGGAATCGGCGGCAACCCTTTCGTCACAGTGCTGACAGGCTCTTCTGCCGGGCAGAATGCAAAATTCATGAAAGGGTACGGCCTTGACGCGAGGCTTGAATCAAATCTCGCTGTAAGGCAAAACCCCTACGTGCTGCTTGCCGAAAACGGCCTGATACATGTTGATGTGCTGTCAGGAAATATGCTGAACTTTTGCGAAATACTTAATCCCGGGCTTCTCGCCAAGCTTAAGAGCGAGTTTGAGCCTGAAGTTGCGAGGAGAATGGAAGCAGAGATATTTCCCGCATTTGGCTTTGAATGGAGCGCTGATTCCGATGACCAGGCTGAAAAAGTGTATCACGCCCCAAAGCAGGGCATGGCCACTTTCAATGTGCCACGCTGGTTCAAAGACGGAAGCGATTACAGGAAATCAGCGCAGGCAAAGGCGTACAGGGAAAGCATGATACGGCTCATGTCTGAAACAGCCGAGAGAATACAGATGCCTTATAAAATCTTATAGCGGGCCGGCCTCCGGCATGAAGAACCAATTTTTATATCTATTTTTATTCAAGAATTCTGTTACTATCGCTCGGGAAAGAGAGGCAGAAAGGTTTACTCGCTTCACTGCGTTCAGCTCGTAACCTCTCTTCGCTCGCCGCTGTTCGCTCGAAAGGTTTATTCACTCCGCCTCGCTTCGTTCATAACCTTTCTTCGCTCGCCGCGGCTCGCTCGAAAGG
>DUKS01000052.1:446-1662 GCA_013329215.1 Nanobdellota archaeon | reverse complement strand
CCGCGGCTCGCTCGAAAGGTTTATATATAAGCTCGTTTCTCTAATGTCAGCGTGAAGATGGATTAAAGAGTGAAATCTTCACTGACTATGTTCAGGGCTCATACCCTGAATAAATTGGTTCTAGTTCCTACACGGAACGAGAGGAAAGTTTTTTCCTCGCTAGTTCGCAACTGCGAGCATCTCGAGAGCATATTCTCGGATATATGCCTGTTTCTGAACAGGCATCCAAACCAATGAGTGCATGATTGAACAATCATGGATGATGTGGGCAAGATGGCAATATTGGTTATATGACGAATGTTGCGATGCACTAATAGAAAGCATTAAATTTAGTTAACAAGTTTCGGTCCATTTTTAATACCCGTTTATCCTGCGGGAGATCGCTGCTATTAGGTTTCCATTTAGCCATGCAAGTCCTGGGGGCTTCCGCAAGGGAGCCACCGGCAGAAGGCTCAGTAACACGTCGATAATTTGCCCTTAGGTCTGGAATACCCTCGGGAAACTGAGGCTAACACCGGATAGTGGATTGAGGCTGGAATGCGCTTTCCATTAAAGCTTCGGCGCCTAAGGATAAGTCGGCGGCGGATTAGGTAGTTGGTGAGGTAATGGCTCACCAAGCCTGTGATCCGTAGGGGGGATGAGAGTCCTAGCCCCGAGAAGGGCACTGAGATAAGGGCCCTAGTCCTAAGGGATGCAGCAGGCGGGAAACCTTTACACTACGCGCAAGCGTGATAAGGGGAACCTAAGTGCTTACCTTTTAGGTAGGCTTTTGCCGAGCGTAAATAACTCGGCGAATAAGTGGTGGGCAAGACCGGTGCCAGCCGCCGCGGTAACACCGGCGCCACAAGTGGGGATCATATTTATTGGGCCTAAAGCGTTCGTAGCCGAATTGGCAAATCTCTTGTGAAATTGTCAGGCTCAACCTGGCGAATTGCAAGAGAGACTACCAGTTTAGAGATCGGGAGGAGACAGGGGTATTCCTTGGGGAGCGGTAAAATGTTTTAATCCTTGGAAGACCACCCGTGGCGAAGGCGTCTGTCTAGCACGAATCTGACGGTGAGGAACGAAAGCTGGGGGAGCGATCCGGATTAGATACCCGAGTAGTCCCAGCTGTAAACACTGCGAACTATGTGTCGCAAAATCTTAGTGATTTTGCGGTGCCGGAGCGAAGGCGTTAAGTTCGCCGCCTGGGAAGTATAGTCGCAAGACCGAAACT
>DUKS01000052.1:0-318 GCA_013329215.1 Nanobdellota archaeon | reverse complement strand
TCTACACCGTGAACCTCACCAGGGCCGACGGCAGGATGAAGGTCAGATTGAAGGTCTTACCTAACAAGCCGAGAGGAGGTGCATGGCCGCCGTCAGCTCGTGCCGTAGGGTGTCCAGTTAAGTCTGGTAACGAGCAAGACCTACATCTGCTGTTGCGACCGAGCTCTCCGGAGCGATCGAGCACACTGCAGAGACTGCCTGGGAAACTAGGAGGAAGGTGTAGGCAACGGTAGGTGGTATGCCCCAAATGCCCTGGGCTACACGCGCGCTACAATGGTAGGGACAATGGGCTACGACTCCGAAAGGAGAAGTTAATCC
>DUKS01000005.1:69251-69681 GCA_013329215.1 Nanobdellota archaeon | reverse complement strand
TCTGCCTTTAAGCGAGTATATGGCATTGTGACAAAAGTAAAATATGCAAGCAGATTAGCACAGGTCAGTGCAAGAATAATCTTGCACAATAGAAGAAGGCTTGCATATTTTAACAGAATAGAGAAATCCGGCTAATTTCCACGCAAAGCCTCTGCCATCAAAAAGCATATAAATAAACACTAATGCCTATAATTAGCCAATTGCCGCGGTGGCACAACCTGGTACTGCGCTGGATTGCTAAGTACGTATTAGTGCTTTAGATTACCACGCTTTACGCAATGATTCAGTGCCCGCAAGGGTTTGTGGGTTCAAATCCCACCCGCGGCGTTATATTTCAAAGGTAATTTAGGGCGTAAGATGAAGCCGGAAGATTTTCTTAAGAATGGAACAGTGTACGTGTGGAAAGAGCGCTTTGCAGTAATCAAGTCCA
>DUKS01000005.1:56351-69069 GCA_013329215.1 Nanobdellota archaeon | reverse complement strand
TGCAATAGAAAAAGGGTGGAAGATATTAACATTTGACATGACTTTGCCTTTTGGGCTTACGGGCTTCATGGCTGCTGTGTCCAAAGTATTGGCAGATGCAAACATCTCAATATTCGCAATCTCAGCATATTCGACAGACCATATTCTGATAAAGGAAACAGACTTAAAAAAAGCAAAAGCCCAGCTTGAAAAACTCGGATGCGTTGTAAAAGAATACTAAATAACAGAATTAATGCCGGAGGCCGGCTTTTCCATAATTAATAAAAAGCCTTATAAACACAATAAGAATATCAGGCTTATAATTCATTATAAGGAGGCAAACACAATGAAAATTGAAGAAATATTGGACTTAAGCAGTTCTTTTTCAAAGGGCTATCCAATGCACGTGGCAGAATATGATATAGATGCGCTTATCAAAATGCTCGGAAATAAGGATATGGATATGACTCTGTACCCTGAAAAGAACTTAAAAACTGTCAGTTATAGCGGGGATCAGCAGAGAACCGAAGTAACAGTTCCGTTAAGAACCTTATTCTGTGCAGAAGATAAAGTAACGGTCACAGGTTATATGTTGAGAGGGCCCCATAGGGGCACAAGAAATGACCTGGAAGTAAATCTGGGGAATTATTCATCTACCCATTCCGGTGTATGCTCAAAAGGCGTAAGAGCTAAATTTGCTGTAAATGGATATGTTGGCCCTTATTCATCTGAACGCACTAAGGCAGAAACAGCAGATCTCATGAACAGCTTTAATATACTAAAGGACATACTGCTGAAATGCAATAGAAAGGAATAATTTTTATTTTTTTTAGAATTAATGCCGGCAGGCTGGCTTTCCACACATTTTTCCAAACTCTCCGCAAATCTTTCTTTGACGACGGAATAATGCGCATATTTCCGGACGAGGTTTTTTATACAACCTGTGCAAACAGCACTTCTAATGCAAAAGAGGTATTTTCGCTCCGCTCAAGACCTTGCTTCGCCGCCGCTCGCAAGGTACTATTTAGACACGTGCATCTGGATTGACTATTTCGAAAACAGAAAGGACAGATTCCGACCATTGGGAGAGTGGGCGTTAAGGGCTATAAATGAGATAATCAATGAAGAGGGGATAATATTAATATCAAGCCTTAACCACAAAGAGCTGAAGAAATTTTATACAGAAGAGAAAATCCATAAAATGGTTTCCCACATACCTGCTGTTTTATTGAAAATGGTATTTTACTCGGAATCCCAAAAGAATGAAGCGATTTTAACTGCAAAAATGCTGGGCATTCCTGTAAGCGATGCGCTTCATGCAATAATCGCAAGAGACAATTCCGCAGTGCTTATTACAAGGGACAAGCATTTTTTCTTAATCCGTGGAATTGATATCAAACTGCCTGAAGAATTATTCTAATTTCACGCCAAGCTTTTTGGCTAATCTTGCAAAAGCAATATCATCTTTCCTGTTGTTCGCACCGCTAAGAAGCTCTTCCTCAATCTCTTTCTTTGCCTGCTCCTCACTCATCCTTGCTTTCCCCTTAAGAAATCCCTTATAGGCAGCCAAATTCCTTATTGCCTCTTCCTTCTCAAAAGCAGTCAGCTTGCACCTTATTGCATCTCTCATAAATTCCGTCCTTGTGCTGTACCTGTTCTTTGCCAAAGTAGAATCAATCTCTTCCAAGAGCGATGCTTCCATCTTAAGGCTTATTACTTGCATGGTATTACTTAGTATATACAAAGTAATATTTAAAACTTTCGGTGAAATAAGGATAAGAATAGGGGGTTCAGGGGTTTCCCCTGCCGCATTCTCAGAAACCTATATAAGCGAATATAATATAACCAGCCTTATGGGCATTGAAACATATCTCCAAACGCCAACATACGGCGAACTGTTTCTGGTTACGCTGTTCAACTGGGATCATCCTATTCCTGCTGTGCTTCCGGGTTGCCTGTGGCTTTTGGAGCATTTTATCGGGAATAAAGCAGGCGAAGAGCTCAAATGGCCTGATGATTCGCAATTCAAGCCGATGAAAACCCAAAACCCGCAGGAGGCATTCAGGCCAATTGCGTCTTACATGAGCTATTCAGAAGCATACAGGGAAGGGAAAGACGGGTTTGTGGAGCATTATAAAGTGCTGCAGCCGAAAGCCACGCTTAAACGAAAAACAGGCGACTGCGCGTCATATTCAGTGCTTGCGGTGTCTTTCCTAAGGCAATGCAGAGTTCCTGCAAGGTTCATGCTGAGGCACAATGACAAGCATGCAACTGTAGAAACGCTCAAAGAAGAAAGCTGGCAGTGGTGGGAGCCGCAGACATGCAAAGAATTAGGGCATGATGCAGGCGAAAAAGAAAAGCACCAGATATTCAGCAGCTATTATGATTCTGTGTTTAAAGCAGTGCAAACTTATATAAACACAATTTAAGACTATTCTCTTATGAAGCTTGACGAGCCGTTTGAATGCAGGCAGTGCGCAGCGTGCTGCTCTGAGCTTAGCCTGGATGCTGTGAACAATGAGTTATTCCCTGCTTTCTTCAACTCCGCTTTCATGCTGCACTGCTGCAAGCCCGGGCTTACTGTGTTTGACTGGGAAGCAAAGGAAATGTTCCATGAGGCTGAAAAAAGAGGCATTAAGCTGAGCATAGTGCCTTACAAGATTGTCTATGACCTGAACAAAAACAGCACAATAATAATGCAGTACTCGATAACAGACAAGAAATGCCAGTTCCTTTTCAACAGCAGGTGCATGATTTATGACAAAAGGCCGATAATATGCAGGCTGTTTCCGCCGAATGTGAGGGGGCTGACAGGCGGGACAATGACAATAAGCTGCACAGCCTGCCCTAATGACATGACTGAAAAGGACTGGGCAGAAGCAACATCGCTTGGGCTAAGCAGCGAAGAGCTGATAAAAAAAGTGCACAGGCGCTACGGAGAAATATTCGAGGCAGAGGTTGAATACGAAATAATGTCAAAGCAGACAAACGACTGGATAAACCTTTTGGTTATGAAGGGCATGATAAAGCCTGCAATGAACTACGAGCCAAAAGCGTTATTGCAGAAAGCGGCTTCCTCCCCGATATATTCATTATCCATGTTCCTGAAGGCTGCGTTTAAGGACAAGGCAAAGGATATAGACGCTGTTATTGAGAATTCTGCAAAGCTGGGGCACGCAAAGGCGTTTCTGAGGGATCTTGAAAAGCAGTAATATATATAAAGAGCGAAAACAACCAAGGTTATATGCCATTATTCAGCTTTATATCAAGCATTGTAAGACCTGAAGACGTATCAGCAATGATGCTAAGGCTTGTGGGGGCAATAGCTGTCCTTATAATCGGCATTATAGGCAGCATAATATTAAGCAAGCTTTTCAGGAAGCTTTTGCACAGCTTTGAAATAGACTCTGTCCTGAAAGAGCAGGGCGTGAAAATACCGTTCGAGGAGTTTACATCCAATATCGTGAAGTACCTGCTTTATTTCAGCACAGTGATATGGGCACTGAACGTGCTCGGGCTTGCAACAACAATACTGCAGATAATCCTTGTTGTGGTTTTCATCATAATGATAATCTTCATAATACTGGCATTCAAGGATTTCATACCAAACATCACAGCAGGGTTTTTCATACACTCCAAGGGCATAATAAAGCAGGGGGACACAGTAACTATCGGTGCGGTTACCGGGAAGATAATATCAATAGACACGATAGAGACAAGGATTAAGACAAAAGAGAAGGACATGGTGTTTGTGCCTAACGCAATGCTTCTGAAGACAGCTGTTGTGAAGAAGGCGGGCCTCCGGCGTTAAGTGTTTGATTTCTTGCGTTGGGCATTGATTCTCAGCACAACAGAAATGAGTATGTGGAAAGCTCCCTCGTCAAATAATTCTGCTTCGCCGTCAAATTTTAAGACATTTTAAGCAGTAGAAAGGTTTAAAAATGCGCACAAAATTATATCCCACGAGGATAATAATTCTCACCGGAGGGCAAAATGTCATTAAAAAATAAAATAGGGGCTGGGCTTATGGCTGCAGGCGCGGGCTTGATATTAGCGGGCGGCATTGCATCAAACGAGGTGCGAGAAAGGGCAAATGCTTATTTCACAGAAGATGTAAAATATGTCCGGATGGTTGAAAGAGAGCCATGGCAAAGGCATTATCCAGCAGTAGACCAGTTATACACCAAGCTGAAGGCAGAGCCTGGAGTGCAGGAAGCAATAGGGCATTATGAAGCATTGCAGGATGAAACCAGCAATCTTATGCTCGCGCTTGGGCTTGGCGGCGTTGGCGTTTCCCTGGCAGGTGTCGGAACAAGAGCCTGGAATTCAGGAAGGCAGAAAGAAGGAGAAAAGAAAAAGGAATAATCCTCCTTTTTTTCTATGTTTTTACAACAGAAAACCATTAAAATAACCTATTACATACTATTCTTGCATGTACCACAGAATCAAGCATAAAATCAAGTCCTCAAGGGCTATACAGTACACATTATTGCTTTTGCTTATAGTGGTAATAGCTGTTATCCCATACCCAATACCCCATAATCTCAAGCAGGAAACAATCGCCCATGTTGTAAGCATGAAATCCTGCCTTGTTTCAACCGGTGTTTCACCCACATTCTCTGAGTGCGCTTCACAGCTTCAGATGAAAGAGGGAGATGTAAAGAAAGAAGCAGATGAAGTATGGGCATATTCAAGGCTTGAAAAGGAAAAAGGCCGGGCTTCAATTGTTTTAAGCAATTATTCAGACGCATTGATTCATTTGCAGAACACTTCTGATAATGAAGCACAGCTGAAAAAGGACATTGCTTTTGCATATATGAGCCTGAAGCAGTACAATGCGGCTGTTGAGCCATGCAATGAAGTTTTAGCAAACGATGCAAACGACACGTTCTGCCTTGACATTGCAGGCATTGCAGATTACGTGTCTGACAGGAATTCAGAAGCGTTTGAAAAAGGCAAAAAAGCATATGAGATTTCTGCAAGCCCATGCCGCAGCCTGAACCTTGGATTGTATTATGGCGGGACAGGCAACATATCAGAGGCAAAAACCAGGATTGATGAAGTCATAAGAAGCAATAAAAATATAGTGCTTTCATGCTGGTCGCCGATAAAGTCAGACATCCCTGTTTCCGCTATGGACAGGTACAATCTATGCTTCCTGAACAATGACAAGACAAAGTCAATCTGCAGGTCTTTTGCAGCAGAAGGCTGGGTTGAAGGCAATGTCACGCAGAAGAAAACACCTGAACAGATAAAGCAGGAAGAAGAGCAGAAAAAGCGGCTTGCGGAGCTGGACACGAGCAGGGTGCTATGAGAAAGTTATTGGTTCTTTGGCTGTTGGTTATTGGTATTGCGCTTCTTCTAACATCATGCGCTAAAGAGACGCCTGAAGAAGGAGGCAGCGCTTCTGATGTTTGCAGCATTGAGAAACCCTCCTGCGGGCAGGATTCCTGCACTGCGAAAGAAGACTGCGTTGCTGCATCATGCTGCCATCCTTTGTCTGTTGTTAACAAAGCATATGCGCCTGACTGTTCAGGCATAATGTGCACCATGGTATGCTCAGGGCCATTGGACTGCGGCGCAGGAAGCATAGAGTGCGTGGATGGGAAATGCGTGATAGAAGCGAGCAAATAGGGGGTTTCGAGAAACCCGAAAATATGTATTGAATATCATCCAAATTCCATTGTATTTTCATGTGTTTTGTGTGCTTTTTCAGCTTCTCTGAAAAAACAGATGCTTTTTTTCAGCAATGCATATTAAGATAAAGATAATCCTTAATCACGCATGGCAGACCAAACATTTAAATACCAAATGGTATCTATTGATAGCATGAATACGCAGATAAACCTAAGGATTCCTGAAAGCCTGCTGCTGAACGCAAAAAAATATGCAGTAAAGCACGGATTCGGAAATGTGCAGGAACTTGTAAAGGAAACCTTAAGGGAAAAAGTGTTTGGCGAGCCGGAAATCACTCCGGAAGGGCTCAAGCTGATTAAGAAGCTGATAGAGGTTTCAAATAAGAAAAGCCTCTGGGGCACGGAAGAAGAGCTCTTCAGGAAGCTGAGGGAAAGGCAAAATGGAGCACATTCTAAGGCCCGCTAGGCTGTTTCTGGAGCAGGCTGAAGGGCTAAGCGCAGAAGCTGCAAAGCTCATTGAAGATTCTTACGAGCCTTTTTGCTTATGGGTCAAATTCAGAAGAAATAATCAAAGTTTTAGGGATTTTATAAAATAAGGATAGGATTTTTACTTTATTTCTCTTAATGCCAAGAGCTATAATTCCGGTAATCCACGCCGGAGGCCTGTTTATTCAACAGAAACCGTTACCTGCTCTGACTGCAGCGTCTTGTTGCCCCACATAAGCTCAAGCCCAAGGCTGTATTTTGCCTCTTCTGCTTCACCTTTGGTCCCAAAGACCTTGAACTGCAGCACATCCATCGCATTCTTTCCGCGCAGCGGCTTTGTTGAAAGCTCAGTGAGCTTGATGCCGGCAGAATCAACAGCATACACAGCCTCCTTGTTCTGGAACTTTACAGTAAACATTGTTTCTTGGTCAACCTTGTCCTGCCTTCCTATTGTTGCTGTCACGAACTCTGTTGATATGCTTTTGTCCGCCACTGATAAGGAATCATCGTCCAAAGAAATCTCTGCAGAAGGCATGAATGCCTCTTCTTCCTTGCTGCATGCTGACAATAAGAGAATGCATGCCAAAGCCAAAGCAATATGCCTCAATTTCATACTTTGAAAAAGGGGCTTAATACTTATAAATATTTGCCTGACAGGCATCCATAGGCCTGGCAACCAAAGCGCTTAAATACTATTATTATTTCTTCTTTTTCAACAATCGTGACAATAAGATTCAGCTTGTTCTTGCGATTACAGGAGTTGATGCATATGGCTATAAAGAAAGGCGACAAGGTAAAAGTGGAATATACAGGCAGGCTTGAAGACGGCAAAGTATTTGACAGCTCTGAAGGAAAAGCGCCGCTGGAATTCACAGCAGGCGGGGGCCAGCTGATAAAGGGCTTTGACAATGCAGTCATCGGCATGAAGAAAGGCGATGAAAAAGAAGTAAAGATACCTGCGAATGAGGCTTACGGCGAGGTTAACCCGCAGCTAATGAGGAAAATACCAAGAGAAGCGCTGCCAAAGGACAGGGAGCCGAAAGTTAACATGATTCTCGTGATTACAGCAGGTGAAGGGCACCAGATTCCTGCAAGAATATCAGCAGTAGATGAAAAAGATGTCACACTGGACTTGAACCACCCGCTGGCAGGAAAAGCGCTGGTTTTCAAAATAAAGATAGTTGAATGCTAAACTAAGGGGGAAAAAAAGGAAAAATCCCTTTAAAGCGCAACATACTTTGCCATAAGATAGTCCATCAGCGGCCTCGGGTTAAGCGGGCTGCCTGTTACTTTCTCAACAAGCTCATCCGCAGAATACTTTCTGCCGTGCCTGTGGACAGTTTCCCTGAGCCATTCCCTCAAGTCATGAAATTGCCCGGCTGCAACCTGCTCTTTCAAAGGCAATTCTTTTGAAGCCTGTGCAAACAGCTGCGCAGCGTATATTGTGCCCAGTGTGTACGTCGGGAAATAGCCCATGGAGCCCATCGACCAATGGACGTCCTGCAACACCCCGTTTGCATTTGTGTCAGGCGTTACCCCTACATATTCCTGCATTTTGCTGTTCCATACTTCTGGAAGGTCTTTTACCTGTATTTTCCCTTCCAAAATCCCTTTCTCAATCTCATATCTCAAGATGATGTGAAGGTTGTATGTCACCTCGTCTGCCTCTGTCCTTATCAGCGACCTTTCAACCCTATTGGCCTGCCTCATCCAGTTCTTCAGCTTAACGCCCCTGAACTCCGGAAATGATTCGGCGAGTGCGGGAAGCATAAACTGCCAGAACTCAGCCGACCTGCCGACATGGTTCTCCCAAAGCCTTGACTGCGACTCATGCAAGCCAAGCGAACACGCTTCACCCAAAGGCATCCCTAATTGGTCTGCAGGCAGCCCCTGCTCATACAGCCCATGGCCTGTTTCGTGTATTGTCGAAGTCAGCGCATAAAGCAGGTTTTTTTCGCTGTATCTGGTGGTAATCCTTACATCATTCGGGCTGAAGCTCACTGTGAACGGGTGGGGAGAGATGTCAAGCCTTCCTGCTGTGAAGTCAAAGCCCAATAATGCCGAAACCTTCTTTACTAATTCCCTCTGCTTTTCAAGCGGGAATTTGCCTTCAACAGGCCTGTGCTTCTTGCCATCTGCAATAACCCAGTCCGCAAGCACGCTAAGGAACGGCCTAAGCTGGATGAAAACAGAATCCAGCTTTTCAACTGTCATTCCCGGCTCGTACAGCTGAAGCAGCGCATTATAAGGATGCCCTTGATATCCAAAAAGGTCTGCTTCCCTCCTGCATAATTCAACTATCTTCTCAAGATGGGGCTGAAATTTTGAGAAATCATTAGCCATTCTCGCCTCCACCCATGCCTGGTTTGCAAGCGATGTGGCTTCTGATTTTTCTTCCACAAACGCGGTGGGAAGCTTTGTAGCCTTTTCATAATCCTGCCTGAGCTTTCTTACATTCAATGCCTGGTCCTCTGTAAGGTTTCCCGCATCTGCCTCTATGCAAAGAGCCGCAAGCAGCACGCCCATTTCTTTGCCTGTAAACTTCTTATGGCCAACACCTGCAAGATAAGAGCCCTGCTGCGCCCTGAGCATATTGCCTTTTGGCGGCAGGTTAACATGCATGTCCCAGCCGAGGACGTTGCCTATTGAGCCTATAATCGCAAGCTCCTTCACTGCCTCTGTTAGTGTTTCATAGTTTGTCTGCATTTTGTATACCCCCGAGTTAGTTAATTCAAGCCTAAGCTGGAAATATATATGGGGCTTATAAATGTTTGGGAGAAGGCGGGCCTCCGGCGTGAATTCTCTGAGTTATCTAAATGGACATTAAAAATAGGATGCGCCGGCCGGGATTCGAACCCGGGTTATCGGCTTGGAAGGCCGAGATTCTAACCACTAAACCACCGGCGCATAAGGGCAGCTTGCCCTTATCAACCTATACGAAAATCCCCCTGGATTTTCGGATATTCGAAAACCATTGGTTTTCGGATATCTGGCGCGCAACTCATTACGAAAGAAATCAGTTTCTTATAAACCTTTCGGGCGGGACCCCTTTCTACTTTTTAACAGGCTGAGAAACAGCAGGCTGTGCCTGCGTTGCAGGCTTTTGCGCTGCAGACGCCTGTGCAGGCTGCTTGAGCTTGTCCATTGCGTATTTTATCTGCTCATCTTTCCAGCCTGACTTTTTCAGGGCATCAGTGACCTGCATATCATTATACCCTCTTGTTTTTGCGGCTTTTATGTAGCCTGTTATTGCATCAAGATCCTTTTGCTGTGCAAAGGGCATTGCATCTTTCTTCTCTTCAGGCTTTTTCTCCCCCGGCTTAGCTGCTTTATTCTTGGTTTTCTTGTATGCTATCACTATCCCTGTTGTGACCCCGCCTGCTGCAACTACTCCAATGATTATCCAAAGCCACGGGAATCCGCCTTCCTGTATATCCCCGCAATCCTCAGGGCATGTGCCAGCATCTTCGCCTTCATCGCATATGTCATCACCGCATTCTATCGGGCCGCCTGTTGATCTTGCATCGGGGTCTGCAGACGAACTGCACAGCTTTTCAGAAGGATACATGGATTTTGCAGCTTCAAAGCATTCCGGTTCGCCTTCGCCTGTTACAGTGCATTGCGCCAAATCTCTTGTCCTTTTATTGGTTGAAGGGTCACATTCGCCCCATGGCGCGCCTGTGCAGTCAACGACAGGGGTGCATTGTGTTGTTGTATTTACAGACACGCCTCCTCCGCCTGTAAATCCCCCCATATCAAGTGTGCATTCTATTCCGCACCCGTCGCATGGCTCAATAGCCAGCAGGCTGTCGTCTGTTTTTCTGCTTTCTGTGGCAAGCTCGGCACCGCCTTCTTCAGCAAGTTCTGCTGAAAAATAGTATTCAGGGCCTGTTTCATCGTCATCGGTGATGTATGTTGCAATCCACGGGGCGACCCATGCATGGATATCAGTGGGGTTGCCATCCTCATCAGGGATATTTTTGAAGACTTCCTGCGCTTCGACCGAGTCGACAAGCGCGCCTTCCCCATCGCTGTATTCGTATATCTTAAACATGACATCTGCACGTGAATCGCACTCTTCGCCCCACAGCACCATGTAAACAGAATCCCCTTCATTTGCAGTGCTTATTTCTTCTGCATCGCAGTTTATCCACAATGGGTCATCAATCTCAATGTTGCAGTCGCTTGTTGCGCTGCTGCAGGCAGTATCATCCGAATCCGCATCGCCGTTGCAGTCATTATCCTTGTCATCATTGCATATCTCAACCATGCCCGGATTGACGTATATGTCCGTATCCTCGCAGTCAGTGTTTGCAGCGCCGCCGCAGTCTGCGCCGTTCGCAGTTGCGGTTGAATTATAACCGTCCATGTCTGCGTCCGTACATGCATCATCAACTATGCCGTTGCAGTCATTGTCAATGCTGTCACCCGGGATCTCGTCCGCGACAGGGCTTACTTCAGGGTTATTGTCATTGCAGTCAAGCTCTGCAGGGCAGTCTGTGCCTGAGTAAGGGCAGTAGCCGTCACCGTCTTCATCAACAGCAGGGACTGCCATTGCAAAAACAGAAACAAGGACAGCTATTATAATAACTATAAACCCTCTTTTTTGCATTATTGTTAAATGCTCTTTATGCTATTTAAACATTTCTGTCTGAAAAAACCAGGCTTATTTGAGCTTAAGCTCTCTCTCAACGATTTCCCTGTCCCAGCCTTTTTCGGTAAGGTTGGTAAGAATCTTCTCCTTTGACAGCCCCCTCGACAATGCTGTCTGTATGTATTCCTTTACAGGGCTTGTGTCCTGTGCCGGCTTTTCAGCTGCCTTGACTTTCTTTTCCCAGTCCATTTCGCCGAACGCAAACTTGACCTGGCTGTCTTTCCAGCCCTTTTCCAGCAGCTTTGTCTTTATAACAGAATCATCCATCTTCTTTTCCCTTGAGCTTCTTATGAAGTCCTTTACTGACTCAAGCTCTGCAGGCGCTGCAAACGGCTTTTTCCTTTTCAGCATGTGCCAAAGGCTGTATTTGCCGCGGTAGAACCCCACATATACGAAGAGCAGCAATGCTACTATAATTATTGCAATTATTGTGCCCCACGGGGTTTTTGAGGTGCAATCTTCGGGGCATGTTACAGAATCCTCCAAAATTGAAGTGCAAATCTTGTCCCCGCAGGATGCTTCCTCGGCCCCGCAATCTTCGCCTTCGCATGCAGGAATTCCTTCTTCTGAAGAAGGCACTATTATTGTCTTTACCTTGTCTATGCCAACGTCAAACTCGCTCCTTACCACATAATTCTTTTCTATCTTCGCGCCTGTTGAAAGCTCAGGCTGGAACCATTTGACTATTGGGTCTGCTTTCACAACAGAGTCCGGCGCCTGCTCAAACATGATGTCTGAGCTTGCATCTGCGACGCTCTTGTCAATAACCTCATATATGTCAACCTTAGCCATGGGGCTTTTCGCGGTTATCTCTTTCTTTATGAGCGCATACCTTGCTGTTGCGCCTGCAAAGTTCTTTATTGTGAAGCTTGAAGCGGACACCTTTACCTGCGCTTTTTCCTGCATGAAGTAGACTGATTCCTTCTCGCTTTCAGGCGCAATGTCCGGTGTTATATCCCCCGGCTCAATGAGCTGGAAATCGCGTATTGAGCTGCCAAACATCACTTCTTTTGGCAGATTATCCCTTAATGCCTTAATCCTGTCTCTTGCAGCCTGGGTGTCTGAGTCTGTTGATATGTTGCCCAGCTCTGACAATGCTGCTGTTATGTCCCCGTCTTTGCCCAGTATCTTCAATGCAAGCCGGGTGTCGCCTGTTGCAGATGACAATGCATTGAGTGCAGTCCTTGTTTCAGCAGCCATCCCTGCCGCTGTTGACGGGCTGAGCGCAACTCCTCCGACGCTGAATGATGCATTTGCTTCCTTCCCGTTGAATGTTACTTCAATATATCCCTGGTTAGTGCTTGAAAGCGCCGGCTTTGGCGCTGTCAGGTTGAAGATTGATAGCGGTATTTCGATTGTTGCATTTGCAGGAATTGGCACGCCGCCGACGGATGCAATCAGCTCGCTTGCAGATTCAAGGTCATAAAATACCCTTGACGTCTTGCCAACTCCGGCAATGCTTGACTGTATGACAACGTCGCTAAGAGTGAACTCGCCTGAATTATTTGCAATGAATTTTAATTCTACAATGCATTCCGCCCCCGGGCACACTGTTGATACGGGGTTTGCAATAACATTAAGCTCTGCCAGAGTTGAGCCGACAGCGCCAAGGTCTTCTATATATTCAATGCCTGTGCTCCATGCTGAGAAGTCTATCGCTCCCCTGAGCTTTTTTGAATATTCAGCCTGCTTTATCTTTATGAACGGGTTTCCTGTGCCGAGAGATGTGCATTCGTCAGCATCAACCACAGGGCACGAGAAGCCGGTGCTTGTTTCGCCTGACTCTGTGTTTATTTCGTACAGGTTGTCAGTGCCTGTTCCGTTTGTTGAATATATGCATACGAGGTATTCCCCGTTCAGCCCGAACTCCGCATTTATCTCGCAGCTGTACCAGCCAAAGTCGCTGCTCTCAGGCAGGTCGCAGCTTAGGATTGTGCCTGAAGGCATTGGCGGGTCCTGGTCC
>DUKS01000005.1:25701-56229 GCA_013329215.1 Nanobdellota archaeon | reverse complement strand
CCTGGTCCTCCATGCTTATCAATGCTGCTGTTATGTTGCCTGCTGTGCCCAGCCTTCTGTAGTTTGCATGAACCTGGAAGTCCCTTGCGTTCGGAAGTTCTATAATCTGGCATATTCTTGTCAGGTTGTTCCTCAATGAGCTTGTTCCCTCTGCAGTGGCCCCGAGCCCCTGCGGTATTGTAAACTCAGAAGCCCACCCTTCCCTGTCGCCAAGGTAGTACCAGTCAATGTTGCCTTCGCCGCCGACATCAAGCTTTACTTCTTCAAGGTCATTGCCGCCCGGGGCTGATATGCCCATGTCAAAGCTTTCAACCAGCGACTGCGCCGGCACTTTTACTGCAACGCTCTGTGAGCCTCCGTCTGAGAAAGTGAGAGTTTTTGATGCAGTGGGATTTGAGGCTTCGCTTTCCGGCGCTGTTTTTGTGTATGCGATTGACGCATTGTCAAATGCAGCGCCTATCTTCAGTGATTTTTCAACCCTTTTCATTGGCAGCTGCGCTTTTACAGTTATCAGGCCGTTTGCATCCATCGCCTTTGAGAGGGGTATTGTTATTGTGCCCTGTATTGTTTCGTTTACAGCGAATGATGTTTTTGCAAGCTCTATGCTTAATGTTGCATTTGTGACATTGGCCTGGGCATCTGTCGCAGACACGCTTGCAAAAAGCATCGCACCTAAAAGAGCAACTGATGCCAGCACTATATATATAGTATTTAATTTCATCTCTTTTCCCTTATTATTCAGTATTGCCCTGTATTTAAAATTAACCATATTTGGCATGGAATCCACCCCAATTCCATAACCTATATAAACCGCCCAAAATGCCTTAAATTCCGTGAAACTGCTGATTACAGGAGGAGCCGGGTACATAGGAAGTCATGTCGTTAGGCTTTTGGAAAAAGACCATGATCTTGTTGTTTATGACAGCCTGGTAAGCGGGCACAGGGAGAGCCTGCCTTCTGGCATTGCATTTGTCCACGGCTGCCTTTCTGACACTTCTTTATTGGACAGGACATTTTCTGAGAATAAGTTTGACGCTGTTGTGCACCTTGCAGGCTTCATAGAAGCAGGCGAGTCAATGCAGAAGCCTGAAAAATATTTTCACAATAACACTGTAAACGGGTTTAACCTGCTTAATGCAATGCTCAGGCACAATGTGAAAAAGCTTGTGTATGCGTCAACAGCAGCTGTTTATGGCCAGCCGAAAGAGATTCCGATTGCAGAGCATGCAGAGCAGAAGCCGACAAACTATTACGGCGCAAGCAAGCTGATGTTTGAGCACATGCTTGACGCAATGAAGGTAAACGGCATGCAGAGCGCGGCTTTAAGGTTTTTCAATGCTTCAGGCGCAGCTTTCGGTGTTGGCGAGCACCACGAGCCTGAGACACATTTGGTTCCACTTATTTTGCAGTCTGCGCTTGGAAAAGGGAAGCAGCTTAGGCTTTTCGGCACTGATTATCCCACTCCTGACGGGACATGCATTCGCGATTACATACATGTCCTTGACATTGCAAAAGCCCATGCGCTTGCATTAAAGCATCTTGAAAAAGGCAAAGAGGGCAAGTTCAATTTGGGTTCTGGGAAGGGCTATTCTGTGAAAGAGGTTATTGAAGCTGCAAGAGCAGTTACCGGCCATCCAATACCTGTACTTGAATGCGCAAGAAGGGAAGGGGACCCTGCTGTTTTGATAGCTTCAAATGAAAAAGCAATAAAAGAGCTGGGCTGGATGCCTGAACACGGCTTAAATTCAATTGTGAAAAGCGCGTGGGAATGGCACAGCACTAATCCGAACGGGTTTAAGGAATAGAAGTTCTTAGAATAGTTCGTTCAACAACACTCCCACTCTCATTCGTCACAAGAGACACAGAGCCTAAATGGTCCGGATGAACAAATAACTACGAAAGAAGCCATTTCCAAAGAGGAATTATCTTTATTGTTTTCTTTTCCACTACAATTTCTTTTTCTTCATCTTTAGTCAAAATTATCCCGGATTTCAGCGCAAAATATTTCATTGCAGCCGAAAGCGCATTTATTTCGCGCTCTTTTGTTGCATTTTCAGACAATGAATAGCAAACCTGAATTGCCGAAACAGCTTTTCGCGCTTCGCTTACAATAAAATCCACTTCCTTGCCATCCTGAGATTTCCAGTAGTTTACATCGAGAAGCGGATTTTTATTTTTTTGCATCAAAAGATGCAAAAAAGCAATATTTTCCATTCTTTGCCCGTAATTTTCAAGAGAAAATAAATTAATAAAGCCAATATCATTAAGATATACCTTGGGCACGGAAACGCCTTCAACCTTGGAAGATTTTTCCATTTTTCTTAATGCAAATACAAAAAGCGAGTCTTCAAGCGCGCTAAAATGGGAATAAAGCGTATTTTTGCTTACTTTCAAGCCTTGGGACTTTAATGAATTGTAGAGCCCGTTAAGGCTTAATTCTTTTGATGCAGAGCTTATTGTTGTTTTTATAAGCCAATTTATCAAGCGGGAATTCTTTAATTTGTATCTCTCAATTATGTCTTTATAGACAACCATGTCCAAATAATCCTTAAGAATCCTCATTTTTTCATTAGTATCAGGCTCAAGCACAACTTCCGGATACCCGCCAAACTTGAGATACTCCTCAAAATAATTTAATATTCTGGCAATATCTGCAGAGCCCAGCCTGCCTATATCTGCCTTAAATGCCTTAAAAGTTAAAAACTCCTTAAAAGACAATGGCAACAGCATTATAGTAACAGATCTTCCTCTTAACGATGTTGCAATTTCTTTGCTAAGCAGGCGTGAAGATGAGCCCGTTATAAAAATCTTGCACTTGTAATTATCATAAATCGCCCTGACAGCCAGTTCCCATTTGTTTATTGCCTGAGGCTCATCTATAAACAGGAAAAGCTCTTTCTTTATTATTTCCGGATATAAAGACCAATGAAGGTCAATTATCTCTTTTATCTCATCATATTTCAGCTCATTTAGCAGGGGATCTTCAAAATTCACATAAATTATCTGCTTTCTTGAAACTCCTGATGCTTCAAGCTCAATTATCTTCTCAAAAAGCAGGTATGTTTTTCCTACCCTCCTCGCGCCTATAACTGTCTGAATTTTCTTGGATTCATTAATATGCAATGCCCTTGGCAATACTTCAAGTTTCCTATTCTGGAAATCTGCAAGGTATTTCTGTATTTTGGTCCTATCCATGTCTCTTTTGATAGGGAAACTTATATATAAATGTTTCCCTCTTAACAGGGAAACATTAAAAAGCCAAAAGCATGTATTTCAGAACGCATTCAAGCCCCATTTGTTTTCAGCCATTCACTAATACGCCTCCTGCTTTATCTCGAATATAATATATATTGGCTGTGTCTTTGCAGCGTCCATGAAGAATGCCTGCACAGGCACCATCTTGTCCTGGTTGATTGCAGGGTACTGCTCGCTTTTGCAGCCCTCAAAGTCCATGCCGTCAAGCACATAATATTTGGGCTTGTACTTCTTTATTGTTTCATCAGCAAGCGTTGCGTTATTGCTTCCCACTCTTTTAAAGTCCCTTTCTGAATAGTATATTATCTGGACAGTCAGCCCGCATCCCACAAGCACATCGCCTGGAGATGTGTGCTGCTTAAGCCATTCCCCTCCTTCTTTTTCCTGCACATAAGTGTCTTTCTTTGCGTTAATGAGCGCATTGGCAAATGAAAGCTGCCCAACCACGCCGGTTACAACCAATACAACAGCAAGCCCGACCGCAACCTCTTTGCTGTATTTTGAAACAAGCCTGTACATCTGCCTTATGCCTAGAGCGCAGACAATGAATATAACAGGCATTGCAGGGAACACAAATCGAGGCTCAAAATAAAATGCTGATATCGCGTTCACTATTCCGAATATGAGCAAAACACTGAAACCCCACAAAAACAAATAAAACTCTGACTTCAGCTCCTTGTTTTCGTTTTTCCAGACCTTGTCAAAGCAGATGAACATGTTTACAAATGCAAGCAAGCCAAGCAGGAAAAGCAGGAACAGGGACCATTTTGCAATGCCCCAGAATATGCCTGAAGGGAGCTGCGGGCTGAGGTAATATCCAATCCCCTTGAAATATGAAAATGTGTCAGGAAGCAGGGAAACTATTTTTGCAGGCATGCTTTGCTGCGCCCCTTCTGCCAATGTAATCTGCCCTCCTTCAATGGATGAGAACAGCTTAAGCCTTGGGTAAGGATGCCCAAACTCCACTTCATGGTAAACTGCAAACGGCAGTGCAGCAAGAAGCGCAACACCTACCATAATCCACAGCCTTTTGTCCTTGAGGAATTTCAATCTTTCAGTCAGCAAAAGGAAAAGCAGCAGGAATATTGCAAGGAACCCAATCCCGTCATAAGCATATATGCCTGCGCCGTAAATAGCCCCTGTTGCATAAATGTACTTGTTTCCATGGCCTTTCACATAGCCTTTGTAAAAGAAGAATGCAGCAAGCCCGAATAGCAGCAGGCTGTACACGTCAAGCGAAACCCTTGCTGACCAAAACATGTGCTCGAAATAAACAGACATGAAAAGCGCTGCCAAAAGCCCTATCTTCTTGCTGAAGAACTCTTTACCGATGAAGTAAGTTAGCAAAACTCCCCCTACAGCCACGAACTGGCTGAAGAAGCGGATAAACCACTCATTTGCACCCAAGAAATAAAACGCGCCCCACAGCATTGGCACAGCCCTTGCCCTCCAAGGAGCTGCCTGCTCAGGCAAGCCTAGCCCAAAATGCTTTGCCAATGAAAGATAATCAGCCTCATCCCACCAGACAGCTGCATTCACTGTCATGTATTTCAGCCGTATGATAAAGGCAAAAAGAAGTATTGCAATAAGTATAATCCTGTGCTTGCTTTCTATGAAATTGTTTGCTTTTGCCAGGAATGAGCCTATGCCTTCTTTCCCCGCATTGTCCCCTTCCATTTCGTAATATGGTTTGCAGAACATTTTAAATAGTTTTGGATTAACTCATATCGCATGAAGCAGATCGTGCTTGACACTAACTTTATCATGTACTGCCTTGCATTTAAGATAGGCATTAAGTCTGAATTGGCCAGGATTTGCGACTTTAACTACACCCTGTGCATATTGTCCGCAAGCCTCAGGGAATTAGAAAAGCTTATAAAGGAAGGCGAATATTTTGAGAGGAAGCAGGCTGATTTGGCTATGCAGTTTATACGAAAATCAGCCTTAAAAGTGCTGCCTTTGGATGGCTATGCAGACGAGCTCCTTGAGGGGCTTGACAAGGCACAAAACATCATAGCTACGCAGGATTTCAGGCTGCGGAAAAAGCTGAAGGCAAAGGGCTTTAAGACAATCGTCATAAGGCAGAAAAGCCATTTTGAGTTTCAGTAGGGAGGAAAAATGTTTTACGAAGCACAGGTCAGGAGTCATGTACGCGTCCCGCCGAAGTTTTTTGGCGAAGACACAAGCGAGGCAATACTTAAAAGCCTGAACAGCCAGTATGACGGCTTTATATCAAAGGATTTGGGCGTTATCATAGGAGTAACAGAAGTAAAGGAAGTAAAGGAAGGAATCATAATACCGGGCGACGGCGCAGCTTATTACGAGACAGTGTTCAACATTCTCGCGTTCAAGCCCGAGCTCCAAGAAGTTGTCCTTGGCAAGATTGCGGACATAACTGACTTTGGCGCGTTCATCACAATCGGGCCCATTGACGGCATGATACATGTTTCGCAGTCAATGGACGACTTTGTAAGCTTTGGCAAGTCAAATGTGCTTACTGGAAAAGACACAAAGCACACACTGAAAGTCGGCGATCTTTGCAGGGCAAGGGTTATTGCAGTGAGCTTCAAGGACATTTCAAACCCGAGAATAGGGCTTACAATGAGGCAGCATAGGCTCGGCGCATTGTCATGGATAGATGAGGACCTGAAGAAAGAGAAGAAAGGGACAAGCGAAGAAAAAGCTGAAAAGCCAAAGGCTGAAAAGAAAGAGAAAAAGGAGAAAAAGTAAAAATGGCCAGGAAAGTATGCAGGAAATGCAGGCTTTTTGTTGACGGCTCTGAATGCCCGGTATGCAAAAGCTCAAACTTCACAGACACATGGAACGGCAGGATTTACATAACTAACTTTGACAAGTCACAGATTGCAAAAAAGTCAGGCATAAAGGCAAACGGCGAATATGCGATAAAGGCGAGATGATAACATGGTCTGCGAGCAAGGCGAAGTGGACCTTCGAATGAGCGAGAGGGAATGAGAATGGAAGTAACAATATTAAAGGAAATGGACGAGCCTCTCCTGCAGAGGAAAAAGATACTTGCAGAGGCAAGCGAGTTTACAGCAACGCCGAGCAGGGCTGAGCTGAAAGACGCTATCGCCAAGAAAGCCAAGGCTGACGCCGCTCTGCTGTTTGTCGGAAAGATAAAGCAGGACTACGGCAACAGGAAGGCTGAGATTGAATGCTTTGCATACAAGGACGCAAAGATGGCTGAACTGCTTACAAAAGACGGGCTTAAGAAAAGGAAAGCTGCAAAAAAAGCAAAAGCAGCGCCTGCGGCACAGTGAGGTTTTGAAAAATGGCTAAGTCTTCCGAGCGAAAGCGAAGGGAGACTGCGAATGGAGTGTGGACGAAATGAGCAAGAAGAAACTGAAAAACAAGAAAGCAAGCGTAAAATACAAGAAATATTCAATGGCCGGCGACAAGGTGGCAAGAAAGCAGAGCTGCCCCAAGTGCGGCCCCGGCGTGTTCCTTGCAGAGCACAAGGACAGGCAGACCTGCGGATTGTGCAGGTACACCGTGTTCAAGAAGTGATTATTTTTTACTTATATTGCAAAAAGAATCTTTATGCCTTCTCTTCCGAATTCCATTGCAAGTGCGAGAAGCACAACGCCTATTATTCTTGAGAACACATCTCCCCACTGCTTGCCTATGACTTTGTATATGGCATCTGCCTTTCTGTAAAATATCCATGATATGATAAGGTTAAGCGCAACACCGGCTATGGCGGCAATCAGCCCGTACTTTTCTGACATGATCATTGCTGTTGTTATTACGCCGGGGCCTGCAACAAACGGCATTGCAAGCGGGACAACTGCAATAGTCATCCTGTCCAGCCCCCCTTCGCATACTGTATTGCCAAAAACCATTTTTATGCCGATAAGGAAAAGCATTACCCCGCCTGCCAGCTTCAGGCTTCCTGTTGAAATGCTGAAAAACTCAAAGATATAATTTCCCACAAACAGGAAAAGGAACAGGATAATGGCTGATATTAATATCGCCTTGTTTGCGAGCTTCTTTTTTTCTTCAGGCGTATGCTTTGTTGTAAGCCCGAGATAGCATAATGAATTGCCTACCGGGTCAATTACTGTAAACAATGCGAAAAATGCCGCAAGCAGTTCTGCTAACATCCCAGGAGTGAAGATTTTATTGTTAATAAGCTTATTCTTTTATTTCAAACACGTCTTCTATTCTTTTTTTCTTTAATGCTTTTGTTATTTTCCACGCTAATGCAAGCGAGGGGTTGTATTTCTCCTGCTCAAGCGCTATTATCGTCTGCCGCGTTACATCCACTTTTTGCGCAAGCTCTTCCTGCGTCATCTCAAGCTTTTTCCTGATGCCTGTTATCCTAGTTTTCAGCATTTTCTTTCCATGTAGACGTTGGTTATCGCCTTTGCCAAAAGCCCGCCGACAAGCGCTATGATTATAACCGGATCAACATAAGGGCTGGGTCCTTTTACAGCGCTTGAAGCAGCCTGGTATGCAACGCCTATAGCCAATAGGGCTATCATTACTCACAGCGCATTCCTCTCTGCGATTGCCTCATGCTCCCTTTCCCTTTCATCCTTTTTCATCTTTACCATTATTGTTATGGTGTCAATGCAGAATATCAAAAGCCAGACTACTGTTATTATTGTTCTTGTCTTGGCGCTCCAGAACGTGAAAAACTGCAGCACTGCAAACGGCACAAGCATGGCTGCTATGTACGCCCAGCCCTGCCAGGTCTTCGGGAATATTCCCCATCCGCCGTATTTTCTCCTCTGGAACCATTCGGGTTTTCCAATCATATTGTTCGCCTCCATGATGTAAGAAATAGTTTACATATATAAAGCTTTCGAAAATGTAAGAAATAACTTACATAACCACTTTGCTTGAATTCTCCATAAAAAAGAGATAAGGGGCACTGCCCCTCATAAGAATTACTGCTTGCCTTTCTCGTCAAAGACATTGCCTATGAACAATGAGGGCGATATCCCCTTGTCTGTGACAACTATCTTCGAATTGGTTGCAAGGCTCTTTTCAACCATCTCAATCTGCTTCAGCTTCTGGGCATTGCCCTTGAAATACTTGTCAGCAGCTTCGTTGACGAGCTTTATGGCTTCTGCTTCTGCCTTTGCCCTTATCCTTACTGACTCCCCTGCGCCTTCCGCTTCCTTTATTTTTGCCCTTCTCAGGCCGTCAGCTTCTGTCTCTTTTGCAGTGGCATAATCTACTGCAGCTGTCTTCACGTTTTCCGCCTTGACAACATCATTCATTGTCTCCTGCACGTCTTCAGGCGGGCTGATTTCCTTAAGCTCTGTCCTGACAACCTCGATGCCCCAGCTCTTTGTCTCTTTTGACAGCGCAGACATAAGCTGGCTGTTTATTGAGTCCCTTTTGCTGTTTGCATCGTTCAGGTTCATTGTGCCGATGATGTTCCTCAAGGTTGTCCTTGCAAGGCTTATTATCTGGTCTTCGCAGTTGTTTACATTGTACTGCGTGTTCTTGACATCAGCCTCATCAGACTTGACCTTGAAATAGATCTGCGCATCAACAGTTGCGTTAAGCTTGTCCTTTGTGATAATCTCCTGCGGCTCTGCGTCAACCATCTTTTCAGTTATGTTAACTTTTATCATGCGCTCTATGATTGGTATCATCCAGCTGAATCCGGGCTGCGCAAACCTTGCATATTTTCCGAGCCTTTCAACCAAAGCCCTCTGCGTCGGCCTTACAACCCTTATTCCTGCAAAGAAAACCACAGCAGCTCCGCCCGCTACATACCATATTGAATTTACCATTTTAATACCTCCCTGATATTTCTGGGAGGCCCGGAACGCTGGCTCCGATACCTCCATACTTTCTTATTCTAAATCACTAATGCCGAAGGCCCGCCTTTAGCCGATTGTTCGCCTGAAATCAATGCACTGTGAATTGCCAACGCCTTCTATAGCGCCGAGCTTATCTTCAAACAAATCAGAACCCAGCTTCTCATCGCATGTAAGGGTTACTTTCAGAGCTTTAAGACCGAATGCAACTTCCTCAACCTCTGCCTTGTAGAATTGCCCTTTCTGCTCTGTGATAATGGATTTTGCCTTTTCCTCAACAGCTTTTAGGTCTGTGTCAGGGGCTTCCATCATCAGCTTTATTGTGATTATTGCAATTGCCATTTTATTAGTTAGGCCCTGAAAATCCGCACTGCGGGCATGTGTATTTTGTGCCTATCTCGCGGCAGTGCCTGCATCTCTTGATTTCATACTTGGCGCAGCTTGGGCAATTAAAGCGCGTTGCACCTTTCTCGTTTGCAAGCTCCTTTTTACATGAATTGCATTTGTCTGTCTCCATAGGGAATTAGGAAACGGGAAACGTTTATAAAGCTTTCTACGAATGTAAATGAGTAGAAAGCCCGGAGCGGTAGCGACGATGCTTTCTGATACAATTAAGAGTTATTGCCCCCATGGTATAGCTTGGATAGCATGCGGCCTTGCGGAGGCTGAGACCAGGGTTCAAATCCCTGCGGGGGCACTTTTATTTATGCAAGGCTGCGGTTTACAGAAGCAATCATATCTTGGTAGAATATTGGAATCTTTTCCCCAAGAACCTTAGCCACTAAATCAAGGTCTCCCTCTGACGCTTTTTCGGCAAACGCCCCTTTTGCAAGGTTTGCCCGCACAGCATCGATATGCATTCCTGCAGATATTGGCTCAGGGCAGAGGTGCCAGTATCCGCCAAAGTGGTACAGGTTTATGTTCCCTTTTTCATTTTCTTCAACAAACATTATGTAGCGCATGCAGCCGTCGTGCATCTGGTTATCTTCTTTTGACAGTATCGGCTTTGAAGGCACAAACGGCTCAACTACCCTGGGTCCATCCGGTACACCGGATAACCCTGTCAGCCTTCCTGTTTCAAGGTCGTCTATGTGCATTGCATCCCCGCATCTTCCTCGGGCTGGCTTTACCACCACATACCTGATGCGCTCCTCACGAAGGCGTTCTTCAGCTGCAAACGAGCAGTATAGTGTTTTTGGCTTAATATCCCTGCAGCCATTGAAATGCCTGTCGGTTTGCATCTTGTCCGCAAGAATTTCCTCAACTGCAACAAGCCTTTTCCAGATTCCGCTGTACCGCGCATTTGCAGCAGCTACAACAAGCGGGAATTTGTCCAGCTCAACCCTATCATTATAAAACAGGTTTTCCCATATGCGATTGGATTGTAATGTCTTCCGGACTATGGCCGTGCCAAGTGCTCCAAGCCCCCTTATGTGGGTTCTGACTGCTGCTTCGACAGGATTCTTATAGCCCAGCCATGAATCAATAGCAAGCAGCCCCTCCTGTGTTGCAGGCAGCATCCTTCCCCTCATCATCGCCATTGCGGTTTCTTCTGCAGTAACGCCTGACATCTGGAAACCCTTCATGCCGGACTCAATGCCGTTGATTTCTATTACCTTTACCTCTCCTTCAGGAGTTATCTTTATGTCAATGCCGAGAAGCGCAACTGAATGCAGATAGTTTATCCTGCAACTGCCGAAATACTTGTCTGTAAGCGAAGCAATGAACCTGTTCGCCTCGGAGAGCAGGGCGCCCTGTATCTTATCTTCCAATGCATCTGACGACATAATCCTGTGGACAAAACAGCTGTTTATATATTTTACTATGCAGCTGCTTCTTTCAGGCTCATCTTTATTAAGGCGAATTGTTACTGAAGGTATATGCAGACAGCACACTCGTTATGCAGGATAATATCAAAGCGTGGGATAATGTCCAGAAAGGAGGCTGCAAAGCAGATTATTGCAGGCAATGTGCTTGTGAACGGAAAAGCCGTCAAAAGCCCGGGCAAGATAGTTCACGCGTCAAGCGAGATAACAATACAGGGCGAGAAAGCAGAAGAGAAAAGCAAAGCCTACATCCTTCTTAACAAGCCTGCAAACTGCATCACGTCAAGGCACGACCCTGAAGGAAGAAGGACTGTTTATGACATATTGAAAACAAAAGAGTGGGTGTTCCCGGCAGGCAGGCTGGATTACGACACTTCCGGGTTATTGATAATGACAAACGATTCTGAGCTTGCGGATTACATCACATCGCCCAAATCAAGCCTGTGGAAGACGTATGTTGCAAAAATCAAGGGAAATATAGAGCCGGGAGAGCTGAGGCAGATTGAGTCAGGCATAATGCTTGACGGCGAGAAAACGCTGCCTGCAAAAGCAAAAGTGCTTGCAGCAACCGGCCTGTCAACAAGGATTGAGCTGCAAATCAGGGAAGGCAGGAACAGGCAGGCAAGAAGAATGCTTGAAGCGCTTGGCAAGAAAGTGATTTCGCTTGCAAGGACAGCTATCGGGGAGCTGCAGGATGCTGCGCTCAAGCCCGGCACTTATAGGAAGCTTAGCCAGGAAGAAATTGCATTGCTTAAAAAGGAGAGATAGGTTTATTAACCACCAGAATTTCTGAATTAAACAAATTATTAAAAAGAGGTTTATCCGGAGGAATTTAAAATGGAAAACATGCACACTATAAAAATGGCCATGGTCGCTTCTGCGACAAAAGCGCTTGAGTTCAAGAGAAAGAACCCGGGGAAGAGCGATGACGAAGCGATAAGGTATGTGCTTAAAGTGTCTGACGACATGCTGACTGAGATAGGCGCATAAACATATCCATCAATAGATTTATTAAGGATTTCTTTATATAATTCTTACTATGGACCTGTAGCCTAGCCTGGATAGGGCGACAAAAGAACGGGTAAGCCTCGTTTTTTCGCTAGAGCCTTCTAAGCTGTAGATCGCAAGTTCAAATCTTGCCAGGTCCACTTTAATTTCTGCCAATTCTCTCTAGAAAAGATTAATATACTCCCGTCCCCTGCAATATACTTATGAAATGGAATGCATTTGACTTAGTCTCAGTATCAATAAGCAAAACAAAAGAGAGGCTGTTCCCTTTCCAGTTCAAGGAATGGCTTAAGCTGCTGGTAATCACAATACTGTCAAGCTGGGCAGGAATAAACACAGGCAGCGCAAACTTCAATTACAGCAGCAACAGCCAGCTCACCGGCGAACTGGTGGGGGAGCTTGGCGCAAAAGCAAAGACTTTTTTCAGGGAGCATCTCGGGTTCATCGGCATAATGGTTCTATTGATTTCTGCATTGGGCACACTGCTTACTTACATAGGCAGTGTTTTCAGTTTTGTCCTTCTTGAGGCATTGCTTAATAAGAAATCAGAGTTCAGCTTCAGGAAAAACCATGCAAAAGGATTTTCATTGTTCTGGTTCCTGTTACTGGTTGACGTGCTCACAATCGCTGTATTGGGCGCGCTGGCTTACCCTTACCTGCATATCCTTTACCTTGGCGGCGCGTTGAGCGCGATAAGCACCGGCTATATAGTATTTTCAATAACAGCCGCTGTTGCATACATCCTTCTGCTGTGGATTGTGCTGCTGTTCTTTAATGATTTTGTAATACCTTTCATGTACATGAATGATGTTTCAGCTCTTTATGCGCTCAAACAGGTATGGTCTTACATACTTAAGAATAAGGCTGCAACGCTTGTTTATTTCCTTTCAAGGCTGGCCCTCAACCTTGGGATAGCCATTGTTGGGGTTTTGATAGCGCTCGCAAGCCTGATAGCCCTGCTTATTGCGGGTGCTGTTGTCTTTGGCATTGGGTTCCTGTTGCACAAGATAATAGGCCTAAATCTTGTTTTCGCGATACTCGCGGCTGTTGTTGGCGTTGTGTTTTTGCTTGTATTCATACTTGGCGTATCAATGCTTTCACTGCCTTTGAGCGTGTTTGGAAAGTATTTCAGCCTGTTTAACTTTGAAAAGCTGATGGATGCCAATATTTTCAAATACAAGCCCAAGATTGCAAAGCTTAAGCCGTGGAGCACTGCGAAGAAAGTTATTGCAGTTGGTTTGCTCATTATTCTTGTGCTTGCAATGCTCTTCGGGATCCTGGGCTACGGCGTGTGGTATGCTGCAACAAACCTGGAAACAAACTCCACATCCGATGAAGTGTTTTTGGGAGATAGTGAGCTGCAGGATGCAGCGACCCTGACTGAAGATTCATCTCCTGAAAGTGTGGTTGAATAGAATGCCTTTTCAGCCTGCAAAAGATTAATAAACCATTAGGGACATTAATTAGGTTATATTTCAATGAGGTGATACAATGAGAAAACTAATACTTGTTTTGATGGTGCTTGCTGTGCTTGTTACAGCATGCGCGCAGCAGAAAGCTGCTGAACCAGCCGCGCCTGCGGGAGGGCTAACTCCTGTAGAGGAAACGCCTGCTCCAGAAGCGCCCGAATCTCCTGTTGAAGAGCCGGTGGCAGAAACACCCGCCGAAGAAACACCGGCCCCTGAAGAGGCGCCTGCCGAAACTCCTGCACCGGCAGCAACGAATGCAGACGAGCAGTTCTTTGACGTAAAAGAAGGCGACACGATTACATACAAGTCACAAAAAATCATAATCGAGGACCTGACAAACCAGGGCAATTATGCCACAATGTACATTGACCCCATCAGGTACCACCTTTATGCAGTCAACAAGCCTGAAATCCTGAACAATATTGAATACCAGATAGTTGAGAACAATTTCAACACAGCCAATTCAATAAAGTTAAGGATAAGGCCGCTGAAGCTTGAAGCGGGCGAATACCTTGTTTTGAAAGATGAGATTGTGACTGTCAATAATGTACAACTGACGCTTGGGGCTGTGCAGGTTGACAGCAGGAACCAGGAATCTGCATATGTTTATGTTGGCGGGATTGAATACAGGGTTAAGCTTGGCGAAACAGTCAATGCAGGAACGCTTGCAGTAACTCTTAAGAGCCCGTTCTACAAGCAGAAACAGTATGCGATACTTAAGATAGTGCCTGCTTAAAGGCATTATTCTTTTTTTCTTTCTTATTCCCCTTCAAACTCTACAAGTGAGAAGAACTTATACCCTTTCTCTTTCAGCTTTTTACCGCCGCCCACTTCAGGCAAATCAATGATAAATGTCATCTCAACGACTTTCCCGCCCAGCTTTTCTATCAATGCGGCAGCTGCCAAAGCAGTGCCCCCGGTAGCTAAAAGATCGTCAACAATCAGCACTTTATCCCCGGGTTTTATTGCATCCCTGTGAATTTCCATAACGTCTTTGCCGTATTCAAGCTCATACTCGTGGCTTACCTTTTCCCCCGGCAGCTTGCCTTTTTTCCGTATAGGCACAAAGCCCTTGCCAAGCTGATGCGCCAGTGCTCCCCCTATGATAAAGCCCCTTGACTCCAAGCCTACAACAACATCTATTGGAACGCCCGTGTATCTTTGCACTAATTCATCTATTACTTTCCTGAAGCCCTGCGCATCTTTTAAAAGTGTGGTTATGTCCCTGAACATGATTCCCTGTTTCGGGAAGTGCGGGATTGTGCGTATTTTTGATTTTAGTGAATCCATTTATTTTACCTTCTATGGAAAAAGGGAGCCTTATTTAAAAATATTTGCTATCCATTTGCCACTTGCCATCCTTGCGCACAGGGTATTTAAACCGACAAATTACTTTGTTTATATGTGCGGTAAGCCAAAGCCAATAAGAGAGCCTACAAGTTACGAGGATATTCTTGACGAAGCGGAGATTATAGGCATTATGCTTGGAGACGGGCATATAGCAACGCAAAGAGGATACCTGCGATTAAGAGTGCGTGAACTTGATTTCTGCCAAAATTTCAAACATCTTGTAGAACGAGTATATAGCATAAAAGCGCCTTTAGATAATAAATATTACTACAATTGTTTTGCATATAGCACTTTAATAGTAAAAAGGATAAGCAATATGACTAGTAATAACAAAGAAATCCCTCTTTTTGTTCTAAAAGGGGACAATAATATAAAAGCAAGGTTTCTCCGAGGATTTTTTGATTCTGAAGGCAGTGTCGATGTTATTGAACATAGAAGACAAATTGTTCTTACACAAAATAATGAAAAAATGCTTTTACAAATAATGAGCCTGCTTTTTGATTTAGGAATACAAAGCAAATATCTTAAGAGAAAAAAGGGTTCAGACCAAATTTTAATCTCACTTGTAGAAAATCTCGAAAAATATTATAAGCTTATCGGGTTTTCAATAGGATATAAGGGGGATAAATTAAGGAAAGCAGTGGAATATTTGCAAGGATGTAAAGCACATGAAAAAGAGAAATATTGGCTTGTATTAAGGCATTGGCTTTCTTCTAAAAAGAGTTTAAGAAGTTCTGCAAAAGAAATGAAGATGCATTGGGAAACTTATCGTTCTTGGATTTATGGCCTGAAAATACCTTGCCAAGTTAAGAAAGATATAGAATTTGGAATCATACCCAAAGACTATTCGGAATTAAAACAGCAATATGGTTTTTTACCTAATTTAACTATTTAATCTTAGGTATGGCTGCAAGTAAGACATTAGTTACCTTCTCTACGTTCTGTCCAAACACCTTAAGTATATCTTCCCATGTAACTGGGGGCATATCATCAAAAATACAGTCATAATCAGTGCTCATTGCAACAGCTGCGTAAGGAACTCCTGCCTCATTCGCCAAGGCTGCTTCAGGAGCTATTGACATGTTGATAATATCAGCGCCCCATAATCTGAACATCCTGCTTTCCGCCTTTGTTGAAAATCTTGGGCCTTCTATTGTGACAACAGTGCCTTTCTCATGATGCTTTAATTTCAATTCTTTGCACGTTTGTATTAAAATATTTCTCAATTCCTTTGAAAACGGCTCTGCCATGGGCGTGTGGACAGCTCCATTCTCAAAGCTTTCGTGGAATGTAATGATCCGATGCCTTGTGAAGTCTATGAACTGGTCTGGTATTACTAAGTCTCCCCTTCCTATTTCTTCCCTTAAGCTTCCGACTGCGGTTGTCGCTAATATATGCGTGCATCCTGCTTTTTTCAAAGCCCAGATGTTTGCGCGGTAGTTTACGTTTGTGGGCGGAAACTGGTGCTTTTTGCCGTGCCTTGCTATTAACGCTACCTGCACTCCTTCTATCGTGCCTTCTGTCAGCCTTGAAGACGGCATTCCGTAAGGCGTTTCAATCTCTGTTTCTTTTGCGTCTTTCAGGATTTTTGGGTCATCAAGCCCTGAGCCGCCTATAATCCCTATTTTTACCATCGACTTTAATAGTAATGGCATCTGTTTAAATAAATTTCTGTGCCTGAAAGCGGCGCTTATGCTTTAGAAAGCCGCCCTGAAAACAGGCAATGGCAACGCTTATAAATGATGAGAGAATTGTAGAAAAGGTTGCAGGTGTAGCCAAGCGGCTAAGGCGATCGGCTGCAGACCGATTATTCGTAGGTTCGAGTCCTACCACCTGCTTATTTTCCTTTTTCAAAAAGAAATCTATTTAAATGCAGAAGAACTGTTATTCAACATGAAATTATATTCACTGGCCTTATGCGTGATTCTGGTTGCTGGCGCAGCCTTCATAAGCGGCTGCGGAAGCAGCGCTACTTCGGGATATGAAACAGGAGATTCTGAGACAGGCGAAACGCCTGAAGGAGATTCTGGAGAAAGCTTCGCGCCTGAAACTGAGGCAAATGGTTCTGAAGTATCCGGAGGGCAGGCTATTCAGGAAAACGCAGAAGGCGCGCTTTCAGCAGTCACCCACGCTTATGTTGATGCAGTGCCTGCTACTTGGGATTCAGAATCCAATGTAGACGGGATTATTGTTTATCCGAAATTGAAAGATGCAAATGAAGAGACTGTACAGTATGAAGGCACTGAGATTGGCGTGGACATTGAAGTCTGGACTACAAAGTTTAATGAAAATGCCATAGAAGTCAAGGACAGGATGGTTTACAGCAGCACAGTTACAATAGACAGCTGGGAGTACGGCCATATCACTGATGATATCATGACTGACAGGGGCATCAGGATACCATTTGAATCAATAAGCACTTTGCCAACTGATTCTCCCTATGGCGGAGTTTTCATAAAAATGCATATGCCTGGCGGCATTGTGTATGAAGCAAGCCAGCCTGTCGGCGTGCAGATACGGGGGATATAATGAAATTATTCATACCAATTGTTTTGGTTGTAGCGTTGCTTTCGTCAGCGTGCGCCCAAGAAGACCAGGAACTGCCGCCTGTTGAGATGCCTGCACCCTATCCTGTTGTTGAGGAAGAGCTGCCCCCGTTGCCTGTAAACACTGATGTCAACACGTTCATCATACGAAAAGGCGATGGCATAAGCTATAAGGGAAATTCAATGGCTGTTGAAGACATAACAAGCGGCGGCAGCACAGTGAACCTCTTGTTCCCTGACGGCTCAAGACTGAATCTCTTCGGCACAAAAAGCCCTGAAATATACAATGGCATGGAATTTGAGTTGACAGCCATTAACTTCAATACAGACAGGAGCGTTACGCTGCACATACAGGAATTTGTACCAAAAGAGAATGAATACTTTATTGTGAAAGGCAGGCCTGTTTCTGTTGCGGGGAATACAGTGCAGGTTAATTATGTGTCCACTGATAGCTTTGGCAGCATCAGGGTAAGGGTGCTCGTGCCTGAGGTTTCTTCTGATGAGGTTACAATAAAGCTTGGAGAGACCGCATCTGTTGGCAATCTGGAAATAACGCCTTTAAGGGCATTCTTTAAGAACAAAGAGTCGGCATTGCTTAAGATTTTGCAGAAATAGCTGCATTAAGCGCTTTCTTTGAGCGCCAGAAGAAATAGCCTATTACAAAGAATGTCGCGACAGGCGAGAGCCATGCGGGTATGTGCATTCCAAAGCTGTCAAGCAGCATTATCATGCCAAGCACGAACACAGAATACATTGCGCCATTCTTCAGGAATTTATACCTCTTTACCCTTTCAATATTGCTTATCGTCAGCTGCCTCACGACCAGTGCGCCGAGCCCGTTTCCCAGTATAATTAAAGGGACTGACAGTGTGAAAGCAAAAGCACCAAGCACGCCATCTATTGAGAATGTAGCGTCAATCACTTCCAAGAACATTATCTTGCTCATGTCATTCAGCCCGCTGCCTTTGTGCAGAAGCTGCTCTTCCATCTTTTCTGCGTTCTGCTTAAAGCCGTGGGTTATGAAGAATGCTGTTGAGCCGAGGACAGCGCCAAACGCCATCATAGGGCTGTGCTTCAACGAATACCATACTGTAACAGCCAATATTATTGAAACTATTGCAAAGAACCACACTCCCTGCCTTTCAAAGAACCTTTCAGTCCTGTGCAGGCCGTAACTTTTTGTTTCAAGGAACAGCCAGTGGAAGAAAAGGAACAAAAGGAAAATGCCTGCTCCGCTCAAAAGGATTGGCGCTGACGCTTCCATCGCTTCCTTCACCATTGGGTTTGAGCTGAATGTTGCAGTCAGCGAGCCGATAAAGCCAAGGGAGGGGTTTGCGCCCCAGATTATTATTAATGGCAATAATCCCCTTACAAGGAAAACTGCAGTCAGCAGGCCCCATATAAGGAACCATTTCCTTCCTTTCGGGGACATTGTGCCGAGGACTTCTGCGTTTATTACCGCATTGTCAATGCTGTTTATTGTTTCAAACAATGCAAGCCCGATTACAATCAGCACCAATGAGGCAATGTCCATTGGAAAACCAAAAGGGAACTCTGTTTTTAAATATTGCGGCATCAGGTTTATAAAATAAGCATCATTATGCAGGATTATGAAGAAAGACAAGTCCCCGCAGGGGTTTATAGATGAGGATATAAAGCATCTTCTGGATTTGATAAATTCTGCCGGAGGCTATGAGACGACAAGCTCGTGCTCAGGCAGGATTACTTTGCTTAATAGGCAGGGCAAGAAGGAAACAGAATGGCTGTTCAAGTCTCATTATGCTGTAAAAGCTTCTGAAGTGTGGGATGCACTGCAGAAAACCGAAGGCAAAGTGTGGTTCATGCAGGAGCCTGTAATAATCCATGTAAGGTGCGATTCCATTGAAAAAGCTGAAACTCTTTTGGAGATTGCAAGGGCTGTCGGGATGAAGCACTCGGGCATTGTAACTTTAGGAAACGAGCCTGTGCTGGAAATCCGCGGCAGCGAAAGGGTTGAAACAATAGTTGAGAAATCAGCTGTAAGCAGGGAATACGTTGAAATGCTTGTTGCTGAAGCTAATGAAAAGCTGCTTAGAACAAAGGAAAAGGTAAAGAAGCTTGAAGATGCTGTTAAAAGCATGGAGAAAGCATGATACTGATTGAAAGAAAGCTGGCAAAGATTCTGAAAAGCCAGACTGCTGCGCTTGACGAGGCTGCGCAAAACCTTGGCATGGCTGAAACAGAGAGGAGGCACGCTGTTTTGCTTGGCGAGCGCGGCCAGCTGGATGCTGCGTTAAAAGCGTTCGGGCTGGTGGACACTTTGATTGCAGAGGCTGAGCTTAACATAGGCTTATACCACACTGTCCACGGCGATTCTGAAACAGGAAAAGCCCATTTGCTTGAGGCAAGGGCGGCTTATTCCAGGCTACATAATCTTGGCCTTGTGGCGCAGGTGACTGAATACATGCAGCGCATGGGAATGCAACCGTGAAAAATACATATGGATAATTCTGCCTCTTATGATATGCTCTTTGCAGAATTATCCATTAGATAATTCTGCCAAATATGCTTTATAAGCCCCAGAATTCTCTATATTCCAGCAGCAAAAATTATATAAACCTCTGTTTATGCCTTTTCTTGTATGCTTACCGAGTTCAAGCGAAGGTAAGTTTTGAGTGAACGAAAATGGATAAGATTGATGGCGAGAAATGCCCAATGTGCGGCGAGAAGAAGCTCACCCTGATAGAGGATGAGCAGGACATACCTTATTTCGGAAAGACATTCATATACTCAATGCAGTGCTCTAATTGCGGGTTCTTTAAATCTGATGTAGAGGCTGCAGAGACAAAAGAGCCGTGCAAAATCACATTTAAGGTTGAGAAGGAAGCTGACCTTAAGGTAAGGCTTGTAAAGTCTTCGGAAGCTAAGGTTACCATACCTGAGCTGAAGGCTGACATGACCCCGGGAGAGAATTCCATCGGCTTTGTCTCAAACACAGAGGGCCTGATTGACAAGTTTGAAAAGATAATACAGGGTGAGAAAAAAGCAGCAGAGGAAGAGGATGACGCTGCTGTCAAGACAAGGGCCAAGAACCTTTTGAAAAAGATATGGAACGCCAAGTGCGGCGAAGGGGCTTTGACAATTATTATTGAGGACCCTTCCGGGAATTCCGCGATTATTTCTGAGAAGGCTGTTGTTGAGCCATTAAAGCCGAAAAAGGCCAAGAAATGAGATTCAGAAGCTTCTACCTGTATGCAATGCCTGTTTTATTGTATACGGCTGCCATATTCTATTTTTCTTCAATGCCCAATCCGCCGTCCGCAGGGATGGCGTTTCTGCTGCTTGACAAGCTGGAGCACGCGTTTGAGTATTTTATACTTGCAATGCTATTGCTGAGGGCTTTGAAGCATTATATTGTTAAGCACCCTTACGTGCTGTCTGTTGCAATAACTGCGCTGTACGGGGTTTCAGATGAGATACACCAGCTTTTTGTGCCTGGGAGAGTGTTCTCAGTGTATGATATTATCGCAGATGCCGTTGGCGCTTCTGTTATATTGGTATTTTATGTATTGGAAAAGAAAATGAATAAAAAAAGGGAATAATTCACATCTGGAGCGCCCTTAGCTCGGGGTTTCTATGCAGAATGCCTTCAAGGTCGCCTGTCTTTACAAAGACAGCAGCTATATCCTTTACCATTTGTGTATTTTTGTCTGCATACGCATCTGTTAAGACCCTTAGCCTGTCCTCTGGTATGCCGAGCTGCTTTGCGTGGCCCGCCCTTATCTGGTCCTCTGTCATGCCTGCGGATGGCACTGGCACAAGGGCTGTTAAGCCGCCCTGCCTCAAAAGCAGAGCCGGAAACAGGCCTGTTCCGGTGCTTGCATTGCACAGGAAAGAGTATCCTGCCTTGTTTTGCTCAAATATAATCGCGTCGTTTGGCCTTAACATATAAGCTCTCATTTTATTTTCCTCCTATGCCCCGATAGTGCTCTGCTTCATGCAGGACACTGACCGGGACTTCATCTGTTTCTGGCCTTCCAAGCAATAATGCTTCAGCTTCACTTTTAGCCCATGAGCACCACATTCTTTCTGCCTCTTCCCTGCTCATCATAGCCTGGTCGCGCCTTGGCTCTGTAAAACCGGCATAAAGCCCTGTCCATTCAAGGTAATTATATTTCCAGTTGCAGTAATTCACAACAGCGCCGTTACTCCATTTAAAGCCGTTTCCATTGTCTTCTGCCTCAAGAATAACATACCCCCTCACAGGATTCATAAAGCCCACGCTTGCAAGCGCGATGTCTAAACCTTCAATTACTTCGTCTTTTTCCATTTTTATTGCCCTCCCTTGTACATGCCTAATAGCCTGTCACTAATGCCTACATTCAGCAGAAACTCCTTCGCAGGGCTGTAAAATACAGTAGCGCCTGCGGTCCATCCAAAAATACCCTCTTTCTCTTCTGCTTCAATCTCTATATGGCCGCTGTTCAGCCTCATAAACTGCGTGAAAAAGAGCGCATTGCTAAGGTCTTCTATCCTTCCGTCTTGTTTAAATATTGCCATTTTGTTTATTTCCGGTTACTTGAATTTCTTTGGGTCGCGCCCGACTTCTTCAAGAAACCTTCTGAAGGCGTCTTTACTATACATACTTTCTACTCCTGCGCGGTCTGCCTGTTCAGGCATTGCCGGGATTTCTGCTCGCTCAGTTCTATACAATTCTCTTATTTCGCGCCTGCCCCATATTCCATCATCGAAAAAACCGCGATTAGGCCTCTCTTCAGAAATAATTTGCCTTTCAGGAAGTGGATTCTCTGGTATTATTAAGGGCAGGGAAAAATCTGTCCTCCATCTTCCCTCTGATATCCGCGGGATAATGCCGCCTTTATTCTCAAGCGGGCTGCCATATGCCGGCATATAATAGCTCTTTCCTATTAATTTGTTGTATAATCCCTCTAAAGGAGAGCTTCCGACCCCATTCATGGCCAATGAGAACCATTTCTCAGGGCTGTAAAATACAGTAGCGCCTGCGGTCCATTCAAAAATGCCGTCACCATTCTCTTCTGCCTCAAGCTCCACATAGCCCTGGTCTGCTCTCATCTCTTTTGATGCAAGAGCCAAATGCAGCCCGTTTATTCTCATGTCTTTCTCCATTTTATACCCCCTATAATCATTTTTTGTTACTATTTGGCAGAAATAATTGGTATATAAAGCTTTCGAATGAGCTTTTTAAGGCACTGCAAAGCATTTATAAGACAAAACAGGCTGCAATATCAGCATGAAAACGCTTTTCATAACGGCAAAAAGCAAAGCGAGTATTACTGAATTAATCCGGAATGTGCAGTTTGAAGGAAAGTTAGGGCTTTTGACAACTGCCCAGCATTTGCATTTGCTCCCAGAAGCTAAGAACGCGCTGAAAAACTCGGTTATCGGCGGGCAGGTATTGGGCTGTGATGTTTCAAACGCCTTGAAAATAGCCAAAAAGGTTGACGCATTCATCTTCATAGGCTCTGGCAATTTCCATCCTGTGCAGGTTGCGATGAAAACAGGGAAAAGGGTTCTTATTCTTGACCCGATTGCAGGGAATCTTTCTGAAGTGTCTTCTTCAGACATTGAAACAAGGAAAAGGAAGATAACAGCAGGCTATGCAATATTCCTTAATGCAAACAAGATAGGCATACTTGTTTCTTCAAAGAAAGGGCAGAGCCGGATGAAGGAAGCTGAAAAGCTGAAGAAAGAGCTTGAAAAGCAGGGAAAGAAGGCTTTCATATTCGTGTTTGACACTCTGGATTTTAACCAGCTTGAGAACTTTCCAGACATTGAGTGCTGGGTGAACACTGCATGCTTACGCATGGCTATAGAGGATTATGACAAGTTCCCGCACAGTGTGGTGAATATCTCGGATTTGCCGCTGTAGGCGGGCATCCGGCGTGGAGAGATTGTTTTCTATATACTTGCAGCAAGAATTCGTTTTAGTTTTGGATAAATCCTCTTTGTGAATTCAATGACTTTTTCGGCGTATTCTTTGTTTTGAATTGTCCCGTAATACAGCATTCCATTCCTGAAATACCTTATCTGGTCTGCAAACTGTACATCTGCCTCTTTAAAGCCAATATTCCGCATATAAGACACTTCCGCCTCATGCGCCCCCTTGCCTGAAGCCTTATAGCCGCCAAGGAGCATTTTTGCCCTTATCATCTCCATAACTATGTCATAGCAGGACTTAATGTAATCATTTGCATTGCTGTCAGTAATGCTTATTTTGCTTATCATTTCAAGAAGATGAAAATAACTGTTCGCTGATTCTTTTACCAAGAATTCCGCCCTTGGCCTGTCAGGGCTTTGCCTTACTACCGCTCTTGTTCTTATAAACTCATCAAAATTGGCCATTATAGCTCAACACTTCCTGCAAGCACAATACCGTTGCATACATTATCCTTTAGGTTCTTGTGTATTTTTTCAAACGAATCATAGAAGCTAAGGTGGATAGTGCGCTCAAGCATTTTATCAAACACCGATAGAGGTTTATCAATGTGCCTTTCCTTCCTTCCGATTATGGCAATATCCATGTCCGAGATGTCTGTATCCTCCCCTCTTGCATAAGAGCCAAACAGGATTATTGCTGCGCCTGCAAACTCATTTTCAAGGAAATCAGCGAGTCCTGACTCGTAAACCTGCTTTAAATTGTCAGCCCTCTTTAGCTGAAGTGCCCTGCGGTTATCCCTGTTCAATTCAATCGACCACCTTTTTGACTCCTTGTCTTGCTCTACCTTAATGAATTGTTCCTTTTCCAGCTGCGGGATTGCCTTCATCACAGCCGGCTGTGACACTTCAAGCATTCTTGCGATTCCCCTCTGGTTGAGGCTTGTCCCTGCCTTTATGAACAGCAGCCTTAAAATCTCCTGCTGGAGATTTGTTAACTTTAGTTTATATATATTAACCATAGTTAATTGATATTAACTTAGGTTTATATAGCTTCCGGTTGCTGCTTTTAGAGACCGGTTAGATTCTTTTGTTCATAAAGTTTTCTTGGAAAAAACACGTGTTTTTTCATTCGGATTGTAAAAGCAGAATGTTTGGGCGGAAAAACAGGATGGAAACTGCGTTAAAAACAGCATATTTACGGCAGTGCCGGAAAGCAATTTCTTCTTCCGTCGTCCGCGCCGGGTCGGGCAAAGCCTTTCATGCAAGGACTTAGCAAACAATTCTTGAAGTGCGGGTTCTTAAGGGCAGGGCCCTTAACTGCCTTCCTCTATGCCCAACGAAACCCTTTTAAATACTCATAATCTCCATTCATACCTATGACAGAAGACAAGAAATCACCAAAAGGACCCAATAAGTCAGACACTATCATGATGATAGCTGCAAAAAGGGGATTTTTCTACCCGTCAGCTGAAATATACGGGGCAAAAGCAGGCTTCTGGACTTACGGACATTTGGGGACAAGATTAAAGCACAACTGGGAAAACCTGTGGAGGAACTACTTCCTGGGATTGTCCAGGTCCTACTTTGAGATAGACGACTGCCACATAATGCCGAAGAAAGTGTTTGAAGGCTCAGGGCACTTGGCGCACTTCAATGACCCCCTGACAGAATGCTCAAAATGCCATTTCAGGTTCAGGGCTGACCAATTAATCGAAGATGCATTAAAGACAAACGTGGGCGGCCTGGATGAAGCAGCATTAACCAAATTAATAGATGACAACAAGCTTCTCTGCCCAAGATGCGGCTCAGCATTGATGCCTGTCAAATGGTTCAACATGATGTTTGAGATGAAAGTGGGGGCAACAGGAGAAGACATTATGTATTTAAGACCGGAAAGCGCACAAAGCCCGTATCTTGCGTTCAAAAGGGAGTTTGAGGCGTTAAGAAAGAAGATACCTTTCGGATTGGCTGTCGTGGGAAAAGCGTACAGGAATGAAATCTCGCCAAGGCAGGGCTTTTTCAGGTTAAGGGAGTTCACGCAGGCTGAATTGCAGATATTCTTTGACCCTGACAGGATTAACGAGGCAGAGAACTGGGACTTTGTAAAAGCTTACAAATTAAGATTATGCCTTGCAAAAGATGCAAGTGAAGGAAAAATAACAGAAATCACATGCGAAGAGGCAAACAGGGAATTGAAGATACCAAAGTTCTATGCATACAACATGGCAAAAGTCCAGCAGTTTTACCTCAGCCTGCTCGGAATACCGGCTGAGAAATTCAGGTTCAGGGAATTGGATGAAAAAGAGCGCGCTTTCTACAACAAGCTGCACTTTGATATTGAACTGGACATGGGCACTTTGGGCGGCTTCAAGGAAGTTGCAGGGGTGCATTACAGGACAAATCATGATTTAGGCGGGCATCAGGAGCATTCAGGCGAAAACCTTGAAGTGGTCATAGGAGACAAGCGCTTCATACCGCATGTGCTTGAGCTTAGCTTCGGTGTCGACAGAAATGTCTGGGCTGTAATGGACCTGTTTTACAGGCAAGAGCCTGAAAGGGCATTGTTTGCGTTTCCTTCACTGCTTGCGCCTATTGAAGTTGCAATGTACCCTTTGGTTAACAAGGACAACATACCAGAATACTCAAGCGAGCTTTATTCAAAGCTTGGAAAAGAGTTCAAGATGTTCTTTGACGACTCAGGCAGCATTGGAAGAAGGTACAGAAGGCAGGATGAGATTGGAACCCCGTACGGAGTTACTGTTGACTATGATTCTTTAAACGACAACACAGTAACTCTCAGGGACAGGGATTCCATGAAGCAGGTAAGGGTAAAGGGGGATGAACTAATCCAAACGCTGAAGAAAGTCATTGCAGGCGAATTGTCGTTTGAGAAGGCAGGGGCTCCTGTCGTGCCAAAGGCGCCTGAGAAGGAAGAGAAAGAGTAAAACGATGCCCTTTTACATACTAATTGCCAATGAGAACATTTATAAATAAGTACTAATTACTAATTAGTATGGAAAAAGCGATCCTAAGGCAGATTGTAGAAGGGCAGAAAAAGGACCTTTTCCCGAAAATAGAGATTGTGGAGAGGGAGCTTCTTGCAGAACTACGGAAATGGCTTGCAGACAGCAGGGTATTGGCGCTTACAGGGATAAGAAGATGCGGCAAGTCAACCCTGCTTAAGGAGATTATGCAGTCTTCTGGCGGGTGGTGCTACGCCAACTTTGAAGACGAAAGGTTCCTGGATTTCAGGGCGCAGGATTTCGAGCTGCTTAATGAGGTGCTTATAGAGTCTTACGGGAATGCAAGAACTTATTTCTTTGACGAGGTGCAGAATATAGAAAAGTTTGAGACATTTGTAAGGAGGCTGCAGGACCAGGGCAAGAAGGTTATAATCACCGGCTCTAACGCTTCGCTTCTCAGCAGGGAATTCGGGACTAGGCTGACAGGCAGGTACAAGTCGTTTGAAATCTTCCCTTTTTCATTCAGGGAGTTCCTGGAATTTAAGAAAGTAAAGCGAAGCAAGAATGATATTTTTATTGCCGAAAAGAGGGTGGCGCTCCTGAAATTGTTTGAGGAATACATGGCTGTGGGCGGCCTTCCAGAATACCTTAAGAACCTGGATAAGGATTATATCCGGAATGTATATGAGAACATACTGTACAAAGACGTGATAGTAAGGTATGCAATAAGGAAGCAGAAGGTAATAAAAGAGCTGGTAAACATGCTCGGCACAAGTATTGCATCTCCATTCACTTACAATTCCCTAAAAACCTCTCTCGGCCTGTCAAATGCGATAACTGTCAAGGAATATATCTCTTACCTGCAAAATGCGTATTTGTTTTTTGAATTGCAGAGATTTTCATATTCTGTAAAGCAGCAGCTTAATTCCCCAAGAAAGATTTATCTTGTGGATTCCGCATTCCATAATATATGCGGGCTGAACTTTTCTGAAAACAAGGGGAGAGTTCTTGAAGATGCCGTGTTCATCGAATTAAAGAGAAAAGGCAAGGAAGTGTACTATTACTCAAACAAGTCTGAATGCGATTTTGTCATAAAGGAAGGGTCCAAGATAACAAAAGCAGTGCAGGTCTGCTATTCATTGGGCAAGGGCAACAGGGAAAGGGAGATTAATGGGCTTCTGGAAGCTATGGGCAAATTCGGCCTTAAAGAAGGGATGATAGTGACTTATGAGCAGTCCGAGGAGATAAAAGTTAATAATAAAAAAATAGCCGTTGTGCCTGCTTTCATGTGGATGCTTGAATATGCCCCCTGAGGCAGGCAAGGGCTGATGCGCTAATCCAAACGCTGAAGAAAGTCATTGCAGGGGGATTACCTTTTGAGAAAGCCGACCCCGCAGTCATAAGGCAAGAGAAAGAGTAATCAGAGCGTTTCTTTTATCTTACCCTTTAACTCATCAAGGCTTTCAAATGCAATAACCTTGTCTGCAATTGCCCTCAAGAATCTCAAATTAACGCCTTTTTTGATTGCAAGCACTATCCTCTTGCCCAATGCCTTTGTATAGCCTGCTTCCAGCAAAAGCCCCTCGCTTTTTTCATCGCTTTCAACAAAAGCAAAAAATCCGTCGCATTTCTTTAATTCTGCAAATGCATTGATTATAACCTGATTAACCGGAATTTGTATGCAATGTAGTATCTCACCTATCTTCACCCGACGCCTTTCTGAGCTTCTCTATCTTTCTCCTCGCCTTGACGAATTCAGGTATCTCTTTCATCAGCCTGCAAAACTCTTCAGGAGACAATTGCTGGTTTGGATCAGACAATGCTTTGCTCCTGTCTGGGTGCACTTCTATCATTAATCCATCAGCGCCTGCTGCAACTGACGCACAGCTCATCGGCGGTATTATTTCCAAAACTCCGGTTCCGTGGCTTGGGTCCACTATAATAGGAAGATGCGAATCCCTTTTTACAATACAGACTGCATTTAAATCCAATGTATTCCTGTAAGATGTTTCAAACGTCCTTATTCCTCTTTCGCATAAAACAACATTAGGATTGCCGTTTGCAACAATGTATTCTGCGCACGACAGCAATTCTTCTATTGTTCCTGACAATCCCCGCTTTAACAGCACAGGCTTTCCAATGCCGCCCAATGCTTTCAAAAGGTCGAAATTCTGCATACTCCTTGCGCCAACCTGGTACATGTCGATGCCATACTTCCTGAACAATTCAATCTGCTCAATTCCCATTATCTCTGTTACAACAGGAAGCCCGAATTTATCGCGCATTTTTACAAGAAGCTCAAGCCCTTTCTCCCCCAATCCCTGGAAATCGTAGGGTGAAGTGCGCGGCTTGAATGCGCCGCCCCTTAAGAGCAGAGCGCCTGAATCTTTTACAGCCTTTGCAGCTGCAAACAGCTGCTCTTCACTTTCAACAGAGCAGGGCCCTGCAATTACTGCAAAATACCCGCCTCCTATTTTGACGCCTGAAACATCAATAACAGAATCAGGAGGATGAGATCCCCTTGAAACTAGCCTATACTTTTTTGAAACACTTGTTACATTCTCAACACCATCTACCATGAAATAGCCTGTTTCAATGCCGCTTGTATCTCCCCTAAGGCCGATAACTATTTTTGAACTGCCTTTGTCAATATGTGGCTCAAGCCCCCTATCCTTTATCCTGCCAATGAGCGAGATATACTGCTCCCCGGTTATATTTCCCTTAAGCGTGATTATCATTTTACACTCAAAAGAAAGCCGCGGCTTTTAAAGGTTTGCATGAAAAACAATATATACAGGAAGGGATGTCTATTTCCTGATGGAACTAAAGCAGGCAAGGGAAGAGATAGATAAGATAGACAATGAGATTCTTCAGCTAGCTGCAAAAAGGCTTGGGATTGCTAAGGAAATAGCTGAAATCAAGCAGAAGCTCAATCTGCCTTTGGGGGACAGGGAAAGGGAATCAGAATTGTTGCAGGCAAGGATTGAAAAAATGCAGGAGCTTGGCTTTGAAGACAAGGAATTTGTAAGGCAGTTGTTTGCAATACTAATGAAAAAGTCAAAAGAAATACAAACAGAAACAATGGAGAACAAATGAAAATAGCAATCATAGGCGGAAAAGGCCAGATGGGGAAGATGTTTGCAGAAGCATTCAAAAAGAAAGGCTGTGAAGTGATACTAACAGGAAGGCGGGGCAATAATATAGACGCTGCTAAAAAAGCAGATATAATAATTGTAAGCGTTCCGATACGGGAAACAGTTAAAGTGATAGAGGAAATAGCGTCGCACATAAAAGAAGATGCACTTTTGACAGACTTCACTTCAATCAAGGTAAAGCCGATGGATGCAATGAAGACGGCAAAGTGCGGAATACTGGGAGGCCATCCGCTGTTTGACTCAACAGTCGGCTTCAAAAGCCAGAACTTCATACTCTGCCCGTTAAAAGAAAACAACAATTCAAAGTGGTACAGGCTGTTCCTGAAAAGCTTAGGGCTGAACATAATAGAGCTTTCAGCAGAAGAGCATGATAAGAACATGGCTGTCATACAGGGGCTTACGCATATTTCAAACATCTCGCTTGGATACGCATTAAAGAAATTAGGATACAACCTTGATATGGGTGAAAAGCTTTCATCACCTGTTTATTTGCTGAGATTATACACAGCAGGCAGGATACTTGCGCAGGATGAAAAGCTTTATTCAGACATTGAGATGGAAAACCCGTATTCAAAAGAAACTGCAAAGGCATACCTTGAAGCTGTGAAAGAGATTGAAAGCGCTGTGGAGAAAGGCAGCAAGAGCGAGTTTGAAAGGATATTCACTGAATCAAGGCAGTACTTCGGTGACAAATGCAAAAAGGCAAGGGACCTTACGGGAAGGGTATTGAATTTCATGGCAAAAAACAAATAGGCTTATAAAGAAATAAGATTTAAGTATTCTCAATGGCAAGCGGAAGCCAAGAAAATAAAATAATAGATGTTTTTGTATTCGACACTTATGAGCAGGCAGAAAGATATACAAAAACATATTTTGATGCGAATGATTACATTCTCAGGCAAGCCGGCTCACGGCTTGAGCAGGCATTGAGAGAAAAGGAAAAAGGAGATTATTCAGTTGGCAAAGGGCTTGAATTAAAGTGCGTTGTGCACCTTTATGCTGAAGCAGATGAATACTCTTTTGACGCAGGAGTGAGATATCCCGGAGAGCTTGTTTATACCCCACCAAGGCTGCCAAAACGCGTGGCTTCGTTGGTAAAAAATGTAAGACAGGCATTGGCAGATGGAGAATATGGCCTGGGCAATTATACTTGCTTTGGCTTTAAGATAATCCCATTGTTCTACACAGTCAGAGAAGAAAGGAGGCTTTCTACGGAATATTCAGAAGCATTAAAACTTATTTCTGAAATGATAAAAAAAG
>DUKS01000005.1:0-25561 GCA_013329215.1 Nanobdellota archaeon | reverse complement strand
AAAGGAGTTCGCAAAAGCTGCTTTCGCCCTGTATCCTGCAAGAGGGCTGACAGAAGCAGAAATACGGCAGTTCAAAATGGAATTTGTCCGCAGAAAAAAGTGATGGAAAAGGTTTTTAAACCCGTTGATAACTTCATTTGTTATCTATTAAGGGCTCGTAGTGTAATGGCAACACACACCATTGGCTATGGTGAGACTGTGGGTTCGACTCCCGCCGAGTCCATCGCAATGGACGAAGGAGGGCCCCAAACCGCAGTGAGACTGCCCGCCGAGTCCAGTGTAATCCGCCCTTGCTACTTCTTTTTATTATTGCCTTTAACCAGCCAGTTGTAAGTGAGCCAGAATATAGCTGAAAAGACAAAGGCCGCAAGTGCAAAATACACCAGGCCAAAGCCCATGCCTATTCCCAAGCCCATCATTCCGCCGTATCCCATCATTGCCATTTTTTCCACCTCTTTTTACTTAATCCATCCTCTTTTTGCGCAGTGCCTGAAGCACATGTTATAGAACATTGCAAATATTGCGCCAAACGCCATTGACACAAGCGCAAGGCTTACGAGCCCGACAACAAAGCTGCCAAATCCAAGCTGCCCTGCATTGGCTATTCTTGTAAGGTCGATGCCGTGAAACCAGTAGCTGAAAAACTTAACGCTCCCGGCAGGCCAAATCAAGACCGAGGCTGCACATACAGCGTATAAAACACCTGACGCCAGCCCCAAAGCCAAAGCCGACGGCCACGGGCTTAGCTTTCTTTCTTCGCACATATCTTCATTCTTTTTCATTTTAATGGCACCCTCCTTTTTTCTTTCCCTCATTGCTTTCACTGTGCATGTCTTTCATCATAAAATAATGCATCAAAGGGCAGATTATAAGAAAGGCCCAGAATATATAACTCTTGCTAACGCCGAAAAAGTAGACTGCAGCATAAATCCCAATCACAGGCAGGCCGCAGCAAACAGCCATTAGCAGCATATGGTTTTGCCTTATCTTTTCCCAAGCGCCCATTTTAGCCCCTCTTTTTATTCGGGCTGCACACAACAAGCTTAAACACGTCTTTTAATGCAAGATTCTCCTCAAGGACAATCTTCAGCCCTGCCTTTCTTATATTTCCGTTCGTATCCCTGTTTATGTTGTCGCCAAACAGCCATCGTGCAATGGGATTGTGGATTTTCTGCCACAAGGCAATCAGCCTGTTACTGCTAAGCACATGCTCAAGCATTATTATCTTCCCGTCTGGCTTGCATACCCTTGCCATCTCCTGCAGCGCCTTCACAGGGTCAGGCACTGAGCAGAGCACGAACATGCATGCTACGCAGTCAAATGAGCTGCTTTTAAGCTTCATATCCCCTGCATCCATCAAAAGAAGGCTGCATCCAATGCCTTGCATTTTGCTTCTTTTAATGGCTTTATCAAGCATGCCCCTGCTTATGTCAATGCCGGTTACTTTGGCAGACTTGCTGTAATAAGGAAGATTCTTTCCAGTGCCAACGCCAACCTCAAGCACACTTCCTGCAGCCATGCCGGCAAACCGTTTGCGCCATTTGCCCAAAACCAGCTTTTCAAAGGGCCAAAGAAAAAAATCATAAGCCCATGAAACGCGGTTATAGCTGGCCGGGGCCCTATTTGCCATTTAAATCGCCAGTATCCTGCTTATAATCCTGCTTTTACAATTGTTGCATATGCCTTCTGCCAACCGCAGGAACCTGCACTGGCATCTTGTTCTGCACCCGCATTTTTTCATGCTTACAGCTTCCTTTTCTTAAGCAAGAGCGAATTTGTTACAACGCTTACTGAGCTGAAAGCCATTGCAGCGCCGGCAATCATCGGATTCAGGAGCCAGCCTGTGAACGGGTAAAATGCCCCTGCTGCCAATGGGATTGCAGCGCAATTGTAAAAGAAAGCCCAGAACAGGTTCTGCTTTATCTTTCCAAGCGTTGCCTTTGAGAGCTTTATTGCCTTTACAATGTCACGCAAATCATCCTTTACCAAAACAACGCTTCCCGCCTCTATTGCAACGTCAGTGCCTGCGCCGATGGCAACTCCGATATTCGCCTGTGTCAGGGCAGGCGCATCGTTAATGCCGTCTCCTACCATTGCAACATTGTATTTCTGCTGCAGCTTTTTGATTTCATCAGCTTTTCCGGAGGGCAGCACTTCGGCCAATACAGAGTCAATGCCAACCTGCCTTGCTATTGCTTCAGCTGTCCTTTTGTTGTCGCCTGAAATCATCACTGTTTTCTTGCCCAGCTTGTGCAACTCAGCAACCGCTTCAGCAGCAGATTCCTTCAGAGTGTCTGCAACAGCAATAAGCCCTGCAGCTTTCCTGTTAACAGCGAGTATCATCACTGTCTTGCCCTCGTTTTCAAGCTTTTCTATTGCGCCGTCCTTAAAAGCGATTTTCTCCTGCTTCATAAGGGCCCTGTTGCCAAGCAGCACGCGCTTCCCGTTCACAGACGCAGAAACGCCTTTCCCTGTTATTGCCTTGAAATTCTTGGCGTTTCCCAGGCTCATCTTCAGCGCTTTTGCCCTGTTAACAATGGCAGAAGCCAAAGGATGCTCTGAATGCTTTTCAACAACAGCGGCTGTCCTTAATACATCGTTCTCTCTGCCGCTAAACGCAACAATATCAGTCACGTCAGGCTTTCCTTTTGTCAAAGTGCCTGTCTTGTCAAATACAATTGCGTCTGCCTTGTGCAGCATCTGCAGCGCCTCTGCATTCTTGAACAATATGCCGTTTTCAGCCCCCTTGCCAGAGCCTACCATAATTGCAGTAGGCGTAGCCAGGCCAAGCGCGCACGGGCATGCCACTATCATGACAGCCACAAATGATGTCAGGGCAAACTCAAACCCGTAGCCGAGGAAAAGCCATGCAACCAATGAAACAGCAGCTATTCCCATAACAACAGGCACAAAAACAGCAGACACTTTGTCAGCAAGCTTCTGGATAGGCGCTTTGCTTCCCTGCGCTTCCTCTACAAGCTTTATTATCTGCGAGAGCGCGGTATCAGCCCCTACTTTTGTGGCTTTAAACCTGAATGAGCCGTTCATGTTTATTGTTGCTCCGATAACCTTGCTCCCTTTTGACTTTTCAACAGGTATTGACTCGCCTGTCATCATTGACTCATCAACGCTCGAATGCCCTTCCACAACAATGCCGTCAACAGGTATCTTCTGCCCTGGCTTTACAATTATAATGTCGCCAGCTTCAACCTCGTCAACAGGCACCACTACTTCTTTCCCTTTTACAAGCACGATTGCTGTCTTTGCCTGCAGCTTCATCAGCTTCTTTATCGCTTCTGATGTCCTGCCTTTTGCCTTTGCCTCAAAGAATTTTCCGAGCAGGATGAACGCCAGCAATAATGCGGCAACCTCAAAATAAAGGTTCTCAAGCGAATAGCCGCTGCCGGCCCACATCATGGCTGTTGAAAACAGGCTGTAAATATACGCAGTGCCTGTTCCAAGCGCGACAAGAGTGTCCATGTTTGCGGCCCTGTTTACAAGGAGCGCCTTCATGCCGTTAATGTAAAACAGCCTTCCCGAGTATATTATTACAGGCGTTGCAAGCAAAAGCTCAGCCAATGCTGTATATTTTTCAGGGATCATAAAAAACGGAAGCCCAAAATTCATTCCCATTGCAATGTAAAGCAGCGGAATGCTGAACACCATTGCAAATATTGTCTTGTTGCGGAATGATTTTATTTCCTGTTCCCTCAGGAGCTTTGCAGTGTCTGCCTTTTCTTCCCGTTTTGCGCCGTATCCCGCATTCTCAACAGCCTTCACCATATCGGCAACCTTTGCTTTCAGCGGCGAATAATCAACAACAGCCTTCTGTGTTGCAAGGTTCACTTTTGCTTCTTTCACCCCGTTCATGCCCTTGAGCGCGTTTGCAACAATGTTCACGCAGTGCTCTGACTCCATTCCTGTTATGTCCAGGGTAACTTCTTCAATGCCTTTTGCAAGATTCTTGTTTTCGCCTGCAATAGGCTTGTATCCCAGCTTTTCAATAAGCTTTGGGATTTCCTCTTCATTCAGGGCATTTTCATCATATTCAACAGTGGCCTTTTCTGTCGCAAAATTCACGTTTGCCTTTTTCATCCCATTTAGCTTGTTTAATTTTCGTTCGATGTTCAGCGCGCATGATGCACAGTGCATTCCCGCTATCTGTATTTCCTTTTTCATAATATCCTCCCCAAGAGATTACCATTCACATCCATACTGTATAATCCCTTGTTTTTATTTCTTATAAGCATTGTCATACAGCATAAGCCTGCTTTTTTCAGCTTACCACTAACCTCCCCTTCATTTCCCTATGCCCTTGACCGCACATATTATTGCAAAACCATTCGAATTCGCCTTCTTTATCTGCGGAAAGCTCAACAGCATCATTTCCAGCTAACCCCAGTGAGGGAATCCTGATGCCGTGCAGTGTATCTGTATTCTCTATTATTATTCTCACCTTGTCTCCTTTATTCACAGTTATAGTGTCAGGGGAATAGCCGAATCTGAAGGCTTTTACTTCAAATTCCCTTACATCCGCCGAGCTTTCTGTCCCGCCATCTTTCGCACTGTCGTATCCGCTGGTAAATACCAGCAATAAAACAGCAAAAACGAATATGAATGCCGCGCCTATAATACATGCTTTTTTCATTTTTTTTGCCTCATTTTGCCAGTTCCTCATCTATTATCTTCCTGAATTCCTCAACCGGCTGAGCGCCGATCAACGGCTTTCCGTTTATGAAGAATGCAGGCACGCCATCAACGCCGAGCTTGTTGCCGTCTCCTATGTCCCTGTCAACTTCAGCCTTATACTTTTCTGACTCCAGGCCGGCATTGAACCTGCCCATGTCAAGCCCTATTTCTTCTGCATACTTTTTCAGGTCGCTTTCCTTCAGGTTGAGCCTGTTTTCAAACATCTTGTCATGCATTTCCCAGAACTTTCCCTGCTCATTGGCAAGCTCGCCTGCTTCTGCGGCAGCCTGCGCATTGTTATGAAACTTGAGCGGGTAGTTCCTGTAGATAAGCCTTACCCTGCCTTCATATTCATCAAGGACCTGCTTTACTGTTTCCTCCGCCCTCTGGCAGAACGGGCATTCAAAGTCAGAGTATTCAACTATTGTGACTTTTGCATCTGCAGGACCTATTGACGGGTCTGCAAGCGGGCCGGCAGCTAATCCTGATGCAGCAATCTCTGCAACTGAGTCTCCTGTTGCCCTCAGGCCAAAGCCGTTGGTGAACACAGAAACCACAAGCAGCAGCGCAAGCACTCCAATCAAAGCATAAAGAGTGTATGGCGTTTGGGGGCACTCACAGGCGCTTCCTCTTTGCTGGCTGCGCACGTTATGCACAGGCTGCGCGGCTTCTTCTGTCGCTTCGGCAGCTTCTTCCTGCTCATCAGATTCTGCTCCAGCAGCAATTTCTTCTTTTTCATATTCCCTAAGCGAGCTGTTATACTCCTCCAGCGTTATCTCGCCGTGGATAAGCTTTTTCTTCAGTTCCATAATTTGTTCATTGTTTTCTTCCATTTTTATCTCCCTCCACATCCGCATCCTCCTCCGCTGCCGCCGCAGCTGCCTCCTTTCGGAACAGTTGCGCTGCCAAGCGCTTCCTGCACAGCAGCCGTGTCTTTCACGTCAATGCCGTCCTTTACAACAAAGACTCCCGGAATCATGCCCATCCAGCAGCTCCACGGGATTGTGCCTGCCTCATTGGGGGTAAACTCTATTGTCTGCAGGCCCGGCTTTATCTTGAAATTCAGCCCGAGCTTCGGCACCTGGATCGCGTTGTTGCAGCTTGTTATTTCTTTTCCGTCTATTACCCATTTTACAGGCACGCCTTTCTTGAGCACGAACTTGTTCGGCGACCAGCCTGAGCTTAAAACATCCATCTTTATTTCCTGGTAGCCGTCCTTGACAACAATGTCGGCGCCGGCTGTGCCTGCAGTGCCTCCTGCCTGCTTTGCAGATAGCCCGCTTGCCAATGAGTTGTAATCATAGCCAGAGCCTGTAAGCGACAGCCCCCTGTTCAGCATTATCAGCCCCAATATCAGGACTACGATGCCTGAATACTTCAGTATCTTTCTTGTCATCTGGCTGCTTATCATTGAAGCTATCATTCCAAACCCGAAAAGCACAGGCAGTGTTCCCAGCCCGAAAACCGCTGCCGACATTGCGCCCTGCACAAAGCTTCCCGTGCCTGCAGCATATATATATATTGCAAGCAAAGGCCCGCAGGCAATCATCAGGCCGTTCAAAAGCCCTGTAACAAAAGGCCCGCCGTGGCCCCCCAGCCTTGAATTAATTTTGTTCAGGAATGCAGGCTGCGTTATCTGCATCTTTCTCAATGCGGGTATTATGTCAAGCATCTTGAGCCCGAAAAGCACAAGGAAAATTCCTGCAACAATGGCTATGCCCCCCCTTAATTTCGGGGTAAACGAGATGAAAGAGCCCAAGAGCCCGAACAGCCCGCCTATAACAGCGTATGACAAAGTTTTGCCGGTGCCGTAGTACAGGTGCTGCATAAAGCCTGACTTATTCTCTTTTGCGTTTTTCGCGCTGTATGAAACCATGAAACCGCCGCACATTGCAACGCAGTGGAAGCCTGTCATCAGGCCTGCAAGAAACAATATTCCCAGCGACACATTATTGCTAAAGTCAGGGAGGTTAAAGCCGATTGTGTTCTTAAGCACCAAGAATATGCCCAAAAGCGCGACAAACACTCCTGCCCCGATTGCTGCGTATTTTGCCTTTGAAACTGATTTTTTTCCGCCACATGAATAGCCAAGCGACTCTATTTTTTCAATTATCTTTTCCGTGCTTGTGTCTTCAGGATTGAATTCAACCTCTGCAGAGCCTGATATGTAGTCTGCTTTGCACCTTTTTACGCCATGCATTCTCGAAACCGCGCGCCTTATCCTCTTTTCGCAGCTGTGGCACTGCATCCCTTCTATCATTATTGTTTCGGTTGCAGCAGCCCCGGTTGCCGCCTTGTCTTCTTTTGGCGCTTCCTTCAATGCATCAGCATTAAGCCCTGCCTTTCCCGTCTCAAACTCCTCCGCGCTTATCCTGCCCGCAAGAAAATCCGCTTCCGCCTTTTTCCTTTCAAGCCTTGCCTTCTCAGCGTGGAACTGCTCAGGGCTTATCTCATTTGCCATGAACTTTCTTTCGTTTTCCTTAAGCTCTTCTTCCATTTTTATCTCCTTTACTCTGCATTATAGCCAAGCTCTGAAATTATTTTCCTTATCTTATCTGCGCTTATCTTGTCTTCATTGAAAAGCACACTCACCGAGCTCTTTTTCATGTCCGCGCCTGCGCTGGCAACGCCTTCAGTCTCTTCAAGCGCGTCGCGTATGAGCATCTCGCAGCTCTGGCAGTGCATGCCGCTTACCTTCAGCCTGATGTTTTTCATTCTTTTTGCCTCCTTATCTTTGCGCTTCCAGCTTGTTTTTTCTTTCTGAAATGCAAACAACAGGCTTCTAAGAACTGAAACGCCTTATAAGGCATTGTTTGAAACTAGTTTCAAAGCAAGCTGCAGACGGCTTGAGCATCTCGGCGACCTTCCGCTTCGCTCCAGCCCCCCTAAACGCCGTCGAACAGTAGTTTCAGGCTGTTTCACAGAAAGCCCTTAAGGGCTCTGCCCTTAACAACCCGCCCGGCGAGGAGCGGAGAAGTTGGTGGGGAGAGAGCCGTCAAGGGAAACACTTAATTATTCCACATTATATTGAAATAATTCAGATGTGATTTCGCGATTTCTTTGTTATCTATCTTTATTGCGATTGGATCTTTTGACCATTGAATCAATATGCAGGTGTCATCATAAATGATTGTAGTAGTAGGATTAACAAATTTACTATCAACAAATCTGTAAGTCAATAATTCTCTCTTTTTAAGCCTATGTTTAAAATTATTGGAAAAGATTGACCTTTGTGTAATTCCTAAAGAAATCCTTTTTTTATGCCATACCTCGAAGTAAGGACCAAACAAATTTTCAAATTGCAATTGCGAAGCAATCAATGAAATGGGCTTTCTTTTTTCTAATATCTCCTCGAATATCATTCTTAAACCCTTCTTTCCGACAAAAATAGTAGCTTCAAGGGTGAGTTTGTTAGGTACTATATCTATCTCTTTTATGTCTTTTAAAATTTGAGCTTTAGTTTTTTTAATTTCTTCCTCTTTTTCTGCAATTAAAGAAATCAAACAATCCGGATTTTTTGCCTCAAACCATTTTAATTTGTTTTTAATTATAAATGATATAACTCCTTTAGAAATTAAGCGGTCTAATGCTTCATATACATTTGTTCTGTTTATTCCAGTTTCTGCACTTATTTTCTTTGGATAACTGCTTCCTGTTCTTACCATGTGCAAGTATATCCTTATCTCTGAAGGGCTAAATCCCAGTTTTATCAAGTTTTCTTCGAGCATAAGCTAAGAATGTTTTATTTATTTATAATTGTTGTGGTTAATGGAAACAACTATAGTTAATATATCTATAGGTTAAAACAAAAGGGATGGTAAATAATGCCCCTCAATGGAAGGTAGACAAGCCCACTTCAGATACTAATGCCCTTGAGAGATTCATTTTGGAAATGGGGGATAATACTTTAGTCTATGATTGGTATTGGCTGGGATCAAATAGCATAAGACTTTGTACCCGCATAGCATACGCTGTTGGTAATGGGAGCGGCCCTCCCGAAGATATTATCTATATGAACCGAGGCCGGGTGTTTGCATCAAATGGCGGGCTTGTCGGTTTTGGCACACATTTTATCTATCCCAATCTTGCAAAGGCCATTAGAATATTAGAACCGCATATTGGCGCCTTTCGCAATGTTCCTACAACTTCTACATGGCACCAACATGAAATACCTCTTTTGGAATGGTTAGTTCGCCAACAGAAGAGAATCGCGAGAGGAAAAGTGACAAGAGCAGACCTTTTGCATTTTGAAACAGAATATCATGTGGATGAGCCTCCTTTCAAGCCAACAGAAGAATTGCTTAAAGAACGCTATGAATTGGATTTTAGGCGTTTAGATCCTGAAATCCCTTCTGATAGAAAATTGGGCCGGGGGGCTTTAGCTGAGTTAGCTGAGTTATATCGCTATGATAAATTAAGACTCGAGCGGGGAGAAGTTTCACTGGCCCAATTATATAATCTTAACCCTGAGAGAATTGAAGCATTAAAAGAAGGCAAAGATCTTCGTGAATTAGGATACCTCCCCCGGTTGCATTAATACCTGAAGCTCCACAACAAGGATTGTTTTCTCGGATAGATAGATGGGTTTGGTGCAAGTAAAATGGAATACGCGCTGCCAATAACGGGGTTTGGGGCTGTGAGCCAGAATGTGAGCGAAGCTCTTATTTCCCCAGCGGCTTTCTATTTCAATATGACGACATTCGTCATGCCGCGCCTCTTCCTTTCCACTAATCTCTTCCCTTCAAGAACGTCAAGAATCCTTGTAACCTTTACCTTTGTAAACCCGCTCTTCTCGACCAGGTCAGACTGGAACATTGTGCCTTCTGCCTGCTTCAGCATCTCAACGACTTTCTTCTCGTCTTCATTAAGCAGCTTAAGCCTTTTCTCACGCTCCTCATGGCTTATGCTTTCCTCTTTTGAGCGCTCTAAAGACGCTTTCTTGGGCACAATCGCAAGATACACCCCAAATGCAAAAAGCAGCGAAGCTACTATTATTCCGCCGTATGTCTGCACAGGGTAAGCTGTTTTTTCGTGCATACACTCGCCGTCGATTATGCATATCCCGTTGTTCTGCTCAACTATCTGTTTTGCAGCCCTGTTCAGCTCGATCCTGAAAGATATTATCGCAGCCAGCAGTATAAGCGATGCAATTATTATCCCAATGCCAATTGTCCTGTTATTCATTCTCCGTAATGAAGAAAATCGGTTTAAAAAGCTTATGGATTCCTATATTCTGTGACAACTGCAAAAATCCCGTAGATTTATATACACATTAAGCCCTAAAATTGCCATGGAAAAAGAGAAAGCAAAAAGCACGGTTACAATCCTGGGCTCTGTTACGGCTGTTGCCGCAGGCGAACTTTTGCTTAAGCAGGGGCTGATAAAATTGGGCCCGCTTGATTTCGCGGCAAATGCGGCCTCATCTTTTATTTCAATATTCACATCTCCCTATATATTATTGGGGATTGTACTATTTGCCGCAAGCTCGCTGCTGTGGCTTATTGCAATTTCAAAGACAGAGCTGAGCTATGCATACCCCCTGATGGGGATAGGGTATGCTGTTGTCGCATTTTTTTCATGGCTGCTGTTTAATGAGGCGCTTACTGCTTTAAGGATTTTGGGCATTTTTGTAATAATGGCGGGTGTCGTAATGATGGCGAGGAGCTGAGAATGATAATCTACAAGCTGATACTGTTCATTTCAATCGCAATCGGCATAGCAGGGCAGCTTGTCCTTAAGCAGGGAATGAACAGGCACGGAAAGGCAGTGGTAAGGATGAGAAGCATTGTCCATGACATATGGGACATATATTTCAACAAATGGGTCATTACAGGCGCAGTACTATATATTGGCGCGCTTCCGTTGTGGCTTATGGCGCTTTCAAAGATAGACCTGAGCTATGCATACCCGCTTGTAAGCATTAATTTCGTTGCAATAACACTGCTTTCAAAGTTCATATTCCGTGAGAAAGTCACAACGTTCAGGTGGCTGAGCGTTTTCACTATTCTTGTAGGCGTTATACTTCTCACGATGAGCTAAAAGCCCAAGCTGTGTTATCCCAAGCAAAAACATTATAAAGGGATTGAAATATATATTTATCAAGTATGAACGGGAGAAAGAGGCTGTCGGTTGCAGTATTTGCAGTTTTGTTATGCATGCTTATTGCAGTTCTTGTGCTGTCAGCCCCGGACTTAGGCGTTGCAATCACAAAGCCCCTTAACCAGAACTATACATACACAAACCATACGGTAAATGTAACAACTAATCCTGGTGCGTCATCATGCAGATATATGCTTGGGGCTTCAAGCACCGGCGAAACGTGGGTGCAGGCGAATGCCTCTGCAGGCTGGGCGGCAAGGTATTGGCATGCCCTTGCTGTTGCGCCGAACGGCACAATGTGGCTGGTGGGAGGGCATGATGGCTCTACATACTATAATGATATATGGTATTCGACAAACGGGGATACCTGGACACAGGCTAATGCATCAGCAGCGTTTGAAGGCAGGTACGGGCACGGGTTTGTAATAAAGTCAGACGGCTCAATGTGGATAATGGGCGGGCTTAACAGCAGCGGCTCTAAGCTTAATGATATATGGAATTCAACAAATGGCGTTGACTGGACTCTTGTAAATAGGTCTGCTGCATGGGAAAGCAGGAACCTTTTACAGGCTGTTATTACCTCGGATGATGTAATGTGGATAATAGGCGGGCAGAATGATTCAGGCTCAAACTTTATCCTCGGCGATGTTTGGAACTCAAGCAATGGAGCGGACTGGCGGCTTGTTAACTCTACAGCATTTCTCGGAAGAAGGGAGTTTGATGCAGTTACAGGAACGAATAACAGGCTTTGGGTTATGGGCGGATATGCCGAAAGCGGAAGTTACCTGAATGATGTATGGTATTCTGACAATGGCATAGCATGGCAGGCGCCAAATGCGTCCGCTGAAATCCCGTGGGGAAGAAGAAAATCGCTTGCCTCTGCCTTTACGCCGAGCGATGGAAGAATCTGGATAAGCGGCGGGTATAATCCGGATACAGCGGGATACCGCAACGATGTATGGTTCTCCCAGGATGGCGCAAACTGGACACAGGCTAATGCATCAGCAGGGGGGGCGCAAAGGCAGGACCATCAGCTTGCGGTTATGAGAAACGGCACAATGATTGTGGCCGGCGGGTATTACGGTGCAACTACAAATGATACATGGCTTTCTGCAGCGCCTGTGGCAATGGACGGTGCTACAACCGCATGGGGCAAAGAGTTTAATGCAACAGAAGGAAGCAATTTCATATCTGTTGAATGCAATGACACTGCAAACGTTTGGAATGGCACGAATGTTTCTTTCACAGTGGATACTGTGCTGCCCACGCTTGTATTTTCCAGCCCTACGAACACAACATACAATGGATTATCGCCGCCTGCAGCTGTCAATGCCACTGTGAGTGAAACAGCTTCATCGTGCGTGCATTCCTTAAATGGCGCTGCCAATGTTACAATGGCTGGATCTGGCACAGAATGGGGAAAGGAGTTTACGCCTGCCGAAGGAAGCAACAGGATTAGTGTAAGCTGCAATGACAGTGCCGGCAACAGGAACAGCACGTCTGTTTCATTTTCCCTTGATTCAATACGGCCTGTTATAAATATGTCAAGCCCGCTGAACCAGACCTACTCAACAACAAGCCTTACTGTTAATGCCACAACGAATGAAACAGCCTCTTCATGCAATTTCGGGACAAATACTGACGGCAAGGATGAGAACTGGACACGCGTGAACGGCTCTGCATTCTCTGCCAGAAATGGGCATACTGTTGTGAACACTTCAGGAGGCGCAATGTGGCTGATTGGGGGCACTTATAATGACGGAGTTCCGGTTTACAGGAATGACGTATGGAACTCAACAGACGGAATATCTTGGACGCTTGTAAACAGCTCTGCTGCATTTTCAGAAAGGGCTTACCACACTTCGGTTGTCGATTCATCTGGGGCTATGTGGGTTATTGCGGGCTTTAATGGCAATACTTATTTCAATGATACATGGTATTCAACAAACGGCGCAGTTTGGACTAGGGCTAATGCTTCCGCCTTTCCAGGCAGATACGGGCATAGCTCTGTTGTCGACTCAACAGGCAAAATTTGGGTTATTGCCGGCTTGCTTCAATCAGCAACAGCTGATCCCCCTGTCACTATTGGTTCAAGCGGGGTTTCTATAAGCGGAGGAGGGGGGGGAGGGACGCCTACACCCACAAATACTACATGGTACTCAACAGACGGCATTTCATGGCGCCAGGCAAATGCATCTGCATTTCCTATAAGATACAGGCATGCAACAACAATTGACTCCTCGGGAAGGATGTGGGTTCTTGGAGGCATAGGCTCCGGCAGCGCTTTTCTTAATGATGCATGGCATTCAACAGACGGCATAAGTTGGACTATGGCAAATGTTTCGACCGCGTGGAGCACAAGGGCCAAACATTCAGCCGTGTCGGCAGGAAGCAATATATTTATAATGGGAGGCACTGACGGCTCAACAACGCCTTTTAATGACATGTGGTATTCTTCAAACGGGGCAAACTGGGCAAAAGTCAATAACAGCAACAGCAGTTGGGGCCAGAGGTACGATTCGGCTGCGCTTAGCCTAAACAGCAAAATATGGATGATAGCGGGCTTTAGCGGAGTAACTGTAAATGAATTAAATGACACATGGTCAACAGACATACCTATCGCTTTTTCTGCAATGGACGGCTCAGGCATAACATGGGGAAAGAATTTCACAGTTTCAACCGGAAGCACTTTTTTGAAAGTAAAATGCTATGACACAGCAGGCAACCCTAACTCGACCAGCGTTTGGCTTTCTGTAAGCCTGGGCTTTGGCATGAACATTACAAAGCCTATGAACACAACTTACGCCACATCAAGCCTTACTGTTAATGCAACAACAGATGCATCTGTTTCACAGTGCTCTTACTCGCTTAACCATGCAGCGAATGTCTCAATGGACGGCGCAACTACAGCATGGGGCAAGGAGTTCACGGCTTCAAACGGCAACAGCATAATAACAGTATCATGCAATGACTCTTCAAACAACTGGAACATCAGCAGTGTTTCATTCTCTGATTCATTTGCAGTTTGCGGCAACAATGTGTGCGAGACAGGGGAAACAACTTCATCATGCGCTGCTGACTGCCCTGCGGCAGCCGCATCCAGTGTGGGAGGCAGCAGCACAAAGCAGGCAGACGCCCCCGGATCTTACCAGTTTGACCTGAAAAAGGATGCCGAAACAGTTAAACAGATTGCAGAGAAAGAGATTGCTGTAAAAGAAATCGCCATTGATGCAAACGAAGACGTGAAGAACGTCGTGCTTAAGCTTGAGAAATATGAAGAATTGCCCAAAGCAATAAAAAAGCCCGAAGGCGAGATCTATCAGGCATTGGAAATAAAGCTGACAAAAGAGGTTTCAATCAAAGAGGCAAAAATATGCTTTGATGTTGAGAACAAATGGATTGAGGAAAATGATTTCAAAAAAGAGGAAGTAAAGCTTGCCCATTACAGCGAAAAGCCGAAAATGCAGCTTGTTTCTGCTGTAAGGGAAGACGGCACATTGAGGGCGTCAGTCAAGTCTGAAGAGGTATGGGAAGAGCTTCCTACCAATATTGTCGAGCCTGCCAAGGAAGAAGATGCAGCAGAAAAGACAAGCTACTGCGCAAAAACAACAGGATTCAGCACATATGCGATTATTGCAAGAAAAGAGGCGATAAAAGAGGCTGTTGAAGAGGCAAAGCCTGTTGTGGAAGCCATAAAAGAGCAGATTGAAACGCCTGAGGCAATGCCATTAATACCAAGGCAGCTTGCGCCATTTGTGCCGACATATGCAGCGGCTGTAATAGATGTTATCCTGATAATATTCGCGCTTGCAATAAATCTATGGGGAAGCCAGAAAATTGCAGAATATGAGGCAAGGACAGAATACAAGTGCTTGCATCTCATGAAGAACGAGCCTGCTTACAGAAAGGTTTATGCTTTTGCAAAAAAGAGCCTCAGGGATGGATACCCGAAAAGCGAGATAAGGCGGGTCCTGCTTGAAAAAGGCATAAATGAGGAGTGCGTGGACATAATTCTGGCTTCAGCCCTAAGCGCGCTTGGAAAGGAAAGTGTTTTAAACTGAGCAGGCTGGTTTATACTTATGAAGCATAATCTTTACGCAATCTCCATACTGCTGGCTGTGTTCCTTCTTGCGCAGGTGGTGGGGCTTGCTGTAACAAGCCATTATATTGAGAAACCAAAGCTGCCATTGAACATAGAAAGGCCTGTTGTGCCTGAGAAGCAGCAGAGCTATACATTTATCCCAATCTTCATATTCATAATAATCGCGACTGTGCTGGGGCTTTTGCTGATAAAGTTCAGCATGCTCAGGCTCTGGAAACTATGGTTTCTTATAAGCGTGTGGCTTTGCCTGACAATAAGCTTCAATGCGTTCATATCAGAGAAGATAGCTGTAGGAATAGCCGCGGTTTTGGCTTTGCTTAAGGTGTTCAAGCCGTCTGTAATAATACATAATTTCACTGAAATCTTCATTTACGGCGCGCTGGCTGCGATATTTGTGCCTATATTGAACGTAATCGCTGTCGTGGTATTGCTTGCCCTTATTTCGGTTTATGATTACATTGCAGTAAGAAGGACTAAGCACATGGTAAAGCTTGCAAAGTTTCAGGGCAAGTCAAGGCTGTTTGCAGGGCTTTTGCTGCCTTACAAGCGGAAAATAGAGGCTGGTGAGATAAAGCCGGTCGGCAAAACAGCTGTCCTGCCAAAAGAAAAAAGCGGCGTTGCAATATTAGGTGGCGGGGATATTGGCTTCCCATTATTGTTTGCAGGCGTTGTTATGAGGCAGTTCGGGTTTGGGCTTTTTGATTACAGGGTATTCATAATACCTGTTTTTGCGGCAATTTCCCTTATGCTTTTGTTTTTGCTTGCAAACAACAGGAAATTCTATCCTGCAATGCCTTACATCTCAGCAGGGTGCCTTGCAGGGTACGGGGTTGTACGGTTTTTAGTTTAATCTTAACTTTTTAATATGCCTGGCTATCATCTGTTTTGCAACATTCGCAGCGGCATCGCCAATCTTTGCGGCATTATCAACCTGCACGTAAAAATAGCTTTCTCTTCCTTTCTCAGGAACAATAAGCCGTTTCTCTTTAAGCCTGGGCGCTGCAATCTTGTGAAATTCTGCTGAATTGCCGCTTATGACGCCCGGAGGCTGGTTAATATAGATTGTCACCATGTCATCAAGGTTCCATGCAATCTGCACAGGAGCTTCATCTTTTTTGGCTGGGTCAAAAGAAGCGTTTAGCTTAGAGTAATTCACAGCGGTTCTTGGGCCTTCCTGCCAGTACGCAACAAGATACGCCTTAAGTGTTGTTTCAAGCGCCATTTTAATTCCTCATCAGCATCTTGGCCAAATCCTCATAAAGCTTTAATGTTGTCTCCCTGGAAGCCTGTTTTGTTGCGGTAACTTCCTTTTCGCCGTCATAGCCCACGATGTCAGCGCTGATTATTGTTTTGCAGGCAACAATCCTTTCAAGAACTTCAAACAGCCCGTCCCTCATTATAGCGCCCCTTTCCAGCGGGTATACTGTTTTTGCCTGGCTGGGATGCAATACATCCAGGTCTATTGAAATATAAGCCCTCTTTGCAGACAAGTTGAGCATCTCACCAAGAAGCGCAGTATCCCTGCTTCTAATCATATCTGCAGTAACACCTGCAATATGGAGAGAGCTTGTATAGCCTATGTAAATGACATTGTTCGCATTGTGCCTTGCATTAGTGTCTGTTGATATCTGGCCTGTGAAATTTCCGCAGCTTATCTGGTCGGAGTAATCGCAAAAATCCGTATGCTGGTCAATATGTATATAGCAATAATCGTCGCTAAGCCTGTCCGCCAGCTTTGCAAGGCCGTAAGTCATGAAATGGTACAGCCCGTGGCCGTATAGCGCAAGAACCCTCTTTTCTGTCGTTATTGCATCGGCAATAGCCCTTACAGCCCATCTCTTTGTCAAAGGAAAATTTTCTGCGCCATCAACTGGATTTACCCTTGTTATGCCATAGCCCTGGCTCTGGAAATGCTCCCCTATCTCTTTTCCGCCGTCATCCATCTCGAGCGAATACAGCTTCCATTCAGGCAATATTATACCCATTTTACCGCCCTATGCTTACAGTTATCAAGCCCAATATAAAAAAAGGCCGGCTTTGTTCTTTGTTTCCTCTTATAACAGCCTGAAGTCTCTGCTTTCGCAGAAGCACTTGACTGCCTTGGGCATCTTGTCACTGTTTATAGTGTACCTTGCCCCGCAACACTTGCATCTTGCTTCTTTCATTTTTGTTTTACCCCCGTTGTTTTGTTTAATCTCCCGTATAATCGTTCATATGCCTTTTCAAGTGCCATAAGCTTGAATTCGCAGTTTATGATTGTGCCATCTATTTTAAGGAAGTCTGGAAGGCATCTCTCATCAGCAATCAGCTCTTTCAGCCCTTTTATTCCGTTCCTTACAAGGTCGGACGGCTTGTATACTGCTAAAGGCACATACCTTACGCATGAGGCATTATCAAAGCATGTGTCAACACTGCTGTTAAAGCTTATGCCAAACAATTTACTGAAGCCGTTGCGGGAGATTCCATAATAGCTCTTTCCGTCTTGCGCACGATTAAATTCACTGTCTGCGGCCCCATTGTTTGGTTCAACATCCGGTGTTATGCAGCCAAACTCTTTATTTTTCAGCGAACCGCACCCTCTGCATATGTCATCAACAGAAGGCGTAATGACAAAAGGCGCATTATGCAAAAACAGCCTTTCGTATATTGTCCTTATATGCTTAAGCGTGCCTTCATCATATCTCCTTGCGCCATCATCTTTCTGGCATCGCAGATAGCTGGCAAAATCCCATCCCTGCCAGTCAAAGAAAAGCCTATGGACATGGTGTGGGCGCAGCCATATTGCATCTTTAGGCACTTCCATCTCAATACACCACCGCTATCAGCTTGTACTTAACCTGCGAGAACCTGACTTTTTCTGCGTCGGCCTTCATGTTATTGTCTCCCTTTAAGACAAAATAAGCCCCAATAGAATCTTTCTTGATTCCAATAACCCTGTGCACAACAGGGATATTGTTCCATTTTGTCTCATACGCAATAATATCGCCGACATGAATCTCAGAAATGGACCTGGGGACAATTTCAATGCCATTAGAACCTTCATCAAGCACAGGGCTCATTGACTTTGTGTTTGTGTATGAAGCCCACCGTGCGTTTGGAATCTCAATGATTATCTTGTTGTCATAAACCTTTATCTGGGATTCAGACACAGTGTCAGAAGGAGCTAAAACAGCTGTGTATGTTTCAGCCGCTTCTGTTGAGAATGAATATGCTATCAGAAATATTCCTGCAAAGAGCATTACAGCCAGCAAGGCAATGATTTTAGCCTTCATCTTCCCAGGTCTCCGCCGTATGCAGACATTACATCGGCTTTCCTCTGTATTCGCGCTATTATGTCGCCTGCAGTGTATGAGCTTCCTACAACAAGCTCAAGGTTCCGGACAACTGCAAGGTCTTCTTCACTGTCATTGCCGTCGCAGGTTTCATCAAGATGTATGCAGCCGTCGCATAGCCGGCATTTGCCGTTTACAATATGCACAAGCATATCCGGCGTTTTCGCCAGCTCATCAAATATTCCCAAAATCTTCAATGCGAAATTTATATCATAAGCCCTGCCCGTGTTAAGCGCAAAATTCTGCCTGCCCTGCAGGTAATCAGCAAAAAGGCCGATGTAGCGCGGGCGGAGGCTCAGAACAGTCATCTCTGCCCTCCGGCAAGGACCCCTGCGAGGCCTGCATATGCTCCAGGCCCTGCCCAGCCGCTGCATACAATGTCTGCGCCTATGATGTGTTTTGCAGATACAATCTGCTGTACGACAGCAATAAGCCCTTCCATTGACATGGTGCCGCTTTCTTTTTTCCTGTCTTTCGCATCAAGCAGGTCGAGGTTGACAGAAACATAAGCCTCTTCAGGCATGCATGCAAGAACCCGTTCAAGCCTTTCCGGGCCTTCCCTCATTTCCCGTTCTGTAACGCTTGCCAGTATATTGTTGATACAGCCGACAGATACAAGGTTTGCCTGCATTCCCCGCCCTGTCCTTGCTGTTGTGTTGCGCAGAATGTGCGGTATAAAATTATTATGTGCAATAACATCCGCATATTGCCCGTGCCAGCCCCTGTTGTGCGCTATATGCGCATAAAAGAATTTTTTTGTCTGCCTGCCTGCCATCCTTGAAAGCCCGTATGTAAGGTGATGGGTTTCAGGGGATAATATGCCAAGCACCCTGCTGCCCTGCGGAAAAACAGCTTTAACCGCCCCAAACAAATCCCTTTTATCCATGACAGCCCCAAGCAGCTCCTCTTCTGTGCTTTTGCCAAACCCAATATTTGCAACAGCATATCCCTTCCCTTCAAGAAAACCGCCAACACGCTGCGCACCATCTCCTGCTTCAAAGCAGTATATCTTCCAAGGTTTTTCCATTTTAGAATCCTCCTCCGCTACAGTCATACGAAACAAGTTTTATCAAAAAATCATTTGCAAGCCGTTCCGCGGCAGTATATTCCATCTTCTCAACCAATCGCCCGTATCTTGATGCTAATCGATGCACCTTGCCGGAATCAGATTCATCTTCCTGCGCTCTTGTTAATTGCGCAAAAACAAAAGGCTGTATCTTCGCGCCGTATTTCCTGCCGCTTTTTGCAGAGCTTCCGAGAAAGTGTGCAAGGCCCTTAAGCCTTAATGCCAGCTCTTCCAAATCAACCTTTTCTTTTTTCATCATACATCCCCCGATGCCTGATAAGCACTGCGATGCCTCTGCGCAGTAGTATTTTCATTAGAACCTGCAGATTTTCAACTATATAAAGCTTTTGGTGGTGTATAAACTACCCAGTGAATACATGAAACAGGTAAATGAGGGCTGAAACTGCAGTTTAATGGCAAGCCTCCGGCAGGAGCATAGCGGTTCTATTGAGCCAAAGAATAGGTAACTTTTCTGCCTGACTTTACTGCATTTACAAGCCCTAATTTGATTAGGCTCTCTTTTTGGCTGTCTTTGTTCCAGCCATGCATATGACCTCTAATTGTTTTTGGATTAAGGGAAAAGCTTTTTGCGATTTCATTGTAGGTCTTCGGCCCGTCCTTTAACAAATTAAGAATAATTTCTTTTGTAACAAAATGAGGCGCATGTATGGAACCCAATATCCTATCTAATGTCTCTCTCTTTCTATAACCTTCTGCAAAGTTGATTGTATGCTTAAACTTAAGCATATCTCTGTAACTATAGATGCGCAAATGCCATTTGTCTCCATCTGGGCTTAATGCAGAGCGAATGCCGCATTCTGAAACAACATTTTGGACAAAAACAGCTATATTCTTTAATTTTTGCTTAAATGCAACATAGCCGCAATGCTTGAGCTTTACTGCAGAACCGTCATCATCATACAAGGCAGAAACCATTTTTATTCTCCAATCAAGAGGCATAGCTCTTATTTGCCCGGTAATTATTTTTGTATCTGCTCCGAAAGAGAATTTGCCAAAAATGCACCATAATGCCCTTCCTATTCTCGGAGAATAGACAAGATGCATGGCACCCTTATCCTCACTTAGGCATGGTAGCTCACCTGCGAAAACAGATTCAATAATCTTCCTGAATCTTAAAATAAGAAACGGTTCAGTATTGCAGTAATGCACATAACCTTCGTTTGTAATGCCTCCGTCCCCGAAGATTGAACCAATTAATGGTGCCAATAGTTCTATTTCTTCACTACTAACTCTTTTCTTTGCATTGCTAAAGCTGCGAAATTGCGCTGGAATTCTCTTTTGATTATACCAAAAATACAAAGTTGATTTGGGAATAACAGAAGAATATAATTGTTCTATTGCCCTAAGAGGAAACCCTTTTCGTTTCAGCCTTAAGATGATAGGATAGAACTGCAGGGATTTATTGCAATTATATGTTTTAATATAATCTTCAAATCTTAACCTCTTTTGCATAATTCATCTGTAGAATCCTGCTTTTTAAACCCTGTGCGGGCGGTTGGCAAGTGGTATTACAAATTTACAGTTGTATTGAAATATCTTCAAAGAAATAGAAAAAAGAAAGGAAAATAAAAAGTTTAGACGCCGCAACCGCCAGTTGGCGCAGCAACAGCGGCATCAGTGAATACCGCCTTGCATCCCTCAGGCTTTACGCCATCAAACGCCGCACATATTGCCGCCTGCATTGCAGATGCTGTTCTTGCGCCTCCATAGTCTTCGCCGTCTATATTTATTGTCGGACTTCCTGTTGCGCCAAACAGATTGGCCTGCTTTATAGATGCTGAAAGCAACCCTTTGCCTTCTGGCCCTTCAGCACATGCCTTCAATGCAGACTTGTCAATACCTGATTCTACCGCACATTTTTCCCAGTTGCTGCCTACATTCTTTGCATCTTTGTTTTGGCAAGCAATATAATTCAGGTATTTATTCGGCGCTATTTTAGCCGCACATACCTGCCTTATATCTTCATCAACCTCTGCCTGCCCATGCAATGACTGGAATCCATCGCCGCTTGCACTTGCAATATAATTCAATCTGAATTCAATGATAGTTCCAAGCGCATCAAGCACAGGCTTTAACGCATCCTCCGCCTGCACACCGTAAGGGCACTGTGACATAACAAATAGATTTACTGTAGGCTTGTTATCTCCCAATACCACACCTAAAGACTTAACGTATTCAGCCCTTGCTTTTGCATCTATCCAGTAAGTTGCGCCGACTGCCTCATCCAGAAGTTTCAGCCATTCGCCTTTCTGCTCAAATGCAGAAGCCAGTGTAGGCTTTGCTTTCCATGCTGCAGATTCTGTTACAGCGCTGCTGAACAGGTACGCAGGCGCTTTCTGCAATCCCAAGTCTGCAACGAGCTTTTTGCCTTCATCAGAGCTTACATCAGCTGTCCTGATGTTTGCTCCCTTGAACAATGTCCTTGTTGTTGTAAGCACGCCCGTTGTATCACATGCTGTTCCGCATTTTGCGTCATTCACGACAACCACATCAAACTGCGCAGGCTCGGTGTAAGAGCATTTCCCTGCGTTGCATTTCCCGTCCTTGTCCTGCTCTGCAGTGCAGTCTGCGTCTGCAGCGCATTCTGGCGTTGAAGCGCATTCAGGGTGAGTTCTTAATGACTTGCAAAGCTCTCTCTGGAATGCCAAAGAGTCCCTGCCGCTATTATAGGCATTGCCGTTCACGAATATTGTCGGGCTGCCCTGCGCGTCAACTGCTTCCGCCTTCTTTATTGAAGCTGACAAAAGCGCTTTTCCTTCTGCGCCTTCAGAGCATGTTTTCATTTCTTCAACATCGATTCCTGCGTCCGCAGCGCATGCTTGCCAGTTGGAACCGGCGTTCCTTATATCCTTGTTCTGGCATATTATGTAATCAACGTATTTCTCAGGCGCCAGTTTCATTGCGCAGACCTGCCTTAAATCCTCGTCAACCTCAGGCTGGCCGTGTAAAGAGTCAAATGTGCCGTCGCCATTGTCGCTTGCAATGAAATTTATGCTGAAATCAACAGAATCCCCGAGCTTTTCAAGCACAGGCGCTATAGCGTCCTCGACCTGCGTGCCATAAGGGCACTGTGACATGACATAAAAGTCAAGCTTCACTTTCTCGCCGCTGACTGCGCCGCCTGTAAACTCAAACACATCTGTGAATACAGACAGGCAAAGCATTACCGCCAGTACAGCAATTACGCCGTACAAAAGGGAATGCTTTTTCAATAGTGTTAATGCTGATGCCTTTGGCATCCCTGACTGGGGCTTTTCCGCCCCTGTTTCCTCTGGTTTTGATTCGTTGTCTTCCATTCTTCCCTCCGAGAAAAATTTCTAACTTTGAGATAGCAAAGCTGTATATAAAGGTTATGGTATTGCCGGGTGCATTGCACGAAACGCCAATGAAATGCGCCGGCGTAAGCCCTGCAAAAAGCTTTTAACCAAAACAGCCTTATAAAAAGCGATGGAACAATTAATCCGGCTCTTTGAGCAGGGGCAGTCGCTGGAATACGGCAGGTTCAGGATGTATTCGCAGTTATCAAAAAAAGTCATCAGCCCCGAGGGCAAGCAGATGCTTGTGTTTCTTGCAAAGGCGGAGAAAAGGCATCTTGGCATATTAAAGAAAAAAGCAGAAAAACTGAGGGAAAAGAGGGTTATTAAGGAAGAAAAGCTTCCAAAGCCGATAGCATGGAACGGATTTTCAATAACTTCAAATGCAATAAAGCAGGGCAGCATAATCGGGGACATAAACATTATAGAAGAGGCTATACGCTCTGAAAAGTATGACGTCCCGTTTTATTCAAATCTCGCAAAAAAATGCAAAAATAAAGCAGCGAAAAGCCTGTTCCTTACTCTTAAGAAAGAAGAGGCAATGCACATCAGGCTGCTTAACCAAACAAGGGTTTTGCTCCGAAAGGAAAGCGTAAGATTAAGCGCTGTGCAAAGCAGCAGGATGATGTTCCTGAATGCTGCAAGGGTCCAAAAACATTAATCCAGCTCAACAATCTGCCCGTCTCTCACAATCAGCGCTGTCTTCCCTAGCACATAGCCCATTTCGCTTGCCAGATCAGCAAGAGGCGTCAGTTTGCTCACGTCGCCGTGCGCGGGTATTATGTATTTCGGCCTCAGCATCCCGATAAGGTCCCTGTGGTCTTCCCTTGCTGCATGGCCTGAAACATGTATGTCCTTGAACAGCCTTATTCCTTTTCTTTCAAGCTTGTCCTCAAGCATCGCCCTGTTAGCCATGTTGATTGCAGCAGGTATTGTCCTGCATGAGAAAATTACTATGTCTCCGCCAATGAACTCAAAAGGCAGGTCTTTCATTACTATCCTTGTAAGGACAGCCTTTGGCTCGCCCTGGTTGCCTGTGCATATCACAAGGTACTTTTCCCTGTTTGCCTCTATCTCTTTAAGCTTTCTTTTAATTTCCTTCGGCGAATATACAATCTCCGCGCTTTTTGAAAAGTTTACAAGCTTCAGGTTTTCGGCAGCCTTTATGTATTTGTGCAGGCTCCTTCCGACAAATACTACCTTTCTTTTCATCCTCTTGCCGAACTCAACTATTGACTTTAGCCTTGCAATGTGCGAGGCAAATGTTGTTACAACAACAAGATGCCCCTTGTTTGAGGTGCCAAGCATTACATCGCCGAGCATTTCCCTAGCAACTTTCTCAGAAGGCGTTTTCATCCTCGCGTCTGAATACAAAGACTCGACTATCAGCGCTTTTACATCGCCTGTGTCGCCAAGCTGCCTCAGCCTGTCGTAGTCCGGCTTTTTCCCTATAACCGGGTGGTTGTCGAACTTATAGTCATTTGCATAAACAACAATGCCTTCAGAAGTGTGTATTACTGTCATCACTGTCTGCGGCGTTGAGTGCGTCATATTGATGAACTCTATTGTTATGTTCTTTGAAACCTTTATGCTCGCGCCGGGATTAAGCGGCTTAAGCGGGTTCTTTATCTTCATCCTGTCATCCTGGAGAATTGTTTTCAAAACTTCCAGCGTGTATGGCGTGCCTATAATCGGGCAGTCATAATGGTCAGACATGAAAGCCACAGCTCCGATGTGGTCAAGGTGGCAGTGGCCAAGTACTATTGCCTTAACCTGGTGCCTCCAGTCCGCTATAACCCTATCATCCGGTATTGCATCAACACGTATAAGTGTCTCTTTTGATATCTCAGACCTGTTTACCTCTCCTTCTTCCTCTTCATATGTGAGGATTTTGGGCAGGTAAAAGCCCATGTCGCATATTACTGCTTCGCCGCCTACTCTTATCGCGACCATATTTTTTCCGATCTCGGAAAATCCGCCTACTGCGCATATTTCTATTGCCATTTTATTTCTATTGTCTCCTTAAGTTATATACTTTTCCCATACAGCAAAATCAGAATACCCTGCCTGCTTCAATGTCCGCAATGGACTGCAGGTCATTTATCTGCTTAAAACAGGCCACAGCCTTTCGTTTGAATGTTTCAAATGAGCCGAAGTCTGTATCCTTCAGGTCGGTCGCCATTGACATGTACATCATGCCAAGCTCCCTTAAAGTTTCCTGATTTTCCGTGTATGTCTCTTTTTTCATAGGATTATAATAGATATAGGTTGTATTTAAAGCTTTCGTAGTGTTGTTACTTGCTAATAGGTGCAAATGCAAAAGGTTTATATAGGGGCAGTTGATTGAAAATAGCAGGGAGGCAAATAAAATGAACAAAACATTAGTAGCATTAGCATTAGGCATAGGAGCCTTGTCTGCAGGATGTCCGGAAAAGAGAGATGTTTCGGCAATCAGCGAAGATTTTGTGGTATTGGCAAGGCCTCAAAGCTGTGAGAGAGTTACAGACATAAGAAAATACCAGTGGGGGCCTAATGCAAGAGAAAAAGAATACCAAATACTCTGCGAGCAGGACGGCGGCATTGTATTGTATTCAAGAATAAGCAATGATGGCGAATGGACAAGCATAACAGTGAAGTAAGGAGGCAAATAAAATGAACAAGAACCTAAGAACAGGATTGGCAGCATTAGTAATAGCGGGAGTCGCTTCAATCTCAGTAGGTACTGATGGATGCAACAGATATGGCGCTGAACCCTGTAACAAAGACGCAGGGAAATGCTCTTACACAAAGCCTGCGCAGAGCGAAGACAATAGGAAGGATATGCTTTTTTGGATTGATGCTTATACATTATTAATGCATTAGGAAAAATGGCGGGCATGCTCACAAAGGCGGCAGCGGGATTGGCGCTTGCTTCTATTCTAAGCGCGGCGCCTGCAAA
>DUKS01000062.1:31124-34684 GCA_013329215.1 Nanobdellota archaeon | reverse complement strand
TTAAATTGTCAGACTACTAGTGCTCGCCGCGGCTTATCCTGTCTGCAAAAGTTGCAATCCAGAGCGCGCATTCTTCATGGCCTACAAACGGCTGCACATACTCCTGCACCCGGATTATGTCAGTGCCCTTGGCTATTTTCATGCAAAGCATGCCGCTGTCCATTTCTGCAAAGAAAGCAGGTGAAGGCACGTCGCTCTCAATAACCCTTACCTTACGGAAAGAGGTTTGGCCTGCATACTGCCTTATCCTGTCCATCCTGCCGAAGCTTGCCTTGTAAATATCCGCCAGGGGCGACAATATCACATAAGGCTCTCCCGGATAGCCGCTGAAATGCCCATCCTTGAACGTGCGCTCAAGCGCATGAAACAATATTTTCTGCACGCGGCCTAATTCTTCAGATGGCGTTGAGACCTGCGCTATTCTTTCTTCCATCAGGCTTTTTCTCGCATCAGTGCATAGGCACGGCGCAGAAGGCAGGTCCACTCTCACATTGCTGCCCTCTTCGCCTATAGAAATGTGCCCAATGTCATAATAACCAAAAATATGCCTGTATTCCATGCGCGCCCCGTGAATATAAGCGCCCTGCCCACCACGCTGAATCATTCGTCATCAGCGCTTTTTAAGCAGGGCGATGCTTGGTTGTGGTGTTATGGTTTTCCTTTATAAAGGTTTCTAACTTCAGAGTGATCAGCAGTGTGGCCTTAAGGCTATTTTCGCGCACAGGTCCGAAGCAATAGCATCGCGCCTTTTCACATCTTCTATAAACGGCCTGAGAAAGCCCTTTATCTGGGCTTCCGGAAGCGTATAATGGAAATACAGCGCAGCGGTTCTCTCAGCAAGGTTTGCAGTGAACTTTGGCATTCCGCTGTACTGCGTCATTGAAGTTATTCTTATGATTTTTGAGGATGACTTGTCAAGGCCGGGGACCAGATTTTCCAGGGTGCTGAGCCTTACCAAAGCCCCGCCCATGGCCGGATTTGTGCATAAGTCTGTATCAAGCGGGTATAAGGCAAATTCCGTTTTTGCAGCCGAATTCCATATCGCCCAAAACAGCCTTGCCTGCAGGCCATTTAATATCCTGCCGTCGCTTGCCAATTTTGGATAAGAAACAAAATCAAGCTTGTAATACGAGGCATCATCCTGCTCAGCATTCTTTCCTGCAGGGACATAATAATACTGGTGAAGCCTGCTGTCCACAGACCCGCCTATTCTGACAGCCAGCTGATGCCGTAGCGATGCCATGTTGAACTCTTAATTATACAAGGATGCTGCGTTTATAAAGCTTCTCAGGGGTGCCGCATGGCATAGTCGCCTGCTATGTAAGATGCGAGCACGCCCGGGAATTCAGCGTTCTCAGAATGGAAAAACGGCTTTAAAAGCCCTTCAATATCCTTCTGCGGAAGGGAGCCGTCTATTGAAAGCTCAGCGCCCTTTTCAGAAAGGCTGCCTATGAACCTGGAAAATCCAGAATTTCTCCTGCCTGCTGTTATCCTTAATGACTTCTCATTTGTCCTGTCAAGATGCGGGGCTATTGCAAGCAGGCTGTCCAGGTGCGCAGAATACCCAAACATGCGGTTTATGCAGAACTCCGAATCAGCAGGATAACGCCCAAAATCCCCTGCGATTACTGAGTTGAATGCTGCAAAAAACAGCCTTGCCTGTACCCCCGGCAGTGACTTGCTGTCTGCCATGAAGCGCATCTGGTTTTGGCTCAGTATCAGCTTGTAATAATCATTAGGCTCGCGCTTCACAAACTGTGTTATGACAGATTCGTCATCAGGGTCAGACAGGGGGTCAACAGATATGTAATAATAGTCCGGGATCTTGCTTATTATGAAGCCGCCGACAATGCCGACCAGCTGCTTTCTCTGTGATGCCATAGTTATATATAAGCAGCAATAAGTTTATATTTTTATCCCACCCCTAATGCAGTATGTCAGGCCCGGGAGAAGGAAAGCATATCCTGAAAGGAGTTAAGGTTTACATCCATGAAAAAGGCAGGTCAGGCGCTTCTGTGACGCATATAGACATAGAAGGGGAGATAGGAAGCATCATAAAGCCCGGCGAAACCACTTTTGCAAAAGGCAAGAGCGGGGGCATTTTCATAGCCCTGAGAAAGCCCATGATAAAAAGGGCTGAAAAAAAGGTTTAGCTTTTTTCCTTTGTTCTAAGAAGTTCTTTGGCATGAAACAGCGAAGCAAGCACAATGAAATTAAAGTTCCTCCATCTGGCCCTGAATGACGGCAATGCCTTAAAATGCCTGTAAAAATGCCTGAGCCCCTGAGCCGCAAGGCCGCGTATTTCGCTTTCTTCATAGCCCCCGCCCTGTTCCCTGTCAATGCGCCGGTCCTTGAAATCGTCAAACAATTTTCCTGTTATCCCCTGCTCTATGAGAAACTCTTCACAGCCGTAAGGGTAGCCCGGCATATACTGCTCAACCAGCCTTATTGTAAGTTCGGCAGATGTTTTTCCTACCGCCTTTGCGTGCTCCACCTTTTGCCCGCGCTTTGAATAAATGTATCCGAGCTCAGCATCGCACAATTCTGTTAATGCACGCATGTATCCGTCAGGCCTGCCTGCATAGCCCGAATTAAGCACGCAGGCTGTTGCATTTATCACATGCTCTTTTTCAGATGTTCCATGCATTGTTTTGCCGGAAGCCCATGATTCCTGCGCAGCATGCAGGAAATCCGCAAGCTCATTGCCTTTCAGGTTATTTTCATCTATTATATTGTCAAGCAGCTTTATTGAATACCACAGCAGGCCTGTTGCGAATGCAGCCTGGTTAGTTTTCTGCCCGTTTGCCTCAATATCAACTCCAATAATATCCATGTCTATCAGAAGAGTCTGCCCCTGCACCTGCAGGTAAGCCAGGTTCTTGTAATTCTTAAGCTGCCCCTCCAAAAAAGCCCTGTAGCAGTTGCCAAAAGCCTTTGGCAGCATGCCGTTTGCATAAGCCATATACCTGTCGCCCAATTCCTGGTGGTATCTTGCTCTCCTGAATATCCCAAGCACTGCTGCGTCAAGAGCGCCGGCCATGGTTTTCCTGCAGTTCATGGGAGTCATGTGCTAAGCAGCAGTTTATAAATATTCCCTATAGAGAATCCATACAAAAGAAAAGAAAATAAAAAATATTATCTCCTCTTTTTCTTCTTTGCAGTTTTCTTCTTTTTAGAGGCTTTCTTCGGCTTCAGCTTAGCCTTTAGCTTTGCCTCTGCAGCGCTGAGCTTGCCTTCGTACTGGGTTTTCAGCTTCTTGGCAAACGCTTCAGCCCTTGCTGTCGCTTCCTTTACCTGCTTGTCCACAAACGCTGAAACTTCCCTGTGCTTTTTTTCCGCTTCTGCAAGGATTTCATCTGCAAACTTTTTCACGTCGTCTTCGTTTGCCTGCCCTTTCTCAAGAAGCTGCTTTGCCATGGCCTCTGCCTGCTCTTTTGTAACAACAGCAAGCCCTATTCCCATCAGCATCGCCTTTCTCGCAAGCTGCTTTATCTCATCACTTTCCATATTAGCTACCTCCTTTTTTTTATTTATCCGTTATTATTGCCCTTGTATTTTCC
>DUKS01000062.1:30748-31044 GCA_013329215.1 Nanobdellota archaeon | reverse complement strand
TTATTGCCCTTGTATTTTCCTTCCCTTAGGATGGATATGGCAAGGCCTATTGCAAGCCATAATACAAGGAACGCGCCGAAATAAACAAGCAGGGGAATGCCGTAAATCAGCGGCTTAACCTGCGCATGCAGTATTATCGCATTGGACACTATAATCGCGGCCATTATCATGCCATAAGTAAGCCTGTTGCTTGACTTGTCAAGCTCCATGGTAGCCCTGTCCATGTCGCTTTCCCTTACCTCAAGCCTCAGCTTCTGCCCCTCTTTCCATGTCTTGAAAAAGCTGTTTATGTCAGA
>DUKS01000062.1:22271-30567 GCA_013329215.1 Nanobdellota archaeon | reverse complement strand
TTTCTTTCATCATCTGCTCAACCCGCGGCTGCATGTAAGTCGTGAAATTGAAGTTGGGCACGTATTTTGCGCCGAACCCCTGCAGGGTTATGATTGATTTTGCGAGCAGTATGAAGTTCAGGGGCAGCTTCATCTTGTATTTCCTTGCCATGTCAAACGCCTTTGAAAAGAAGGATGCAAAGTTAATCTGCTTCAGCGACGCGTCATAGTATTCTGCAAAATTCTCCATCAGGTCTTCCTTGAAAGCCTTTGCATTGAACGTTGCCGGGTCGCTCAGGCCAAGCCTCTGGAAAGCTGACACAATCATGTCCAGGTCCATTGTCAAAAGCCCGATAAGGACTTCTTCCATCTCGTCAACCATGTCAGGCGTTACCCGGCCAACAATGCCGAAGTCAAGGAACGCTATCTTGTTGTTGCTGATAAGGAGGATGTTCCCTGGATGCGGGTCGGCATGGAAAACCCTGAAGTCGAAAATCTGGTCAAGCATCGCGTTAAACACGTTGTTTGCTGTTTTCTCCATTGTACTCTGCAGGCTCTCAAAGTTGCCGACCTCGCTTATCTTCACGCCGTGCACATAGCTCATTGTCAGCACCTTTCTTGTTGTGTGCTCCCAGTACACCTTTGGCACTGTCACGTTTGCATCATTGCTGAAGTTGTTGTGGAATATCTCAATGTTCCTGGCCTCCAGCATGTAATCCAGCTCTCTTTTTGAATAGATTTCAAACTCGCTTATGATCTCATCAAAATCATAGTCTTTTGCTTCAGGGAAATAATGCACAATGATTTTCGCAAGCGAGTGCAGAAGCTTTGTGTCCGCAGTGAACAGCTCGTACAGGCCTGGGCGCTGCACTTTAACAGCAACCATTTCGCCGGTCTTTAGCTTTGCCTTGTGCACCTGCCCTATTGAGGCCGATGCAAGCGGCTTTTCATCAAACTCAGAGAAGACACGCTTTATGCTGCCGCCAAGCTCATCTTCGACTATCCGTTTCACAATGCTAAACTGCATTGGCTTTACTTCATCCTGCAGCTTTGCAAACTCATCGCAGTATTCCTTTGGCAGAAGGTCATACCTGACGCTCAGCATCTGCCCCAATTTCACAAATGTGCCGCCCAGGTTTTCAAGCACGTGCTTCAGCCTTACAGGCAAAGAGGTTATCGGCTTTGAGAATTCCTCTTTCTGTATTCGCTTATGGAAGCTCAGGTGGCTTTTGAGGTTCATCCTTTCAACTGCGTAGCCCATTCCCTGCCTGAAAAGGGCATTGCTTATCTGCCTGAGCCTCTTTGAGCTTGAAATTTCGTGGTTTCCGTTAACCTGAATATCGGCCATATAGTGTTTATAATGGCAATGGATATTTAAAAAGCTTTATATCAAGGAAAAAGCCCGCCTCCGGCATGTATTTCCTGTTTATTTTGCTTCCGGAACAATAAAATGCCATACTTCCGGCGGAGCCCCGCCTACCTGTGCGTGTACCAGAATACAAGCTTGTCTTTCTCTTTCCTGTCAAGCCTGCAGAAACCAAAGCGTTCAAACTGCACTTCATCGCCAATCTTCAGATGCTTCACATCCTTTTCAGCCAGGCCTTTTTTCAATGTTCCGTCAGGCATTAGAATCTCTGTTTCAGCATTGCCCTCATTTGCAGGCAGCCAGTGTATTAATTGCGCGTTCAGCTCAGTATCGTGCTCTTTGGAAACAAATTCCCCGTCCTTGAAGTTAAACAGGTGTATGAACCTGTATACTTTTCCCTTCTTTAGCTCATCAGCAACATAAAACTCCTGCTTTGCATGCAGCTTTCGCTTTCCCCTCTCCTTGAAATCCTGGTGCAAATCCAGTTCAGCATCCATTTCAGGCGCATTTGCTATCTTTATTTTCTGCGGATTATCAACAAAGAAATACCTATTTGAAGATGCGTCAATCATTTTCCTGTTCTCTGCATACAGGCTGTCAACAGGCACTGTGATTTCGTTTGGATTCACCCCAAAGCTCAATGAGAACATGCGTATTGCCTCCGGGAGTATACCTCTGCGCCGCAGCGCCTGCAGGCTCCATGTTCTGGGATCGTCCCAGCCTGAAAATTCCCCGGACATGACTTCCTTCTTTGCCTTTGACTTTGAAATTTTCACGCCCTCAAGCTGGACAAGCCCAATGTGTATCAGCTCGGCATGCTTCCAGCCAAAAATGTCCCAGATGTATTTTTCCATGTCACTTTCAATCATCAGGTCCTTGCCGCGCATTACATGAGTTATGCCGAGCAAATGGTCATCAATCGCCCATGAAAAGTCCAGCAATGGCCAGACGCGGTACTTATTGCTTACCCTTGGATGCTCTCTCTCGCAAACCCTGAATATTACCCTGTCCCTGAACGCAGGATTCGGGTTGTCCATGCTTGTCTTGATTCTTAAGGCGGCTTCGCCTTCCTTGTATTCAGTGAACATCTTTTTCCATTCATCCATTGTCTTTTCAACAGTTGCTTCCCTGTGCTCGCAGATTTTCATTTCAGCCCTGTTTGTTCTAAGTGTTTCAGAATCGCAGAAGCACACATAGGCTTTTCCTGCCTTTATCAGCTCTTCTGCATACTTGTAATAAATGTCCATCCTGTCTGACTTGTAGATTAGTTTTGGGTCAAACACAACCCCGAGCCATTTCAGGCCTTCGGGGATCATGTCATACGCCTCTTTTGTGATATTCTTTTCCTCAGAGCCGATTGTGTCGTCCAGCACCAAAAGCAGTTTGCCATTGTACTTCTTTGCATACTCATCGTTAAGCAGGTATGGCCTCGCATTCCCTATATGCAGCGGCCCTGAAGGGTAAGGGGCCATTCTCATCACTACTTGCCCGTCAACTGCATTGTTCAGCTCAGGCAGCTCATGCGTTTTCGGCTTTTCCTTTTTCTCAAGAAGCTCGGGAGCAAGGGATTCCAGCTGCTTCAGCTGCGCATCAGGCTTTGCCTTGTTTACTTCTTTTATGACTGCATTCACTTCTTTTGCAACTTCAGCTGACTTTTCCTTAAGCTCGGGGTGCTCTGCAAATATCTTGCCTATCACAGCGCCAGGGCTTGCCTTGCCGCCGTACTTGACTGCATTGTGCAGCGCATATTTTAAGATGTCATCTGTAAGCATAGAAAATAGCTATAACGGCGTTGCTTATAAGGCTTTCGCGGTTCACGCTTTCTTCAGCCCTTCAAGAATCTCCTGCTTTTTCAGCCTGAACTCCCTCGGGTTTAAGCCAATATATTCAATGTCCTTAAATCCATTGATTATTCCCTTCAGCCTTTGAAAATAATGCTCAATCTTATTCTGTTTCAGCAGCATAGAGTATTTTCTGAAGTCTACTGGAGAATAAATAAGCAGTGACATCACGTCTATCCTGTCTTTTGCGCCTTTCACTGAATCTCTCCTGTCAATTTCAGCGCCCTGCTTTAATATCAGCAATATTTCAGGAGAGACAACCTCAATGCCGTCAATTTTGGCAGTGTGCTTTATGCATTCTTCAACAGGCAGCGCAAGATAGGAGTAAAAAGGAACATAGATGTCAATATCAATCTCTTCAATCTTTATCTCGTATTTTTTAAGATTATCATTCTTCTTAAGGCTGTAATGCTCCCTCAGGTATTTCATGTCTTCAAAATTCTTCAGCAGGATGTCAATATCCTTTGATTTGTGGGCCTTTGTCCATAGGTAAGCAGCCCAGCCGCCTATCACCACAAACTCAAAAGGCAGCTTTTTAAGATTGAGCAGGATGCTAAAGCTTTTCTCTGTCAATGCGCTATTCCAGAATTCTTTCATTTATCCTCGCCTCCAATGCCTTCAGGTAATCGCTTGCATACCATGTTTTGATGTTCCATAAGTCAACAAATGCCTGCGCCATTGTTGCAAGCTTCCCGTACCTTTCCATAGATATGTCTTTCTTCAAAACAAAGATGTTCGCAGGGCCTTTTGCCTCGGGAAACCTTTTCTTTAATGTTTCATCGCCGTAAACATAAACTTCAGAGTAGTCAGCAGGCGCATCCTTAAACTTAATCCTGTAAGCAGAATACGCGCCATACACAATATCATCAGGCATTGCCTTTTCAATCTCAACAACTGGCATTTCAGCCCTTGTGCTGTAAACAATGTCTTTTTCTATGTTTCTCACGCTAGCCCAATGGTAAAGCACCTTTCTCGGCTCAACGACGGAAAAGCCCCTCTGCCTTATCTCAACAGCATTCATCTTTTTCAATGGCTTCAAGGCAAAGCTTATCATGCTTGTGGAAAGCCCAAGCTCTTTTGAAAGCCCAAGCTGTGTAAATCTCCTATTACCTTTTTCAAGGCATTGGAACAAGAGCTCCCTGAATACGAATTCTATCTTTTTCATGGTTTAATAGATGGAAATGGTAATTTATAAATGTTTCTATTTTTATAGAAAGTAATATAACTGAAATATAAAGCTCATTTAATACGAAACAAGGCATTTTCAGATATAAAAAAGAAAAAACAAAGAAAGGCCGCTTTCCCAGCTAACACCCACTTCCCACAAGCTGCCTGCTAACTCAGCAAACAACTATCTCTTCATTCCTTACTGCATTGAACACTGCCTTCCCAAGCTGGTATGGCGAATATGTAAGTGCAGCGTGCATTGCATCGTACAGGAAGCTGGTTGAGAGGCCCACTGCAAATGTTTCCTTTGCGTTTTCCCTTAATGAGGCAGTTACTGTCTTCAGAGGGAGCCCCTCGCAAATTGAAGCATCTCCAAAATCCTTAAAGCCAAGCTTGCCTTTTTGTGTTTCATCTTTTTGTGGCGCCTTTGCATATATTTCAACAGCAGCAAACTGCTTTTCCCTGTTCTGCAATACAAGCCCCATGCTGAACTCAGGCAGCCTTGTATTTATCTTACGAGCACGCTCGCTTGGAACCATTGTGTCTGTCAGGGGGTTCAGCAGCCTGAGATATGAAAAGAACTTCGGCTCAGGGTCTATTGAAAGATAGCCGCAGCTTACTGCGTTTGCAGCGAACTTCACCCCCTCAAGCAGCATCTCAAGCAGGTTCGGGTTTTCAACAACCCTGTGCAGCCCGCCAAAGAATCCGTTCAGGTCAGCGCATTTTACAAGGCCTATGCTGTGCCCTGTAAGCGCCTTTATCCTTCTCCTCATCTCATCGCCGTGCGCCTCAGGATGCGACTGCCAGTCAGGCATGCCCAAGACGAACTGGCTCCTGTCCAGCTTGTCCATTGCAACATACGCCCTCTTGTCATCGCCGTATTCTATTGCAATGCCACGCAGTTTGCTGCCCTCGTATAATATAGTTGCAATATTCGTGTTCGTAATGTCTGCAAACTCAGGCTTTGAAGCAAACAAAAGCTGAAGCAATTCTTTCTCCCTCATGAAGAAATCCATTGTATAAGCAGACAATTGAACATTAACTAAGGGCGGGCATCCGTCTAATCCCCTAAAAACCATGTCATCCCACCTGTGGAACTGGTTCACGGCAGTTTCCAAAGCCATTCCATTTTTGCAGTTTCCTTCGCAATCCTTTTTTCCGCATAAGCATGCCATATTTATTCCCTCCCTAAAGATTACAGACGTGGTATAGAACCTGCGCTTATAAGTTTTACTATAAGGGAGGGATTAAACCGGGTTTGCACAAACTATTTAAAGCGAATTTTAATGTAGTCTCCTTACAATGAATATTGCTGTTATAGGAACGGGCTATGTGGGGCTTGTGCAGGGGGTTGCATTCGCGGATGTGAACCACAATGTGATTTGCGTTGACAAGGCTGAAGCGAAAATAAAGCACCTGAAAGATTTCTGCGAGGGAAAAAGGAACGACCTTCCTATTCTTGAGCCTGACCTGCCGCGGCTTGTGAAAGAGAATTATGACAAGAAGAGGCTGGTGTTTTCAACAGACTTAAAGGAAGCGGTAAGACAGTCACAGATAATATTCATAGCAGTTGGCACTCCATCAAACGAGGACGGCTCAGCAAACCTCGCCTATGTGCAGCAGGTGGCAAAAGAGATAGGGGCTGCAATGAATTACAGCTCTGAAGAGCCTGTTTACAAGGTAATAGCCAATAAAAGCACTGTCCCGCCGGGAACATACAAGATTGTGCATGACATCATAGCGAAAGAAACAAAGAACGAGTTTGATATTGCCTCAAACCCGGAGTTCCTTGCAGAAGGCAGGGCTGTAAAAGACTGCTTAAGGCCGTCAAGGATTGTCGTGGGCACTGCAAACGCAAAAGCAGCCTCTATAATGGAAGAGCTTTACGCGCCGTTCAAGGACAGGGAAGTTTCAATCATGTTCATGTCAAACATAGACGCGGAAATGGTGAAGTACGCGTCAAACACTTACCTGGCTTCGCAGGTTGCGCTGACAAACGCAATGGCAAACCTTTCAAGGGAGCTCGGCGCGGACTGGAGAAAAGTGCTTGAAGGCGTAAAGAAAGACATCAGGATCGGAAGGTTTGTGTATGCAGGGCTTGGATTCGGGGGCTCATGCTTCCCGAAAGATGTGCGTGAGCTTATACACACAATGGAACAGCACAGGCCGGGCACAAAAGACCTGAAATACCTTAAACTGGTCATAGAGCAGAACGACGCGCAGAAGGGGATTTTTATCCCGAGAATGGAAAAATACTATAACAGCCTTAAGGGGAAAAAGATCGCAGTCTGGGGCACAACGTTCAAGCCTGAAACAGACGATGTAAGGGAGTCCGCAGGCCTTCACATGATAAAAGAGCTCTTGCTGAAAGGCGCTTCTGTGTCTGCATACGACCCTTCGGGCAGTGAGCAGGCAATTTATATTTTGTCCCTTGATGAAAAACTCAAGCCTTATCTTGCAAGGCTGTCATTTGCATCTGACATGTATGAGGGGCTGAAAGAAGCAGAAGGCATTGTGATTACAGTTGAATGGAATGACTTCAGAAACCCTGATTTCGCGCAGGTGAAAAAGCTGCTGAAGAAGCCTGCAATATTTGACGGCAAAGACATCCTGAACCCGAAACAGATGGAAGAGCTTGGCTTTGATTATTTTGCAGTCGGCAGGCCTGACGTGTTGGGGCATACGAAAGCATAGCAAGCCGAGCTGCCGCGGGGATTAGTATTTCTTTCGAGGTTCTTGTAACATTTTCAAGCTTTTCGTATAATTTACTTTGACGACGGAAAAATACGCACTTTGCCGGACAAAGTTTATTATATAAGTTCTTACATTGAATTTGCCATGATAAAAGAAAGCGAAACCTTAGAATTCAAAAAATCAACTGCACAATTGAAAGAGGCGGTAATATCCATATCTGCAATCCTAAACAAGCACAAGAAAGGAGAGCTTTATTTTGGCATAAGCAATGACGGAAAGATAATAGGGCAGGACATAAGCGAGAAAACAATAAGAAATATCTCCAATGCCATATCAGAGCACATCGAGCCGAAGATATATCCGATAATCACAGAACAAAACAAGTGCATTAAGGTTGAGTTCTCAGGCAATGAAATGCCTTACTATGCACTCGGCAGGGCATATATAAGAGTGGGAGACGAAGACAGGAAGTTGAGCGCAAAAGAACTCGAGAATCTTATTCTTAAAAAGAATAAAGACAAATTCAGATGGGATGCAGAAATCAGTGAAAAGGCAGCAATAGAAGACATCAGTTCCTCGAAAATCAAAAGATTTCTTAAAAAAATAGGGCTTGCATATAGTTCTTTGGAGAATGCGCTTGAAAAGTTAGGGCTTTTGCATGACGGCAAGCCGATTAATGCAGCAATGCTATTATTCGGAAAGAAACCGCAAATCTCCTTTCCTAATGCACGGTTGCGCTGTGCGGTTTTCGCAACAGAAAGTACTGAAGTGATGATAGATATGAAGGACTTTTATGGAGACTTGTTTTATCTTATAGAAGAAGCCGAGAGATATGTGCTCATGAATACACATACCGGCATGAGGATTGAAGGATTAGTGAGGGTTGATGTGCCTGAAATCGACAAAGAAGCCCTTCGTGAAGCAATAATAAACGCGTTCTGCCACAGGGACTATTATGAGTACGATTCCGTAAATATTGCTATTTTCAAAGACAGGGTTGAAATAAGAAATCCGGGAATCCTTTATGACGGGCTTACAATACAGCAAATAATTAGGGGCAATGTTTCCAAAAGAAGAAACGAGATTATTGCAGAATTGCTGTCAAAGATACATTTTGTCGAGAAATGGGGCAAGGGGATTAAGCTTATACTGGGAAAGGAGCCAAAAACTATATTTGAGGAAATTGCAGGCGTGTTTATAGCAGTATTCAAAAGGAAAATCGATACCCCCCAAAAGACCCCCCAAAAGA
>DUKS01000062.1:4767-22107 GCA_013329215.1 Nanobdellota archaeon | reverse complement strand
GCGAAAAGATATTGCATTAAATATGGCTTTATCACAGAATACTGTAAAAGAATATATCCATAGGCTAAAAGCAAAAGGTGCTCTAAAACGGGAAGGCGGCAGAAAATTAGGGCAATGGGAAATCATTGAAAAATAAGGCATTAACGCCGGAGGATGGCTTTTGGTGTTTTACATGCCCTATAAACCTCGTTTTTAGGCCCTACATGCCGTATAAAGGGTGTTTTTAGCATAGCAGGCCGAAAGCTTTATATATATGTTAGTACTATACCATAGTAACGGATACTTATTTTAAATCTTAAAACCAAGGAGGACAACAATGGCAAAAGACGGAGAAGCATACGGGTTCATGTATTGCAGCGCAACAACACAGCAAATTATAACAGAGCTGGCTGATGCAAGGGAAATAACCCAAGCACCTTCTATGTTAGGCATTGATCTGGTTGCACAGGTTGACCAGATTGACACTTCAGGCGATTCTGCTCTTGCGGATATTGTGCAGAGGGCAAAAGCGGAAAAAATGAGCCATGTGATAAAAGCAAGCATGCCGAATGCAGGCAACAGGAGGGTTGCAGGCTTGTTAGGGAATATAATAGACGGCCTGTATGCATCGCCCTTGTACCCTGCAGGCGCACCTTACTGCGCAGGCGTTGTGTACAAGAAAGGGGCAGAGTATGTGTTCAAACGGGACTAAAAGATGAATAAAAGCTTCGGAAGAAACCAGAAATATAAGTTCTTTTATTCCTTCTTATGCAGCAGCGCCTTCATAGCAAGAACCGCTTTTAACGGATAAGCAGATACAGGCACCTTGTGCGCTTCAAGATACATCTTTCCCATTCTCGTGAACTTGCCGCCCATGAAGACTGCAGTTATCGGCTTGTCCCTGAATTTTTCTTTAGCAGCAACTATGATTTTCGCGTTTTCCAAAGGCTGCGTCATTGTCTGCAGCGTCTGCACAACTATAGCCCCATGAATGTCTTTTTGCTTCAGGAGCGTGTTTATCGCAACTTCATACCTGCCCGGCAATGCATCCCCCACAATATCCAAAGGGTTCCTTCTTGAATATGCAGGGTGCATTTTCCCTGATGCGTCAAGCGCTTTCAATGTTTCAGGCGACAATGGGGAAAGCGTTAAACCGTTTTCAATGCAGTTGTCCGCTGTTATCACGCCGCACCCGCCTCCGTTCGTGATAATGGCAATGCCGTTTTCCTTCAGCCGCGGCTGGTATGCCATTACCTGCGCAGCCTCAAACAGCTCATCAACATTGTCTGCAACATGCACTCCCGACTGCCTGAACGCAGCCTTGTAGATTTCATAAGAAGTTGCAATATTCCCAGTATGGGACAAGGCCGCTTCCAGCCCAAGCTCTGTTTTTCCCGCTTTCATGATAACAACTGGTTTCGTGCATTGTTTCGCAGCAGCCATGAACTTTCTGCCGTCCCTGATGCTTTCAACGTAAATCGCTATTGCCTTTGTTGCTTTGTCCGCATTTAGGTATTCAATTAAGTCAGGCAGGTCGATGTCAGCTGCATTGCCGTAGCTTATGATTTTCGAGAACCCGTAGTTCTTCCAAAGCGCCCAGTCTATAATGCTGTCTGCCAATGCGCCGGACTGGCTGATAAAGCTTATCTCCCCTTTCGGGGGCATTGCAGGGGCAAAAGACGCATTCAGGCATGAATTTGTGTTTATCACGCCGAGGCAGTTCGGCCCCAGGACAGGGATACTGCTTTTTTTTGCAATTGCAAGAACATCTTCCTGCAGCTTTTTGCCCTCATCGTCAAACTCTGCGAATCCTGAAGAGATTATGATTATTGCCTTTACATTTTTTTGCACGCACTCCTTCATAACAACAGGCACTATCTTTGATTTGACCGCAATGATTGCAACATCAACTTTTTCCCTGACAGCGCTTATTGAAGCATAGCATTGCAATCCAAGGATCTCGCCTGCATTCGGGTTTATCGGGTAAACATTGCCCCTGAACGGCTCGTTGTGCCTTGTGCTGAAAACACCGCCGCGAAGGAGGTTTGCAAGTATTCCGTACCCGACTGAGTTCTCATCCCTTGAAGCGCCTATTACTGCAATGCTTTTCGGCTCAAACAGATATTTCAAATCCTTCATTCAATCATCCTCACGTCAACTGCAACAGCCTCTTTGGCATTGACAACAACAGGGTTCAGGTCAAGCTCCTTTATTTCAGGGTGCTCAACAGACAGCCTTGACACTTTCATCAGGATGTCTTTCAGCAAAGCAAGGTCTGCCTTTATTCCGCCCCTTGCGCCTGCAAGAACAGGGTATGTTTTAATCTCTTTTATCATCTCGTCAGCGTCTTTCCCTGTTAGGGGCGCTATCCTTAATGAAACATCCTTCATTATTTCAACAAATATCCCGCCAAGGCCGAATGCGACAACAGGCCCGAACTGCCTGTCCCTTTTCATTCCTGCAATCACATAATGCCCCTCGTACATCTTCTGCACAAGAAACCCGTCAATGCCATTTTTCAGCCTTTTTTCCATGGCTTCATACGCTTCCCGCAGCTGGTACTCGTTCTCAATGCCGAGCTTTACGCCGCCCACATCTGTCTTGTGCAATATCGTGGAAGAATGAATCTTTAATACAACAGGATAGCCAATTGCTTTTGCCGCATCAACAGCATCCTGCTTTGTCTTTACTGTTTTCATCACAGGCAGGGGAATACCGTACTGCTTCAGAATCTCTTTTGCATCCATCTTTTTCAGGAGAATAGCGGGGCATTAGTTTTATAAATCTATTGCATTAAAAATACATGCAGAAACATATTCCGGTTTAGTTCAGGCCGTTGCCCGCACCCGGGATTCCCGCGCTCCCGGCTTCTGCCGCAAACCTCTGCTTCAAAGCCGCCGCAGCAGGCAGGGCCGCCGCCTCAAGCACTTCCATTGAAACATCATGGACCTGCTTCATTTGCGCAGGCGTTTTCAGCCCTGCATAAACAATGTCAAGCAACCCGCTTAGTTCCTGGGCATTGTAGCGTAAGCGGTTTACCTCAAAAGTGCGTGAGCCATGCACGTCATGCGACATCAAAAAGGCCAGTGTTTCCCTGTCAGGCAGGGTTTCATTGGTAATCTGGAGGTGCACTCTCAATTTCAGGCCAAAGCCTGCCATCTGCAATGGGATATGCATAAGCGCCGCATCATACCATTCCGGCTGTGTAATAGCCCCCCTCTCCTTGTAGTTCCGTATTACATCAACTGGTATAAGGCCGTAATGGAAAACCATAAACTGGCAAGGCGCCTGCCCCTTTATGCTTCCAAGCACGTGCGTGCTTCCCTTTATAGAATCAACAATCTCTTCATCTTCTGACAAAATATCTGATTTCACCTTATCAGGGAGCCTGATAAGCATATCTTCAAGCTGGCCTAATCCTGCAGATACGGGCCCGGCCGCCGCTGCACCGCCAAAGGCCGCAGCGCCAAGAGAAAATTTTGGTGTCATCATTGGCGATAATTCCATCAGCTTCTGCTGTATATAAGAAACAACATCTTCCTCATAAGATTCCGTGTACCTGCACAGCGTGATTATTTTTCTGTTCGGAGACTTATCCGGTTTTTCAAAAACCCTGTCAGCATAGACAGGCTGGTATCCAGGAAGCGTTATTGCCATTGCATAATCTGTAATTAGAAAGAAGTATATAAGCGTTACGCCCTTATTTTGGTGCAGTCTGCCAGGAAGGGGTCTACTCGCCAATTGTCACTGCAGGCATGTTCCTACACCCCGCAGGATGCAGGAATAAAAAGCTTCAGTGGAAATTAAAGGGTGCATCCCGCAAAGAACAAATGCAGGCCTTCGGCAAAATATTAGACGTATATAGGGATCTCAAATTTGTAACCGTCCCTCCTGTCCATATCAGGCAAAGAAGCTCAACAAAATACGAATAACTTTGCTGATAAGCTATTTCTTTGGGATAAGCGGGTATTGCGAAAAGAAGGAGGAAGGGCGAACCGCACTGCCTTTGCCGCGCCTTAAGCCGAAGCCTGTGCGCTTATCGGCAGTTTGTGCCGCAGCCGCCCCCGATACCGCAAGAAGTAATATATCAGGCTGCTTTAAAAGCCGTGCGCGTGAAGGTGGCAAGTGGCAAGTGGTTATGTATTTAAACATAAAAGCGCACTATTTAAGCATGTATGACGAGTTCGTCGCCCTGCTGAGAAAGGCGTGCAGCAAGAGAAAGCTGAGGCTGCGAAAAATAGGCACTGTCCATAACAAGAGGGATTACCACTTATACAAGATTGTCATTAACAGCCGGAAAAATCCGAAAGCGTCGGTCTGCTTCTCGGCAGGGATTCACGGCGAGGAAATAGCAGGCCCTTATGCTGCCCTCAGGTTCATTGAAAAATTTGATTTCAGGAAATTTAAAAACATAAAAATAATAATCCTGCCTATCGCAAACCCTTACGGCTTTGACAGGACAATGAGGGAAACAACAAAAGGGCTGCAGTCAAATGGGCATTTCTGCAATAAGAGGCTTAATGGCGAGCATAAAATACTTTACAATGCAATAAAGGATGAGAGGCTCCTGTTTTTCCATGCGCTCCATGAGGATTCAGATGAGCACAGGTTTTACATTTACAATTTTGAGAATGGCGAGGAAAAAATTTATAATGACATTCTTGCTGTTGCGCGCAAATATTTTCCCCTGGAAATGCATAAGCGCATATACGGGTCAAAGGCAGAGCACGGGCTGATAATAAACGAGCACGACTCCTCATTTGAGGACAGGATGTACCGTGATGGGGTGCCTTATTCAATGTGCACGGAAACGCCAGGGATAGCCCCGCTTGAAAAGAGGATAAGGGCGTACGTAGAAATAATGGGGCTTGTGCTTGGGTTTGCAGCCAAAGTCGGCAAGAAATAGCCCCATGCACGCATGGCAGTCATGCAACATACTTCTTCCGAGAGGCAACTGGTTTATAAACCTCGCCTGGATTTTCCCCCTCGTCACCCCGACGGAAAGTTTATAAAGGATTAAACCTCACAAATGTATAACCTGCATAGAGTTGCGGGGGAAAAAAGAGGCAGCACGGAAAGCCGTGAATGCTTAAACAAAAAAAACGGAGGAGAATAAAATGGGAGAAGTTTTACACAAACACCCGGGCATGAAGAGAGAAAAAGGATATCTCTACTTCATAGACAAGAAAGGCAACTTGGCGAGAGCTGCAATGGCAAGAGGCGGCGGCAAGAAGAAATCCAAGCCGAAGCAGGAAGTTCTTTGCAAGTGCGGCTTGAAGAGAGAAAAGGGCTGGCTCTACTACGTAGACAAGGCCATGAACTCTGCAAGAGCCAAGATGGCAAAACCGGGAAGGAGATAAATCCTTCTTTTTTTATTTTTTATTTCTCATTCATTCACATTAAGCTTTTATATCAGCAATCTTCCTAATAAGCATGGAATTCAAAGATATCCAATGCAAATCCTGCATGACAAAAAGCAAGCTTACTGATTATGTAATTAATCCTTACACAGGGTGCATGCACGGGTGCAAATACTGCTACGCTGTTTTTATCAAAAGGTTCCAGGACATTAAAGCGCAATGGGGGGATTTTGTTTATGCAAAGGCAAACTGCTCTGAGCTTTTAAGAAAAGAGCTTGAAAAAAACAAGCCAGGGCATATATGGATGAGCAGCGTCACAGACTGCTACCAGCCAATTGAAGGAAAACTGCTTTTGACAAGGAAAGTGCTTGAAACAATAGCGAAATCCCCGCATAAGAATAAGTTTACAATGGATATCCTGACAAAGTCCTCCTTGGTAAAGCGTGATTTTGATTTGATCAAGGAGTTAAATGCAGATCTTGGCATGTCTGTAAACACATTGAATGGAAACGCCGCAAGGATTATAGAGCCGCTTGCCTCATCTCCATTGGAAAGGATAAAAACGCTGAAAGAGGCGAAAGAAAAAGGCATTCATGTCTACGGCTTTATCTCGCCGGTCCTGCCAGGCATAACAAACCTTGCAGAGATATTTGAAGCGCTGCAGTTCTGCGAGTATGTATGGGTTGAGCTCCTTAACACAAGAAGGGCATGCCTTGAAAGGCTGATGCCTGTCATCAGGAAAGAATTCCCGGATGCTGTGAAAAGCTTTGATTTTGTAATCAACCATCCGGAGGAATATTATAACGGAATAAAAAAAGAGGTTGAAATGCTTGGGAAAAAATACAAGCTGCGGGTGCAGGAAATTGTAAGGCATGACAAGGATTAATATTCAATACCCTTCCGTGTCTTCATCTCCTTGGGCGCCTTTAGCAGCAGAATCTCATTCACGTAATCTGCAAATTCCATCATTTTTGGGGAAGCATACCTTCCTGTGATGAACACATTGCACTTTGCAGGTATTCTATTCAATACAGCAATAGCGTCTTCCGCCCTCAGCAACCCGACTGCTATTGCAAGGTTCAGCTCATCAAGTATAAGCACAGCAGGCCACTTTCTGATTTTTGACACAAACTCAAGCCCTTTTTCCGCAAGCTGCAGGTCCTTTATGTCCGGGTGCTTCATGTCAACAAACTCTTCCCTGCCGAATTGCCTTATCTTAAGCGTCTTCAGCTGCTTCTGCGCCATATATTCCCCAATATCTTTTCTTCCTTTCATGAATTGCACCATGAGAACGCTTTGCCTGTGGCCGCACGCCCTTAACGCAGCCCCTAAAGCAGCTGTTGTTTTTCCTGCGCCGTTGCCTGTGATTAAGAATATGTTTCCTTTAGCCATTTTGGTTTCCTCCTTGTTAAAAGCTGCATTCTCCTGTCGCGCACCCGCCTGAATACTCAGCATGCGCTTTGACATTCTCGCCTATATATAATACCTGCCCGGGCTTGCTTCCGTACCTGTATATTGTTATGCCCTTGCATTTAAGCTCATAAGCCAAAAGGTAAACTTTTTTCACATCAGCGATTGAAGCTGACTCAGGCAGGTTAACTGTTTTTGAAACAGCATTGTCAACATGCTTCTGGAAAACAGCCTGCATTTTAACGTGCCATACCGGGCTTATCTCAAGCGCTGTCACGAACAGCCTTTTTACATCCTCGGGGATATCAGCATCGCTTGCTTTCCCTGTCTTTGCAATCTTTTCCATCAGCTCTTTGCTGTAAAAGCCGCGCTCTTTTGCAATCTTTTCAAAAACAGGGTTCACTTCCATGAGCTTTTGCCCGCCAAGCACTTCCCTCACAAATGAGACAGCAAACAGGGGCTCAATGCCTGACGAAGTGCCTGCGATGATTGAAATAGTCCCTGTGGGGGCTATTGCAGTTACTGTCGCATTCCTGAAAGCCCTGAACCTTTTTGATAAAACGCTTTTTTTGAAATTCGGGAAAGATCCCCTTTTCTTTGCAAGCTCGGCAGAAGCAGCGTCAGCTTCCTTTCTTATGAAGGCCATCAGGCTTTCCGCAAACCTGATTGCTTCTTCGGAGTCATACTTCATGCCAAGCTGTATGAACATTTCAGCAAGCCCCATCACACCAAGCCCTATCTTCCTGTTCTCCCTTGTTATTTCCGCAGTTTCCTCTATAGGGAACTTATTGGCATCTATCACATTATCCAGAAAATGAACGCCTGTGTGAACCAGCCTCTTAAGCCTGTCCCAGTCAACGTTCCCGTTTTTTACAAGCCTTGAAAGGTTTATAGAGCCGAGGTTGCATGATTCGTATGGAAGCAATGGAATTTCCGCGCACGGGTTTGTGCTTTCTATCCTGCCCGCTTTCGGCGTCGGGTTTTTCCTGTTGATTTCATCAATGAACACAAGGCCAGGATCGCCTGTCTTCCACGCGTTTGTGGCTATCAGCTCAAGCAGGTCTGCGGCATTCACTTTTCGCATTCTCTTTTTTGTTGCAGGATGCAGAAGCCAGAACTCTTCCTGCTTCACCGCCTTTTTCATGAAATCATCCGTGACTGCTGCAGACACATTAAAGTTCTTCAGCATGCCGTATTTTTGCTTTGCGGCTATGAATTTAACAATATCAGGATGCGACACGTTTAGGATGCCCATCATCGCGCCCCTTCTTCTTGAGCCCTGCTTGATGACTTCTGTTGCCATGTCATAAATGCGCATGAATGAGATTGGCCCTGAGGCAGCGCCTTTTGTTGATCCGACAATGTCCCCTTCGGGCCTTAGGTTTGAGAAATTAAACCCGACGCCGCCGCCTACCTGCTCAACAGTGGCCATGTTCTTAAGTGTTGTGAATATGCTCTCCAAAGAATCCTCAATAGGCATAACAAAGCACGCGGACAGCATCTGCTTGTCAGTGCCTGCATTCATCAGTGTAGGGGAATTGGGCATGAACTCAAGCGAGGACATTATCTCAAAAAACTCTTCTTCAGCCTTTTTCGGGTTTTGCCTGTATTTTTTGTCAGGCTGTGCAACTGCTTTTGCAACTCTCCTGAAAAGCTGCGCAGGCGTTTCTGTTATTTTTCCGGTTTTGTCTTTATTAAGGTATCTTGCCTCAAGCACTTTCATTGCATTTAAGCTAAGCTTAGCCTCTTTTTGCATCTTCTTAAAATGGGCTTTTGCGTATAAAAAGCTTGCTGTGGCATGCGCAGGGCAATGCAGATTCCATATTTTCATAATATTTTTTGCAATTTTCATAAAAGCTGCGCCAAAACCAAAACTTTTTTTAAAAATCTGAAAAAAGAAATGTTTATATAGAAAGTTGCATTATTAATTTACGAAAAAAGAGGTAAAATTTATCCGTAAATTTGACGACGCAAAATGAATGTGCTTGTATTATGCTCACCGCGGTTCAACAATGAAACTGTAGAGGAAAGGTTCTGGCCTGTTGATAAATTAATCCTGTCAGAAATTAAAAAAACAGGGCATGAAACAACAGCAGCATTGTTTGACAAGGCGAAGCCGCTGCAGCTTGACGGGTATGATGTTGTCTTCAACCTGTGCGACGGCTTTGAAGACATAAGAGACGAGGCAATAATCCCGAATATTCTTGCGACTGCAAAAATCCCGTTCACAGGAAACACAGCAGAAGTGCTTCACCTGACCGCAAGCAAGATTGCAATAAAGGAAAAGCTGATTGAAAATGGAATCCTTACGCCTGATTCGCAGACATTTGAAACAGGCGATGAGGAAGTGAAGATTGCGCTGGACTCGCAGGTGATAATCAAGCCCACAATAGGGCATGCAAGCTCGGGCATTGAGATTGAGAATGTCGTTGACAATGAGGACAAGCTCAGGAAAAGGGTCAAGGCTGTTATTGAGGAATGCAAATGCCCTGTTGTTGTTGAAAGGTACATAGAGGGGAGGGAGTTCTGCATTCCTGTGCTCGGCAACTCAGACCCGGAAGCAATGCCGATGCTTGAGATTGATTACAGCACATATGACGAGCACCTGCCTAAGATTCTAAGCTACAAGGCGAAATGGAGCAAGAACAGCACTGTGTTCAAGAATACTGATTCTGTGATTGCAACTGCGATAGAGCCGAAGCTGAAAAAGAAGATTGAAGGCACTGCAAAATCCGCATTCAAGGCTATGGGATGCAGGGGCTATGCGTCTGTTGACGTAAGGGTCGACAAGGACAACAATGTTTATGTAATTGACCTGAACCCGAACTGCTATATCGCAGGCGAATCTGATTTTGTCAAGGCTGCTGCTGTAAAAGGCATGACGCACGCTGATTTGCTGAATAAGATTATTGATCTTGCCAAACTTCCCGAGTAGGGCGAAGTCGCGCGAGCGGAGTGAAGTGCGGCTTGGAACGAAAGTGACAAAACAATAAGGCTTTTAAACCTGTTTCATTCTTAAAGCCCGTATGCACAACACAGTCATTGTAAGGTATGGAGAGCTTGCTCTCAAAGGCCTGAACAGGGGGAGCTTTGAGCAGCAGCTGGTGCTGAACATAAAAGACTGCCTGAAGAAGAACCATATTGAGTTTTCCGCTGTTAAAAAAGTAAGGGGCAGGATAATGGTGTATTCAGCAGATGACTGCAAGTGCCTTGAAAATGTCTTCGGCATTGTTTCAATAAGCCCTGCGCTTGAGACAGAAGCTGGCATGGAAACCATAAAGCAGGAAGCATTGAAGCACTATACAGCAGGTACTTTCCGCATTTCAACGCAGAGAATAGACAAGGGTATTTCAGGCTCGCTTGACATGAACAGGGAGATAGGGCAGTATGTTGTTGACAATTCAGGCGCAAAAGTCAGCCTTAAGAGCCCTGATGTTGATATTGGCGTTGAGCTGTTCAACAAAAAAGCGTATGTATTCAACCGGACAATCAAAGGTCCCGGCGGGCTTCCGATTGGCGTGACGGGGACTGTTGCAGTGCTCATTGAGGACCAAAATGCAATTAAGGCAGCTGTTATGATGATGAAAAGGGGATGCAGGATTATTCTCGTGAAAAAAGTGCCTATTGACACGAAAGAGCTTGAGAAATATGCTTACGGGTTCAGGATAAAAGAGGCAAATGATATTCCTGAAGAAGCAGAGGCTGTTGTCACTTCTGAAACACTTGAGACATTGCAGAAGCGGGATTATTCAATTCCAGTGCTGCGGCCTTTAATTGGTGAGTAAATGAGAATAAAGCTTATTGCGTTCGGATGCAGCAACAACCAAGCTGAAAGCGAGATAATGGCAGGCCTTTTGAAAGAGGCAGGCTATGAAATTGTTGATGCAAAGGCAGACCTCACTATTGTCAGCATGTGCAATGTGAAAGGCCCGAGCTTTAATAAGGGATTAAGAGCTGCGAAAGATGCAAAAGGCAAGGTGATAATCTCAGGATGCATCCCGTTTTCCCAGATTGCAAAGATATCAAAAGAGATTCCAAGGGCTTCAATAGTAAGCACTCACAACATATGCTCAATAAAGAATGCTGTTGAAAGGCTTGCAAAAGGCGAAAGAGTAGAGCTTGTTGGGAAAAAGCACTCTGAAAATCTTCTGAGCGAAGCGAAAGGAGATTTCGAGCGAAAGCGAGAAAATGTCTGTATGCCGAGAATAAGGAAGAATAAGGTTATTGGAATAGTGCCCATAAGCTCCGGCTGCATGGGCGAGTGCTCGTACTGCGCTGTAAAAGCGATTAAAGGCGAGTTGGCGTCTTATCCTGTTGAGAGCATAGTAAAGGAAACAGAGCAATGCGTGAAAGAAGGATGCAAAGAGATATGGCTTACTGCGCAGGACACGGGCTGCTACGGCACGGATATTGGAAAAAGCCTTCCTGAACTGTTAAATGCAGTGCTTACTGTGCCTGGTGATTTTAAAGTGCGGCTCGGGATGGCAAACCCGAATTTTGTTTACGGCTGTGTTGATGAGATGGTTGGGATTTACAAGAACCCTAAAATGTTCCGCTTCATGCATATTCCGGTCCAGTCAGGAAGTGATAATGTTCTTAAGAAGATGAACAGGCACTATACATGTGCGCAGTTTGTTGAGATTGTTGGAAAGCTGAGGAAAGCTATACCTGATATTACGATTTCCACTGACATAATTGTTGGGTTTCCTGAAGAGAGCGATGCTGATTTCAATGAGTCATTGGATGTTATTGAAAAAACAAAGCCTTCTGTCCTGAACCTGAACAGGTACTGGCCAATGCCTGAGACAAAAGCTGCTCTTATGAAGCAGTTTAGGAGCGAGGTATTGCGGGAGAGGTGCAGCATTATGCTGAAAGCATTTCAACGGATGGCGCTGGATGAGAAAAAGAAGGCGGTTGGGAAAGAGCTTATGGTTCTAATTGATGATAAGGTTAAAGGCGATTCTTACATAGGCAGGACAGACTGCTACACTCCTGTTGGTGTTAAAGGAAAGCTTGTTTTGGGGCAAATGGTTAGGGTTAAGATAGTGAAGGCAACAAGCAATTATCTGAATGGAGAAAAAATGTAAAAAAGAAGGCCCTAAAGTCTTGGCGATACGAAAACATATAAATTGGCCTATACATACAGTATTAAAGCCGAAATATCACGAATCCCAAAAATAAGGTCTATAAAATGAGAAATGATAACTTGCCACAATCAAAACCAAAGGTAAGTGTAGTATCAATATCTATATTTATCGGGCTTGTTCTTTTCTCTATCTTTTTTATATTAAAAGGATTAATAGAAACATCAAACGAGTTTTTTGAAACTGGAACAAATCCGGAAGAAATTTTAAATTATAGTGAGGGGAACTTTGAAATTTCAAAAATATCTTACATACCATTTTATAATATGATATACACTGAATATGAGACTTATAATCTAACTAACTTAAGAGGGCCAAAATTGGGATGGGGCGATGACTTCTACTGTGAGAACAGAAATTGTTCAGATTATTGCGAGAAATATGTGACTATTAATTTTTCTAAAGAAAGCCGCAGTAACCCCCTGAAGTTTAATTATATGGGAAAAAGATTCACTTATGAAATTAATCTTTTTGAAGATGTTTATGATTACTCAAATGAAATAAAAGAAAAAGGCTGCTATTTTTTCACGAATGTTTCCGAATATGAGCGAAGTTATTTTAAAGATGAGTATAATAATAAATTTGTGGAAGCAATAGCCCGAGATTTTTTAGGGTTAGAAAATTATTCCAACGATGAGCTTGTTGAAATTGCTTCTTTATTTGTCCAGTCAATTCCTTATTGGAATGATGAAGGGCCCAATCGATATCCTTATGAAACAATCTATGAAGGGAGAGGTAATTGTTTAGACAAATCCGTTATTTTAGCAGGAATATTAAAAAAACTCAATTATACATCTTACATTATTTTTGGTATGAGTGATGAAACTAGACATGCCATTACAGGCATAGCTTGTAATGATGGGAATATAGTATATAATGGCGAGGAGATTTGTTTTATTGAGTCTACAGCTATTTCTCCAATTGGTGATGACAATGACATTAAAATTGAAGGTTATGTTAAAATATCTGAGGGAAATAATATCTACCGCGAAAATAACTATGGAAAAAAATTGGCTGCAAAAGTAAGGAAGAATCGCAAACTAATAGACAAGTTAGATAGCCAGCTACAAATGATAAAAGAAAGGCGAGTAGTATTAGAAAAAAAGATGTGCGAAACTGATTGTATCGATTGTGACTCGGAAAAACCAGAGAGTTATTATTGTGATGATGCAGACGTCTATAATTCATATGTTTTAGATTATAATAGAAATGTAAAAAAATTTAGTTCAGTAATAGAACAAATAATGGAGGTTTATTATAATACTAACGTGATATTATTTGGCAATCTAGAGGATATAAATCAAGAAACAATAGGTAAAAGAAAAATTAATGAAGAATTTTCTCTCTCAACCTATAGCGAACAGAATTTCTTATCCGAAGAAATACATAGACTTATTAATATCGAAAGAAGTAAAAGAGGATTGCCTGAATTAGGTACTAGCTCAAAAATAGCAAGATTTTCTAGAATACACAGTTTAGAGATGGCCAATAATAATTATTTTTCTACCACTAATCTAAAAGGAGTCGACCTTATAGATAATGCAGAACAAGAAAAGATTATTTGTGAAGAAGAATTCGCCCCTCTGGTTGGAACTATTTTTCATACCCCAGCTTATACCTCTTTTTCCCAAACAAAATATGATTGGTTAAATATTAATGAATTGGCAGTAGTTGTGATTGAAGGTTTATTAGCCAATGAAGAAAACAAGCAAAAAATAATTAAATCCAATCATGATTCTGAAGGCATTGGTGTTGCCGTTTCTAAAGATTATGAAGTTTATATTACCCAAGTAATTTGTTAATATGGAAAGAGAAGATTTACTCAGTAACAACGTCCACATAGCCGTCATGCATCTTGTATCTGGGCTTTTTGGTTTCTTTCGGCTCGCTTAGCTCTGACATTTTCCTTACATTCCCATAATCATCATACACTTCAAGGTCAGCGGGCTCTTCTTTTGGTTCAGCAGGTGTTTCTGCGGGTGTTTCAACAGCGCCGTAGTTGTAAGGCAGCTGCTCGCTGCATGAAGCCGCGCTGAAACTTGCAGGATCTTCATCCTGCTTTGTGCCGCACTCGTGGCAGAACTTTGCGTTTGGCGCCAAATCCGCATTGCAGCTTTTGCATGCTCCTGCAGAGAACATTGCGCCGCACTGGTGGCAGTAGCGGTCATCATTCCTGACTTCTGCGCCGCATTCGCACTGGAACGTGTCTTCAGACGGCATTTCTTCGCCGCATTTCCTGCAGAACACGTCGCCTTTCTCAGCCGGATTAGTGCACCTCTTGCAAATCATATGAAATTAGTGGAATATAGTGTATATAAAGGTATTCAAAACCAAGGGAAAACATTTACTCACTGCGGTTCCGAACCTTTCTTCGCTCGCCACTGGCTCGCTCGAAAGGTTTAGTCGCTGCAGCTCCTAACCTCACACCCTAGGCGTAAGGTTTAAATATCTGCCTAATTCCATCTCTTAAGGCGACCGGTTGGGCCCTTAGCTTAGCCTGGAGGAGAAATCCGGGCATTTAGAGCACTGGTCTTATATGGCAGCCACTGGCACAAAATATAGTCTAGGAGAACCAGTGGTCGTGAGTTCAAATCTCACAGGGCCCACTTTTTCTTTTTTATTCTTTTACAGCAATAGAATGGCTTATAGCGCTATACCGCCCGGGAGATAAGGAGCTTTAGCGACTGCATCTCACAGGGCCCACTTTTTCTTTTTTTAAATTTGCAAGCGATACTTTTATTAACCTCCATTATTTAACCATTCTCAGAGGTATTGCTAAGAGAGGCTACTATAAAAGAGGAAAAAATGTGGTATAAGCGCTACGGCTGGAACAGCAACCCGTTCTCTGTTAAATGCAGCACTGAGCTAGTGGGATTTGACAAAGAGAAAGATGCCCTTCTGAATTATGTGTCTGCAGGCGACATGTGCATTGTGGTTGGCGAGCCGGGCGCTGGAAAAACATCGCTTCTTAAATGGGTGAAGCAGCAGATGAGCCTTTTGCACAAGGGAATCTACCTGAATGCAGAGGACATAAGCGACCAGTTCAGCCTGAGAAAGCACGTTGGAAAGCCGCTATTGAGAAAAAGGGTCTTGATGCTTGATGAAGCGCACCAGTGCGATGATGTTTTCATGAAAGACATGAAGGCGATGTGGGACACGAATGTCCTGAAAAGCGTTGTTATTGCGCAGATTGGCAACAAGATGGATTATCCCGAGAGCTTTACCAACAGGGTTGGCGGAAGAATCATACGTCTTTCAGGCATGGATGTTGAAAAGGCAAAAGAATTGATTAGAATGCGGTCGCGCGGGAACAACCAGTTCAGTGACGATGTTATTTCGCTTATTGTTGATGATGCAAAGCACAACCCGAGAAAGATTCTTGAGAACTGCGAGATAATATGCATGAACCTTGAGCCTGGAAAGATTACAGCTGAGGCAACGAGGCAGGTTTTGGCTAAAAAACGGGCTGACATGCTGCTTGACATGCAGACTCCTGAAGAGATAAGGCTGCCTGACAACCTCATGCCTATAAATGACAAGGCTCTTGCCGGCTACAGCCCTATGCAGAAGAGAATGGTGATATTATTGCTTGAAGGCAACAGGACTGCAAAGCAGGTTGCTGAGATTCTTAATACAACTGAGGGAAGTGTGGGAAAACAATTGAGTAGTCTGGCTGAAAAGCAGGTCGTGTTCATAGTGAATAACAGACGGCCGAAAGTGTACGGGCTGACGCCGGAGTTTAAGGGAAGTTTGAATTAGAGTTCTAAGTTTAATTGAAAGAATGAAAAGAAAGCCCCAAAGGGCTCTGGCTTTGAAAACCAATTAAAATTATTAAATAAAAGAGAAATTAAAGAATGAAAATAATTTTATTGCGTAACCTTCCGAGGTTCTTGCTTTTCCTTTGGTGTGTAAACCAGCCCCGCAACAAATGCAATTGGAGACATTACAACTCCGGCAAGCCCTCCAACAACCTTATCTAAGGTCGCAGAAAATGGGAATTCTATAGCATACGCCTTTTTTCCGCATACCCCTACACAATGGTCTGCTGAAGCCTCAAAAATAATTGTATCTAATGAATTGACATTTGTCTCATCAACAGAAGGCAAATGGCCATGTCTTATAGCCCTTCCGCCAACGTATGCTAAGGCTGGTGCTGCCATAAACCATTTCCTGAGGGTTTCATATGCTATTCGCTGTCTTGGTGATAATTTTTCCAATGATTTGGCGGGTATAACTCCAAAAGAAGCATCTTCAACAAAATAATCAGGAGTAATTCCGGATGAAGACCAATCATTTTTCTGCACTAATTTCAATGCATCCTGCGGATGATGCGAGCACCCAACAGCACGATAAATTTTAGAAACTTTTCTCCAATATCTTTCGTTCCGTTGTTCTTCTTCAACAGGCGCAGCTTGTTTTTCTCCTATATTAACTGTGGCTTTAGTTTGTGTTATATCGTCGCCGACTATCATTTTATTTACCCCCTAGATTGATTATACTAAAAATAAAAAAATTAAGCAGCTTTCTGCGGTTCCTGTTCTACCTTGAAGGGCAAAGGCCGTTTAATCGTTATCGGAAGAGCATCGCGTTCCAATTCCAGCTTTGCTATTGACACAGGCCTGTAGTGGAGCTTTTCCATCTCTTGCTTGCTTAATTTAAGCAAAAGAGGGGCGCCCATTGAAATCTGCAGAGCCCTGGCTCCGATAAGCCTTGCGCGTTCGTATTTTGTCAGCTTCATCATGTTATATAAACGGATATCCGCCCCTGTTTATAAAGATTTCCTTAGCTCTTCTGTCTTCCTTTGCGCCAAGTCTATTGCCTGGAATACCTCTTCATGGGTAAACGGCCTGTTTCCGCCCTTCTGCATTGCGCAAATCTTGCCTGACTCTGTAAAAGATACAGTCAGACGGGCATCGGCAGCAAGCTCCTCGTCCCTTGTAGGGTCAACTATGAACTGGTCCCCAACTCTCCAGACAGTGCAGCTTACAGGCAAAAACGACAGCGGAAGCCCCTTGTCTGTCTTGTGCTTGTAGTCAATTGCGTCTTTTTCCCCGACCGCGGGGAACCTTGTGTCCTTCAGCGCAGCAAGAGCAGCCAATGATGCAACGTCAAACAGGTTGCCTGAGGCGTTCAGAGGGTAGATGTCTATCATTACTATCCACATCTTTTCGCCAGCGCGAACACAGAGCTTGTTGAAATCCAGGGCCTTTGACTCGCGGATGCCGCGGTCCACAACCCTTGACAATTCAACCGCGTCTATTCCGGGCGGCCCGCTTTCGTATTCAGGCGATGACAACGGCAATAGTTCAGCATTAACCATAATCGTGCCTTCGTCCGGAGTGTCCGGATAAGTCGCGCTCATTTCAACCTTAACGCCTGCAACAACAACAGTGTCTCCCACTGTAACCCTTGCAGAACCTTCTGCTGACTTTGCAGAAACCCCGTAC
>DUKS01000062.1:0-4644 GCA_013329215.1 Nanobdellota archaeon | reverse complement strand
CAATATGGGCTGCCTGTACTCATCGGCAGCTCTTCCGTCAACTCTCTGGCCTTTCTTTGCCAGCTGTGTTATGTAAGTCTTTGGTATCATTTTAGTCCTCCCTGAACTTTGCCCTTAAGGCTTCTTTCTGCACTTCATATATTTTTTTGCAGCCAACCTTGGCAAGCTCCATTGCTTTATGCAGCTGCTCTTTTGACAAAACTCCGTCAAGCTGCATCAGCGTTATCTCTCCTGTCCTTGGTATCATTGCGATTGGGATGTCAACAGCACCGCCCTCATAGGCTTCCTCTGAATAATCCAGATCAACGACAGGCGTTTCTCCCACAACGCCGCACGACACTGCGCAGACAAGGTCCTTCATCTTGAAGCCTGCATCAGCCAGCGCCATTGAAGCTGCGCATATACCAGCGCACCTTGTGCCTGCGTCTGTCTGCAAAAGCTCGATGTAAACATCAACCACTGTCTTCGGGAATTCTGTCAGGTCAATCACAGGCGCCAAGGCGTTTTCAGTGACTAACCCGATTTCCTTGCTTCTCCTGCTCGGCCCGGGCCTAACCCTGTTTCCTGAGCCTGAGAATGCCATCATGTTGTAATTGCATCTCAAAGTACCTCTTTCAACATTCTGCATGAACTTCGGGTGCATTTCCCTCGGGCCGTATACAGCCGCGTAGGCTATTGTCTTTCCTATCTTGAACATTGCCGAGCCTCTTGCATTTTTTATAACGCCGACTTTTGCTTCCATCGGCCTGAGCTCGTCCAGTGCCCTTTCTGTTCTTGTGTATGCCATTTTTGTAACCTCACTGAGTATTTTCAGCAACAGCTGCAGGCTTCACAGGCCTTTTGCTGTCCAGAAATTCCTTGACAACTTCTGTAAGCCCGCTTATGTGGGCCTTTCTTTCTATAAGGCCTATTGCTTCCGTAGCAAGCCTCTCGTCCTCAGGCGAGTTTCCTGAAATCCAAATTCTGCCATTCTGGCCGACAATGATGTGGCAGCCTGTGTAATCCTTTATCATGGAAACCATTGTTCCCTGCTTGCCAATAACCCTTGGCACTTTCAGGGGGCAGATTGTGATTACCTTTCCGCCCAGCAGCTTTCTTAAGCCCGGGCCTTTCATTGAAAGGTCTATCATCTTTGACTTTGTGACGTTTGATATCCTTGCAACGACAAAGTCCCCGATGCCGTAATACTCGCTGAGCTCAGCGCCTCTTTCTATGAAGTCCGTTGTTCCGTCCTTGAGCGACATTACAGCGTCAACAGCATAGCCGACGTCAACAAACCAGTTTGAGTAGCTGACATCAGTAACCCTGCCGATTACAACGTCATCCCTTTTCGGGACATAAGTCCCTGCAAGAGGCATAACCTTCACAAGCCTGCCGTTGAGTTCAACAACGCCGACCTGCGCGCTTATTACCTTATCATTTTCCCTGAACGCGCCGCCCGCGGGGAGGTAATCCATCCCGTCAGCCAGCACATCGCCGGGCACAACTATCGATTTTTCTTCCACTAACAAATTTCCCATTTTTCTTGTTCTCCATTTATGTTTTTAACATTACAGCCGGATTCAGCATACCCCTTCACTGGATCTTAAGCTTTTTCTTGTCCACTCTTGTGAACTTCTTGTCATCCGCCCTAATAAAGGCAACGTCTATTCTCCTTAAGTCAAAGTCCTTGCCAAGCACTTTCTTGAAGGCGTTTATGGCAAGCTTCAGCCCGTCGTCTATTGTCATTGTTTCCTTGTATTCCTTTGCAAGCAGGTTCTTAATCTCTGTCTCTGCTTCCCCTACCGCAGTTGCCTTGTACTCAAAGTAAATGCCTGTCGGGTCGGTTATGTAAAGCACCGCGCTGTCGTCTACGCCTATAAACAATATTGAAACTCCGAACGGCCTTGAGCCGCCGTACTGCGTGTAAAACTGCTTTACGTCGCATATTTCCTTTACAAGGTCCAGAGTGTCTATCGGCACGCCGTAAGTGACCATGTGCTGCTGCGCAACAACCCTTGCCCTTTCAATAAGGACTCTTCCGTCCATTGTAAAGCCGGTTGCTGTGGCGCCTATGTGCTCATCAACCTGGAATATTTTTTCAACAGAGTCAGCTACAATCAGCTTGTCTGTCACTCTTTTGTCTGCAACAAGAAGGACCCCGTCCTTGCATACAATGCCTATTGCTGTTGCGCCCTGCTTGACTGATTCCTTGGCGTATTCAACCTGCAAAAGCCTTCCGTCCGGGCTGAACATTGTGCTTGCCCTGTCATAACCCATTGCCTGATGCGACATTTCCTGCATATTATCAACCTCCGATATATTTTTTTCTTGACTTATTAAGTATTCCTGAGACTCCTACGCTTTTAACTATTGCGCTTGCGCCGCCTATTGCCTTAACCAGGGCCAGGGCAGCCTTTGCTTCGTCAACATGCCTGTTCCCTACCCTGAAAACTCCCTTATTTGCGCTCCAGTCAGGAAGGAATATGACTCCTGCTTTTGCCATTCCCAATTCCCCTATAAATTTTGCCATTGTTGCCTTTATCTCTCGTACTGCATCTTCCCTGCTTACCGGCCTGTCCGACAGCACTTCAAACGCAATGTACCTTTTCTTTTCCCTCATTGAGGGTATCATTGCCTTAATTTTCATTGTCTAGAAGAAAGTTCCTTCTTCCTTTCTCTCTCCGCTACTAAATAGAGGATAGGGGGTATATAAATGTTACGCCGCCGGCCGGGGGGCGCAGCCAAAGCCCCCTGCCATAAGGTTTATATAATGTTATAAATCCATTCTGTTATGAAAACATTTACACAACTGCTTCCTATAGAAGGGGATTTTAGAAGGAAGATACGAATCCCAATATTTGAGGGCTTTCTGCTGAAAGACGACGTTTTTGCAGACAACAGGAAGATTTACGAGCAGACACTGCAAACAACATTTCCAGAGAGCAGGGAATACAGGGCTGCATTAAGGCACCTTGGGATACTTGAGAAATTTCCTCCCGGAGTTCCGCATGACAGGGTTGTTGCGCACAAGGCCCATGTGTATGAAGTTGCTGAGCCTGCATATGGCGCAATCACGTCAGGGAATGTAAAGGCGTGGCATGAAGGCTATAGGCCGCCGAGTTCATTATCACCTCTCGGGTACCCATTCAAGGGGCGCCCACTGTCGCAGACACGGCAGCTTGTTCCGAAAGGCAGGCTGAAAAAGATTTTGTCAGCAGACATTGGCGAAGCATTATCAAATGAAGGCAATGCAGGCATTGATTGCATAGACATCACCTTTAACAGCGAGAGATATTTCAAATGGTATGAGTTCACTCTGAAGCGCGAAGGGATAAGCAGTGTAAAGCCGCTCGAATTCCATATAAGGCAGTATATGGCGATAAACGGCATTGAAATAGATGAAGGGTATTCGCCAACAACAGTTGCAATTGCGATGTTTGGAATCAGGCATAAAGAAGGGCAGGAAGCGCCCGGAGAGTTTCTCGGCTTTCATTATTTCAGGACCCGGGCAAGAATGGTGGGAGAATAGAAACGTTTATAAATAACCCACATCTCCTCATACTGATAAATTAGGTAGATTCAAAGATGGGAAGCAAATCAAAGGGACTGTACGCGGGAAACAAACTGCAGAAGAGAAGGAAAGCCGGCAGGAACTGCGACAGCAGGTTCATAAGAAGAGTTTACAAGCTCAGGCAGAAAGCAGACCCTCTGAGGGGAAGTTCGCAGGCAAAGGCGATTGTTCTTGAAAAAATACAGCTTGAGGCAAAGCAGCCTAACTCTGCAATGAGGAAATGCGTAAGGTGCCAGCTGATCAAGAACGGAAAAAAGATCACAGCGTTTGTGCCTGGATACAACGCAATCAAGTTCATTGACGAGCATGATGAAGTCATGATAGAATGCATCGGCGGGAAAATGGGAAGAGCCAAGGGCGATGTCCCGTGCGTCAGATGGCAGGTAATCAAGGTAAACGACCAGAGCCTTTATGCATTGTGGAAAGGCAAAATAGAGAAGGGAAGAAGATGAGCAGGATAATGCTGTTTAACAAGTGGGACACCTCTGCAATTAAAGTAGAGGACAAGGGGCTTCAGGCTTACATCACGCTGCAGCCGCTTATTGTGCCGAGGACAGGCGGAAGGAATGTTTTCGGAATGTTCTGGAAGACAAAGAACAACATTGTTGAAAGGCTTATGAACAAGCTCATGGTTCCAGGCCACAAGGGAAAGAAGCACAAGGTCACATCAGGCAGGTGCTGCGGAAAGGCAGTCAACAAGTACAATATAGTAGAGAAATGCCTTACAATCATAGAGTCCAGGGTGAAGAAAAACCCGGTTGAAGTGTTTGTAAAGGCGCTTGAGAATGCGGCGCCGAGGGAAGAGATTACAACGATAGAATACGGCGGCGCAAAATACCCGAAAGCTGTTGAATGCAGCCCGCAAAGAAGGGTTGACTTTGCATTAAAGATGATGGTGCAGGGTTCGTATGCAAAATCATTCAACGCAAAGAAAAGCATTGCAGAAGCGCTTGCCGATGAAATAATCAAGGCATTCAACCTTGACCAGAGCTCAAATGCGATTGCAAAGAAGCTTGAGCTTGAAAGGCAGTGCGACGCTTCAAGATAAATAATTTTTTTGTTTTTTGTGGGCTTTGCGTGGATATTCATAG
>DUKS01000021.1 GCA_013329215.1 Nanobdellota archaeon | reverse complement strand
TCATTTAGTATAAAGAACACTCTCTTAAAAATAGGATCAAACTCGGTTGCAGGCCCATAGACGTCTTTGATTAGAATGTAATCACTGCCTTCCTCCACAATAACGCAGCCTATTAAGGTGTTCGCGGCTTTGCGCATAAGTTCTGATTCGGTTTTATTTGAAAAACTAACCCGAATTTCATCCGCACCCCTAATATAAGCGGCATGTATAAGCCTGTAAATTAATTTGGAATCCAACCCGGAGATATCTAACTTTACTGATTTTGAAATGCGCTTCTTGCCAGTTGAAATGACAACCTTATCGTTCTCTTCTTCCACATCCAACTCTTCGCTCTTCTTTATCCCGTACTTCTTTATCCACGGCGCTGGGAGTGAAATAACGTACGTCTTCCCACCCATGACCATAATCTTGCGTTTCATAGGATTATTGGATAAAGGCTCTGTTTTATATAGCTTCCGTTGGTACAATAAACAGCCTTTAAAGGCTCTAAGAGCCTTGAAATTGGGATACCGCAAAGCTTAAATATATGTCTTAACTGCCAGATAGTAACATTTTTGGGGAAAATGGCACCAACAATCAAACGCGAACTTACTGCAATTGTTAACGAGCTTGTAAAGAGAAGAATGAGGACCGTGCCTGTAACGCCTGACCAGGTCTGGGATTCTCTTGCAGAGCAGAAAGACGAGATTCTTGAAACTGCGCTTGGGGGGAAGATCCATTCTTCAACCTATGGCAGTTTTCTTGATGACTGCATAACACAGGGCTATGAGAGCCATAAGATGGCTAACATGGGCGCAGGCATAGGTATCTGTGCTGTTGCAGGCGGAAGCAGGGCCATTGACAGCGAGGCACAAGAAACCATGTATGAAGGCCCTGGCGCGCTTATGGGCTTTTTTCCATGTATGTTTAGTGGTGCTGTCGCAGGCGGGCTCACGCTTGGTCTGGTTGGCATGCTGCTGGGGCTTGCAATTGGGGGCGGCGCGGGCTTCTATGGCGGTTCAAGGCTTGGCAGGGCTTTTTATGCAAGGTCTGTTAAGAAAGCGCTTGCCCCTGTTAAGAAGGATTATTTGGAATTTATGGAAGGGAGAATGAGATGAACATAAACGGAATACAAGTCAAGGGCTTTACATGCATTGACCCGGATGAAATCTATAGAAAAGAGAGCACTTTTATGATTCCCAAAGGCGGTAAACTCGTTCCAAGGCCATTCTCAGAAGTATTGGTTATCTCCAGAATAACAACGCCTGACAGGCATGATGTGCTTGAAAGGCTGGTTGAAATTGCAGGCAAAGCACGATTTCCGCTGCATATTAATAATGAAAACATTGCAAAAGAGGAATTTGACGGGCTTGATGTTGAAATCGAAGACGGCTATACAATCATATATGGTGACCCTATTTCAAACCCAGTAATGAGGGATGAAAAAGGGTATAAGTTTGTGCCTGCAACTCTGGCGCCTGAAGAGCGGGAAACTCTTGCCTATTTGATGGACCTGCCGAAAGGCGCGCTTTTACAGATATTGGACGGAGGGGAAGAAGGGCAGTCGAAGCTTATAACACCATGCATACCCCATGAGGATTCTGTTGTTGTGAATTATGGCGCTATACCAAAAGCTGATATGGACGCCTGCATTGACCCCAACTCGCCTGAGAAGAATGCACAGCGAATCCTCTGGAGATTGGCAGATATTGTCCTTAAACACCAGGTGGGCATGAAGGCCGCACTTCCGATTCCTGTAAAGGATGGGAACTTGGTTGATAGGGCTGTATTGGAAAAGCATATTGCTGATAAAAGGGCTGAATCAGGTCAGCGTGCAGGAAAAGTACAGGGACCAAATATAATTGACATGGCATTTGACGCTGCGATCGCAGGCCTATATAATGCTGATATGGAAGATATAGAGCAATCCGAATTAGGCTCTCTTGAAGAATTAACGCTGATAACAGCGGCAAACGTCCGTGAGGTGTGCTGGCAGCAAAATGCTGCGCGTATGCTTGATGCGCAGAGGCGGAGGTGCATTAATGAGATTAAGAAAGAAGAATTGGATAAGAATCAGGCAATGTGCTCAGAAATGGATTCCATGCGCCTCGCTATAGCACGTGAAGCTAATAATCACACAAGAACACTTGCAGGTATTCCGCCTTTGGAGCGGAAGCTTGCACAAAAGCCCGTTGGGAAGCCGGCAGCAAAGAGCCTTACTGCGCAGTATTTCGCAGCCCTCAGGCAGTATGAAGGCATTAAGCAGTCTGTAACTGTCTATAAAGAAGGCATTGCAGCATGCAGGCAGAGGCTGTCAGAGCTTACTGAGAATGATGAAGCCTACGCAGGCCATCAGCAGATGGTTGGAATGCTTGAAACACTTCTTGGGCCAAAGAAGCAGGAACTGCCTAAAGCAGAAAAGGCATGCGAGGCTTTGGAAAAGGAGTGGAAAACAGTAAAGAAAGGCATTGGCGCGATTGCTAAGCAGATTGCATATACAAGGGTGCATACCCGCGGCTGGGCAGGCGTTGAAAGCATGAAAGATACTATACTAAGGGAAACATTCGGGGAAAAAGCGGATTCTTATTCAGAGCTTTTTGACAGGTGCGTTGAGCAGGGGAAGGAGTTCACCAGGGCTCGGTCTGCGGGCTGGTTGGGCACGGTTCTGTATTCAAGGGCGCTTAAGAAGAAGATATATTCAAAGGTTGAGCCGTAGAGTTGTGAAAGAGAGCTGAGTTTGTCTGAGGCGATGAGGGTCTATAGGGCTTGGTTGAAGCTTTAAAAGAGAAAAGGATATAAGGGAAGAATTCTTTGCGGAATTCATGGATAAGAGCGAGCATAAATTTAAGGAAATTAAAGCTGAGATTGATATACAAAAGTCTACAGAAATAACAAATCAGTTCATAACGGAATTAAACAAAGAGAGTCCAGGAGAGATTATTAAAAAAATAGTAAATACACCCCATTTATGGCTCCCCCGATTCACCAAAGTTAAAGAACAAGTTGATGAGATTTATACTGGTTCAATCAGTAGCATTATCCCACACGTCCTTTATTCTCCAAGGCATGAGAAGCCTGTTGCCATCTTAAAAGGTGAAGATATTATGAGATTTAAAGTAAGCCAGCATTATCAATTATGGTTAAGATTGCAAGACATCCACTTGAAAGAGATACATGATAATGCAATTCTGAGTCATGTAACGGCTGAGGACTTTAACAGTCTATTCAACAGAAAAGAATTGGCTGCTCATATGCCTTTCATTCTAAAAGCAATAGAACGTCATTTTTCAAAGGATTATATTTCTTCTATCCATCTATTAGTACCGAGAGTAGAGGGGGTTTTAAGGGAACATTTAAAGCTGGCAGGATTACAAACCCTGTTTCAAACAAAAGACGGGTCTTGGGAAGAAAAGAGCATATCTAAACTTCTCGACCAAACAGCGGGTGTTGATAAAGTCATTAACCCAGATATAATTGAGTATTTAAGATATCTTCTATTTAGAAAATTGGGAGATAATAAGAGAAATGAACTTGCCCATGCATTGATGGAAGAATCAGCATTCAAAGAAGTGCTTTCATTCAGGTTAATTCTGTTGTTGCTTCTATTCTTTATGCCTCTACCCGTAGAACCTTCCCAATAGATATAGTAGATATGAATACGAGCGAGAAGCTGTTTATGCACAACGACCATTTAGGCTCTTTCTGCAGCCCTGCGGAGTGCCTATGTGCCTGTCTTGGTTGTTACCTGAACAAAATGAGATACATTTTTATACTCCAAAAAGGTTGCTGGCTAATATGACTTACCTGCTCTATATAGATGAAAGTTATGAGGCAAGTGCTCAATATACGATTATGGCTGGTTTCATAATCCCCTTATCTGATTGGAAACAGATTGACAGACAAATAAAATACTTAAAAGAAAAATATTTCTCTTATCCTTTGAATCTAAAGGTCATTAGGAGTCCGTTACATAAAGAATATTCTTATTTTGAAAAATTATCTCCGAAAGATAAAATCCAATTCAATGATGAGCTATATGAAATAATTTGTCGACCAAATCATGTTATTATTGCTTCTTTGATAAATAGGCATAAAATGAATAGTAAGAACCGAAACACTTTATTCCGACTTGCTTATGGCTTTATAGTACAGAGATTTCAATATTTCTTGTCGGAGCAAAAAGAAGAAGGGTTAATCATTATGGACCAAGCTAAAAATAGCGGAGAGATTAAGCAATTATCTGATATTCATCTTGAATGGATGAAAGACGGGATTCCAGTAGCCAAAAAAACTAAAGTTACGCCTACTGAAGGAAAATGGCGAAGAATAGAAACAGAATATGAAAAATTGAAATTAAAAAATATTTGTGAAAATCTTATCTTTTTGGATGACGAGTATAATTCATTATTACAAATTGCCGATATTGTTGCCGCCGCATTATCTGCTCATTATAATCGGAACAGGTCTAATTGGTTCAATAAAGTGAAGCCTATTATCCGCCGTAGTGCCAAAGACGAGATTGAGGGTTTTGGGATAAAGGAATTTCCTATAGAAAAGAAGCCCTAACACGTGCAGCTCTTCGGGCGGCCTAGGAGATAATTATTTAAAAATTAACACTAAAAGTGTAGCAATTACCAAAGCCCAAGTTGCAAAAACAAGCCATTTAGCCCATTTGAATATTTTATAATGAATATACAATTGATGAAGCTCTTTTTCTTCAGTCTCACAATGCCCATAAAAGTTATATGGCTGCTTTCTAAAGACTTTCTTCTCATTCCCAAAATCTTCTAATGTTCTTAAAAATCCTTTATCAATCATTTTCTCACTTAACAACCAAATTCTCCATCCCGGAGGGCTGCCTTCTAGTAGAATAAAACAAAAAAGAACGTTACTCCACGTCCTTCATCTCTACAGGAACAGCCTTCTGCTTCCAGATCTCTGCAAACATAGGCGCTATCAAAAGCCAGTCCCCGCCGAGGCCTGCAATCTCCCCGCCCATCTCTGCTGTCGCTGTCTTCAGCTTGTTCACAGAGCGCTTTAAGTCGATTATGTCCTTTTCCTTTATCGGGGAAACGTCAATAAGCATTATTGTCCTGCCTTCGCGCAGCTCTGACACTATTCGCTTTGTGTCGTCAAAGCACGTTAGCTGGTATGTCTTTATGGAGACCTTCGGCTCTGCCTTGGCATGCTCCATTTCAATGAATTCGCCTGAATTAGCAGACGGAATCCTTACCTTTTCCTTAACCCAATTTACAATCCTTTTCATTGTTTCACCTTCTCGTATATGATTTTGATGTTATATGTGAATTACGGCTTATTTATAACCTTTTTCCTCAATCGAACCTGTGCATCTTGAGATAGGTCTTTATGTCAAACACGACAGCCTCAATGTCCTTCCTGAGCTTGCCCTCATACTCCTCAAACTTCGGGCCCTTGCCGAACTTGTCGTACAGCTCCCTTACAAAGCGGTCAAAGCCTGTCTTTACCTTCAGCGCCCAGTCATCCTCGATGTCCTTTTCAATATAGCCGCCTATTGCGACTGACACATTGCCTTCCTGCATTGCCTTTTTCCTGTCATCCTGCTCAATAACAACATGCGTGCTGTCAGCGAGGAACTTGATTTCAATGACCTGCTTTGTGTAGTAATCCACTTTTTTCTCGCATTTCCACAGGAAGTGTGTTTTCTGCTCATTGTCGGCGGGGGATGATTCAGAATACTCCCTTTCCTCAATCTTGTATCCCCTTTCCTTGAGCAGGGACTGGAATGCCTTAAACAGGTCTTTCATGTCAAAGCTCAGGCTCTGCTTAAGCTTTACAACAGGAACGACAAAATCCATTACAGCCATTTTCATTTCACTCCGCTTCATTCAAAGGTCCGCTCACAATTATTCGCAGACCATGAGTAAAACAAAAGAATATATTGCTTATATAGCTTTCCCTTGGGACATGCCCAGTTTTTCAGCTGCCTTTACATGCTCAAGCCCTGACTTTTTATTGTGCTTAAGAAAGACGTCCTCTTTGGCTTTCGCTGCCACA
>DUKS01000030.1 GCA_013329215.1 Nanobdellota archaeon | reverse complement strand
TTTTTAAGGTTTATGGATGACCCCTAGCTATAATATCATCAATAATATCGGAATAAATACAAGCCCCGCCAGTACAGAGAAAGAAACAAGGCTTGCTGCAAATTCCTTGTCAAGCTTTGCCAGCGAAGAGAATGTGAGCGTATTATACCCTATTGGCGCCGAGGAGCATATAATCACGATTATCCTGTTTAACCCCTCTAAATGAAACAGTTTTACAAACATAAACCCGAGAAACAGGCCAAAAGCCATGCGTATAACAAGCCCTGATAAGAGCGGCCTGATTTTTACCAGTTTAGGGCTGAAATAAATGCCAAGGGACAGCATTACAAGAGGCACTGTCATATTTCCTGTAATCTGCAGGAAGCCGGAAGCAGCATTTGGCAGCTTTATTCCTGCCAGATTCATGGCTATAGAGCCTGCAAGGGCCCAAAGCGGCACGGAATATGCTAATTTCTTTATCATTGCAGTGGGATTTTTCTTGTCTTCACCATACCTGCAGGCTATGTAATATATAAAAGAAAATGTCAGTATTGCATTGCCAAAATCAAATAATGTAAGCCTGGCTAATCCCTCTTCGCCATATGCGGCAAAAATAAACGGGATGGCAAAGCCAAGATTCATAATCATAGTGCCTATTAAAAGCACGCCAAAGGTTTTTCTTTCCAGATGCATAATTTTACCAATTAAAAAAGAGGCGCCTGCGGTTATTGCGATTACAAATGCAGGTATGACCGGCAGGTAAACGAGATCCCAGGATAGTTTCAGGTTTGTAATGGACAACAGCACCAGCGATGGCAAGGCAACATAAAAAACAACACGAAGAAACAGGTCTGCATCCGCTTTTTTCAGTAATCCTATTCTTTTTAGGGTATAGCCCAATACGAACACCAGGACAACAGGGATTATTTTTAGGATTATATCATTCATAATCTAATAAACATTCAACCCCCTATTTAAATCTAATTGGCTGCTAGTCCAAGAATACTTCTTTTCCGCTGTTTGCGCTTTCATAAATGGCTTCTATCAGCTTTACGCTCTTCCTGCCTTCTTCCCCTCCAACTCCGCCAACCATCGGCCCATTGTGCAGCAGGGAGTCCACAACATGCCGGATAACTTCATTATGCCCATAGCCGTAGACATTCGGCGGGTTTGTTGCGCATTCTTTTACAGCCTCGTCATCATTCTTAAAGTCTGAAAATTCCCAGTGGTCAATCTTGTTCATTGCCATGCCGCCTATCTTTGCAGTGCCCTTCTCTCCCAAAATGGCAATTGAGCCTTCCATGTTCTTCGGGAACGTGCATGTTGTTGCTTCAACAACGCCCAGTGCCCCATTCTTGAATCTTATAACAACAACAGCTGTGTCCTCTGTTTCAATCTTATGGGTAAGTGTTGCAACATTTGCCTTTACGCTGTGTATTGGCCCCATCATCCACTGCAGCATATCGACGTGGTGCGAAGCCTGCGTGAAAAGCATTCCCCCGTCCATATCCTTTGTGCCGTGCCATTCTGTCTCATCATAATACTCCTGCGGCCTTGCCCACCTGACAGTAACATTGCCTAGGACTAGCTTGCCGAACCTGCCTCTTTCTATTGCTTCGCGGAGTTTTGCTATTGGCGGGTTAAACCTGTTCTGCTTTACCACAAAGAGATGCACGCCGTTGTCTTTGCATGCTTTCATCATCCTGTCGCAGTCCTCAACTTTTAGCGCCATTGGCTTTTCGACCAGCACATGCTTGCCGGAATTCGCAACCTCAACAGTGATGTCTGCGTGCGTTCCGTTCGGAGTGCACACATCAACTATGTCAATGTCTTCCCTCTTTAGCATTTCCTTGTAATCAGAATAACAATCGCAGCCAATGGTTGCGGCTATAGCTTTTGCCTTCTCCTCGTTTTTATCGCACACTGCAATGAGCTTCACTGTTGGAGCCTGCTTTATTGCATTAATGTGCTTTTCGGATATTCTTCCGCAGCCAATGAGTGCAAAATTTATGTGTTCCTTTTTAGTATGAGCCATGCCTAATAACCTCATTTTTAATGGGTTTAAAAACGTTTTGGATTAAGAGTCCGATGTAACTTCTGGCAAGGGAATTATAGGTCGCCTTCTTTTGATGCTATAATAAGCTCTGCAAGGAACCCCATCGCAAACAGCTGCAGGCTAACAAGAAGAACCAGCATGTCAAATGTGAGCAACGGCCTGGAGATTGAGCCAACAAACTGCTGGTAATACAGTAAATACAGCCCTATAACCAGCCCTATTACAAAAAGGACCAACCCCAAAGAGCCAAATACAAACATGGGCTTGCGGCCGAATGAAAGGAGAAACTTGATTACGAGCATGTCAATAAGCCCCTTTACCAGCCTTCCAATCCCATATTTGGATTTGCCGAAAGGCCGCGGCTTATATCCTACCGCGACTTCACCGACTTTATATCCCTTTGCAGCAATCAGGATAGGCAGGTACCTGTGCCAGTCAGACCTTAAATTTAAGTTAGACACAGTTTCCCTTCTGAATGCTTTTATCCAGTTTGCATCATGCAGATTAATTTTAAATAGAATGCGGAGCAGCCAGTTATAAACCCTGGACATTACTAGTTTAGCTTCTTTCCTGTTCTGCCTCCATCCGCATGCTACATCATATCCTTCTTCAATTTTTTTAACCAATATGGGGATGTCTTCTTCCGGGTCAGATTCCAGGTCTGCGGGGAGGAAAACGATTATCTCGCCTTTTGCATTCCTGAACAAATCAGTCAGCGACTGTGTCAGGCCGAGGTTTATCCTGTGCCCTATATACCGCATAAACTTATGCTTCTTCTTCAACTGCTCCAGAACCTTAAGCGTATTATCAGTGCTGCCATCATCAACTATAAGCAATTCTCCGGAAAGCCTGTTTGCCCTGAATGCCTTGCCTACTTTGTCTGCCAATAGTGGCAGGGACTTTTCTTCATTATATCCCGGGACCACGACTGAAATTTTTACCATTTTCTTATTAAACATAAGCTATGCCTGTTTTTAAATCTTTTCAGTAAATTCTGCAACGCGCGCTCTTTTTGAGCCTTTTACTTTGCCGCCTTTTAGGCTCGCATTGCACCTTTCATGCCACCATTTTGCTATATCCGACGGGTTTGCATTCCACGGCTCAAGCTTTTCTGCATGCTTAAGGAAATCTTCATACGCCTTCAGGTAATATTCACTTCCGAATATGAAATCATCGGGATGCACATTCATTGTTGCAAGCCCGCCTCTTTCATGGATATATTTTAGCTTCAGCTTCCATGCTTCAGCAATCTGCACTGGGCTCATTCCCATCCTTTTTAGCCTGAAGTCCTGCTGCAAGGTGAGCGGCAATTCCACCATCTTCTTTATAAAAAACGGGAATATTGTGCATGCGCCGTTCCTGAAATAAACAGGAGAATAGATGTCGGTGTCTGGCACTGATGAGTCATATGCCATCTTATCGGCCAATATGGACATGAACTCCGGCGTCCTTTGGAGCTGCGCAGAGCGGAAGCCATTGGGGTTAAACTCTTTTAGCTGCTTAATGCCATAATCTATTGCGCCTGCAATTTCTTCCCTGCTCCTGTAAGGCAGGTTTGCAGTATGGTCATAGTCATGTATGCCTATTTCGCAGCCCTCTTTTTTCAGCAGTCTTATTTTCGTAAAATCAAGTTCATACTTTTTAGGCACAAAATTCCAGGATGATGTAAAGCCGTGGCTTTTTTCCATTTCCCGGATATATTCTATCCACCTGTACGATGCTTCAGAATCACAGTCGTGAGTGAGAAGCAGTGCAAACCTGCCTTTTGGCCAGAAATCAATGTATTTTACAGGATGGTTGCACGCCTTCGCTATGCCCATCATAAACAGGTGCCTTATTGCATCTATGCTTTTTTCTATGGGCCATTTTGGCCAGCCCGGGTCATGCTTGAATTTCAATAGCAGCTTGAAAAGCCCCAGCCTTATAAACACCGGGATCTTTGTGTAAGGGAACGGAAAATAGCTGAAAGACGGCCTTTTTTTCGGGTAATATACTTCATCAAGCACTGCATTGATTATGCCGTCAATATTATTTAGTTCGAGGGTTTTGTTTCCTGCAGTTATCAAAGGATATTTTTTGCCGCTGATGTCCAGGCTAACGTCAGCATAGCTGCTTTTCGCCGCGGCCGCAGTGATGTAGCATATGATATCATCCCCTTTCATCCATTCAGGCATCCCTTCTGCTTCAATCTTTGCCATTGCGGAAATATTCTCGGGCACACCCAAATTCTTTAATTTAATCTTTTTCAATGAATTCTGGTCTATTTTCCAGTGTTCCAGCAGTGTATTCATTTTTTACAAACCCCAATCAGCCAGACTGATGATTTCTTTATTTTTACTTCACTGAAATAGCCTGACAGAAGCTGCCTGAATGATTTCTTTCCCCACCGGTGGATGTGCCCGGGGTAGCTGCCAAGGCTTTTCAGGTACTGCAGCCTTAACAGGTTGGCTATGCTGAAGAAGGGCTCGTAAGGCACGCAGACAATGCAATACCGGCCTGAAACCCGCTTTAATTCAGACAATGCTTTCTCAGGCTCGTCAAGATGCTCAAGCACTTCACTGCATAAGACTGTATCAAAATAATTTGCCTTGAATGGCAGGCTGTATAGAGAGGAAAGGAAAACTTTTGCTTTTGGGCACAGCTTTTTTGCATGCTTCACGCTGGATTCAAGCACATCAATGCCGTATATCTCTGCATTGGTGCATGCGGATACCTCTTTCATAAGAAACCCGGGCCCGCAGCCGGCGTCAAGCATTTTTCTGGGTGCAATCTCTCTAAGGATAGTGCATATCTTTTGGGTATAAGCCCTAAGCACAAGCCTTACAATCAGATTAGGCGTATTGTATTTCTTTAGCTCGGTTTCATATTCACTAACCATGCAGTTATTATCTTGCGGGTTCTTTAAATACTTTATTTATACTATGTCTGTTTGCCTTGCCTTGTACTCCTTTTTTGAGTTGCAAAAGAAATCAGGAAAACAACGGCTTCTGACGCAGTCCACCATATCCTGCCTGCAAATGCTATGACCAGTGCGATGTGCTGCGGCATTATGCCTGAAAGCATTGCCCACATCAGCCCTTCCCTTACTCCCAATCCCCCTGGCGCGAATACTGCAACAAAGCCGATTACCCATGAAAAGAAAAATGCGCCTGTTACAGATGCGATGCTGGCTGGAGGCATTGGGTAAATGGAAATTGACAGGAAATAGAACCCCATCCCGATTACCGCCCAGCATAATAGCTAATCTCCTTGATTTGTG
>DUKS01000054.1:16631-17554 GCA_013329215.1 Nanobdellota archaeon | reverse complement strand
CCTGCACCTGCTTTCAAGGCTTATTGCCTGCTTTCCTTCATCAGGATTCTCGCATGCCTTGCCAATGGCTAAGCAGGTAATGGATATACCCAACATGCTTGCAATGGGGTATACAATTATTTTCATACCCAATATCCTGTCTTCACGTTTTGCCCGTGCTTTTTCGGGCTGCTGTCCCACCAAGCTATTATTCTTATCTATTTCCTTTGCATACTCTTCATACTCTTCCGGCGACATTAAGTCCGGAACCAACGACCTGTATTCTTGTTCATCCATTTTCTTTTACTCCCTGCGCTTTAAGCCCGCTCGGCTTGTTATTATAACTAAGTCTATTGTTTCAAGCATTTGTTTCTTTTATTTACTTCCATGTCTCATCTGGGTCATCGGGAATTCGCAGGCGTATCTTAGCGGGTAGAGTTGGAGTTTCGTAAGGGGTATAAGGGTCAATTTTAAAATTATTAGAATCTAATACATCAACAACCCATCCTGCCTTTTTATATCTGACTATCACGTCGTCAAATGACGACTTAGGGGTAGAACGTAACCTGCCCTGTGGCCATTCGTATCTCTCACAAAACACTTCGGCTTCTGCCACTATATCCGCTATTGAGATTGATAACGCAATTTTAGATTCAGGCGGATTGCACGTTTCTCTCACGGTTGCCTGAAGTGCCCCCATGTATAGTGCCCCATCTATTCTCGCTTCCAGCACATTTTCAAATAACCCTAAGAATCTGCTGAATTTAGATGGATAGCCACAGCCTGTCCCTCGTTCCGTCGCCATTCTTAGGCTCACATATTTATCGGTTGTTGTTACCATTTTCTTTACCCCCTGCGCTTTAAGCCCGCTCGGCTTGTTACCATGAATAAGTAACCTGATACAATATAAAGATAAGCGCCCCCTTAGGGTGGAACGATAATAA
>DUKS01000054.1:4578-16494 GCA_013329215.1 Nanobdellota archaeon | reverse complement strand
GAGATAGGGCTTACTGACTCCGAGATAAAGGTGTATCTTGCATTATTGGAAACAGGAAGCGCAAAAAAAGGCATAATAGTGAAGGTGGCCGGCATTACCTCCTCAAAGATATATGAGGTTATGGACAAACTAATAGAAAAAGGGCTTGCGAGCTATGTGCTAAAAGGGAATGTAAGATACTTCAACGCAGCGCCTGCATCAAGGATAAGGGACTACCTGAAAGAAAAGGAGGAAAAGCTAAAAACGCAGGAGGATAAGTTGGACAAGATTCTTCCCGGGCTTTTGGCTATGCAGAAAGCAATGGAGAAAAAGGCGGACGCAGAGGTTTACCGCGGTTGGAAAGGAATGCAGGCTGTTTACAATAATCTTATTGAATCATTAAAGAAAGGGGAAGACTATTACATATTCGGGGCAAGCAAGGGCAGTGATGAAAAAAAAGTAAGGGCTTTTTACACTCAGTTTAACAGAAAAGTATTGCAAAAAGGGCTTAAGGCAAATATCATCTTCAATGAGGCAGCCAGAAACAATATTCCAAATGCTGAAAAGACAGGGAAAGTAAGATACATCTCTTTCAACACCCCTTCCGAAACCCTAATCTACGGCAACAAGACAGCCATTGTCCTGCTTGAAAAGGAGCCGCTAATAATTCTCCTGCACGGCGAGTCGATAGCAAGGTCATTCAGGGCATACTTTGGCATTATGTGGAAGCAGTCAAAGCCATAGATGCGGCAAAGATTTAGTCACTTCGTTCCTAACCTTTCTTTCTCGCACTCCTCGTCGAAAGGTTTAAATACTTGAACGAATTGTTTAACTAATTGAACAAATGGTACAACTAATTGAACTAATAGGAAACAAGAAGCAGGCTAGCCTGATTGTCTTTTTCATCAGGCATCCCACGATGAAAATCCACCAGCAGGACATTAAGAAAGAGGTTAAGATAGCAAAGGCAACGCTGATTAAGTGGCTGAATATGCTCGCAAACAAGGGCATGATTGGCTTTGCTCAATATGGGCGCACAAAAATATACTCCTTGAACAGGGAAAATACAATTATAAAGAGGCTCAAAGTGCTTGATAATTTCCTTCTTGTTGCAGGCGTAAAGGCAATAGCGGAAAAGCATGATTCATCTGCATATCTCTTCGGAAGCGCGGCAAGGGGCGAGGATGCTGAGGACAGCGACATTGATATCCTGCTTATTGGAAAAGTCAATAGGGAAGATATTATCAGGGACATAAATAAGATTTCGGAAAAAATCCAAAGGAATATAAATGTTCAGATATTTTCGCCGCTGGAATGGTCGCAGATGGCTAAGAAAGATGCGGCATTCTATGAAAGGGTTGAAAAAGACAAGGTGGAATTGTAAATGGACATAAGGGAATGCATTGAAAAGAGGTTTTTGGCAAAAATCAAGCCGGCTCCCGACCTGGTAAAGAAAGAGCTTGATGAAGCGGATTATGATTATGAAAGCGCTGAAAAGGCATTTTCCGATGAGGACTGGAAATGGGCGATAGTGAAGTCATATTACTGCATGTTTCATGCATCAAGGGCTGTTTTATTCAGGCTCGGGTTGAAGGAAACAAGGCATTTTGCAATCGGCGTTGTTTTGGAGGACTTGTCCAAGAAAGGAAAGCTCGAAGCAAAGTATGTGAATTATTTTGCTGCCGCAGTGTCTTCAAGGGAAGATGCTGATTACCACTATTCATATTCCAAGGAGACAGCAGAGCACACGCTTGAGATTGCAGAGGAATTTCTTGAGAGGATGAAAGAGCTGCTTGAAAAGCTGTAAACAAGAAAAAAAGAATCTGGCTCTCAGCTTCAATCCTGTATGCCGTAGCTCTTTTTCCATCTTCCGGGGTACCCGTTTTCATAATAAAAGACATTCCGCCCATCTGCATCCTTGCATTTAAGCGCGATGAGCGGTTCATTCTGCTCAAAATGCATGCCCTGCTTTCTCGGCTGTATATACTGCTCTTCCAGTGCTTTGCATCCTTCAGGCATCTGTCGTGCCTCTATGGCTGCCTCGTAACCCTTTTTTTCGCTTTCGTCCAATTTATGCGCCCCGTATAGGCAGCTGCCTCCAATTGCTGCATAAAAGCCAATGCTGTAGATTAAATCCATAATTTTGTCTTTTGTTGTCTCTTCCATTTTTTTACCCCCTGCGCTTAAAGCCCGCACGGCTTATTACTCCTTAACAATTATTACATCTGCCGTGTATTTAAATCTAATCTCCCCCTTTGGGGGATACCATAGAAAGCTTAATAAGCAATATCCAACACTATAATCCCCATGGATTCATCATTGCTGGAAAACATAGGGCTGACAAAAGGCGAAGTTAAAGTATATCTTGCCTTGAACAAGCTCGGGGAATCCACTGTAGGCGCCATCGGCAAAGTAAGCGGAGTTTCAAAATCAAAGATATACGACATACTCGATAGGCTTATAGCAAAAGGGCTCGCCGGCTACATAATTAAGGAAAGCACAAAATATTTCTTTGCAAACAGCCCAAGCGCGATTCTTGACTATATATCCAAGGAAGAGCAGGGCCTGCTGAATACAAAAAAAGAAGTGGAGAATATAATTCCCCAGCTTATGATGCAGCGTGCAACCGCATTGAAGAACAGGGTCGCTGAGATTTATGAGGGCTTTAAGGGCATTAAGGCAATCAGGGAAGAGCTTATGCTGGCTTTCATGCCGGCAGACACGCTTCTTGTGCTCGGGGCGCCGAGGATTGCAAATGAGATGTGGGAAGGCTGGTTTAGGGAATTTCATAAGAACAGAATTAAGCGCAAGATAGGCATGAAAATAATCTATAATGCTGATGCAAGGGAATATGGAAAGGCAAGGCGGAAAATGAGGATTACAGAAGTAAAATACTTGCCCTCTGACCTTGTTAGCCCAAACTGGATTGATGTATTCAATGAAGCTGTATTGTTTGTAATTATCCTCGCTGAGCCAATCGCTTTTGTGGTAAGGGACAAAGAGCTTGCGAAAAGCTTCAAAGCTTATTTTGACATCATGTGGAAGCAGTCAAAGCCCTAATCTCCAAAGATATAAAACAAAGAATTCACGCCTGAGGCCCGCCTTTAGTTCTTCTTGAATCTTCCTACTTCTTCAATCAAATCAACGTGCCCGATGAACTGCGCCCTGCAGCAGTACCTTTTCAGGCCCAGTGCATCCATTACTTCTTTCGCGTTCTCGCCCTTGGCAACCCTTTCCTTGTATTCTTCCCAGAGGTGCCCTATCGGCTTTCCGCAGCTGAAGCATCTTATTGGTATTATCATCTTTTCACCTGTATGATTTCTGCCTTGCAGCCCTTGGCTTTGAATCGTTCGGCTTGTGCGGCTCGTTCCTTCTAACGTCAGCGACAAGCATGTGCCTGTCATACTCAAGGAATGCATTTTTGATTGTCTTGCTGCCTGTGTACGCAACAATGGCTTTTGCAAGCGCTAGCCTTACAGCGTCTGTCTGCGACATTGCGCCGCCGCCCCTTACTGTTATGTTTGCATCTATCTTCTTTGCAACCTCATCCGCAAGAATCAGAGGCTCCATTATCTTCATCTTCATTACTTCAGGCTCCATTGTGTCAAGCAGCCTTGAGTTGATCCTGATTATGCCTGTCCCTTCCCTTAATGTCGCCCTGGCAACTGCTTTCTTTCTCTTCCCGGATTCGTTTATTATTTTGCTCATCTTGCACCCAACCCGAATGAAAGCTCTTTAAGCGTTATATATTTTGTGGTTTGCAGCCTGTCAGAGCTTGCTTTCTCTATTGTTTCTGCTTTCTTGCCTTCAAGCTCCTTTGGCACGCCGATATGGCACTTGATTCTTGCAAGCGCTTCCCTGCCCCTTGTAAGCTTGTGCGGCAGCATGCCTTTGATAACGTGCTTGAGCAAAAGATGCGACTGCCTCGGCACAAACGGGCCGTGGAACGGACCTCCCCTGTGCCTCTGGTGGTAGAACTTCTCAACAAGCGTGTTCCTGTTTCCTGTCACAACAGCGCTTTCGCAGTTGATTATGTCAACCTGCTCGCCGTGCAGCGCTTTCTGTGCTGCTACAGTTGCAATCCTTCCCATGATTAAGCCTGTTGCATCAATTATCATTGTCGTTCACCCTGTTCACTCCAAGATTCACTTCGCCTTCGCTCGCGAATCATCCCAGTATCCTCACTTTGCTCCCTTTCGGGTTTGATTTCATAAGTTCCTGAATAGTCATTGCCTTTCCTTTCTTGCTTATTTTTTCCTTTGCCTTTGATGAAAAGTTCCATGCCGCAACATTTACCTTCTTTGACAGCTCGCCTGCCGAAAGCACCTTGCCGGGCACAAGCACTGTTTCATTCTCGTCAGCAGCCATGTCTATGTCCCAGACATTTACTTCCCTTCTTTTCCTGGTCGGCCTTGAAAGCTCTTCAGCAACAAGCCTCCAGATTAGCGCATTCTCCTTCCTTCCAAGCGCCTTCAGCTCTTCAATCAGCTTCTGAAGGTGTATGTTTGTCGGTCCTGTTCTTCGTGCCATTTTTTCTCCGTGTGATTATACTGCAGGGGAAGGGATTCGAACCCTCGCACCCACTAAGGGACTAGACCCTCAATCTAGCGCATTTGACCGGACTCTGCCACCCCTGCATATTTCTGGGTGATTAAGAGCGGTATTAACTGCTTTATATTACTTCCTGTCTATTTTTCCGGCTTTAGGCCTTTTATCTCTTCATCAAGCTCATCCAAGTCCTTATCGAACTCTTCTGCCGCTGATGTGAATATTTCCTTCAGGGTCAGCTGCCCCCAGCTTTCTACTGTGAGTATGAAATCTTCAGTGCTTGCCTCTACTTTTATGCCGTCCGGGCACATATCTTCGCATGCTTTGCACAGGTCGCACTTTGCTTCGTCTGTGACTTTCAGCTTCTTGCCGTCAAACTTAAGTATTCCTTTCGGGCATATCTCTGCGCATTCCTTTGCATTCTTTGCTTCCTTTATCTTGAAGCTCGGATAGCCCTGGAAAAACACAAGCCCCGGCGAGAATTTTATATGCTCTTTTCCGTTGCCCAGTATTGCCACCATCTCGGCTTTTATTGTCTGCCCTTCAAAAAGCTTTGCCAGCGGCATTTTCGGGTGAACAGGAACTACCTTAGGGTCTTTTGTCTTTATGTGCTCAGCATAAACCATGCAGGGCCCTGTCTTGTTCAGCGTCATTGTCAGCTGGCACCTTGCGCAGCCGCTGCCTTTGCACTTGCACTCAGACCTTACATTGTACGAGCCCGCGTCTGTCTTGAAAGGCACAAGGCCCATCCTGTGCGCAAGCATCTCATCGTACAATGCAGAGCCGTTCTCCACAAAAGTGACATCTTCAATTGCCATTGTGGGCACTTTATTGACTATGTACCTTCTTATTGCATTTATGTAAGCATTGCTTGTCCCTGAAAAGGAAAAGCTTCCGTTATACTTGTCAGCATGCAAAGCTTCCAGCTTCATACTCTTCTCCCCCTTTTGCCGCCTTTCTTCCTGCACCTGTCGTGCGGGACAGCTGTTACATCCTCTATGTCTCCTATCCTTAATCCCGCCCTTGACAGGGCCCTTATTGCAGCCTGCGCGCCCGGTCCTGTGTTTGTCGGGCCGTTGTGGCCGCCTGGCGCCTTTACCCTGATATGAATAGCATTGATTCCTTTCTCTCTTGCGCCTTCTGCGACAAGCTTTGCAGCAGCCATTGCAGCCGACGGCGAGGATTCCATCCTGTGCGCCTTTACAACCATTCCGCCCGAAACTTTTGCAATTGTTTCAGAGCCTGTTATGTCAGTAACATGGATTATAGTGTTGTTGTATGAGGAGTAGATATGCGCTATGCCCCACCTTAACTTTTCATTCTTTTGCTGGGGAAACATCCTTGTCTACCTCCTCTTTTGGTTCTTCTTCGGCTTTTGCAGCGGGCGCTTCTTCCTTCTTTTCGCCGTGCTTTCTTTCCGGGTGCTCTGCATCGGAAAGCGCCGATGTCTGCCTGAACAGGATTAATGCTTCCTCTCCCTGCATAAGTATGTATGAGGGAATGCTTACTTTCCTGCTGCTGATTGTGATATGGCCGTGTGTTATGAACTGCCTTGCCTGCGTAATGCTTTTTGCAAGCCCTCTCCTGAACACCTGCGTCTGCAGCCTTCTTTCAAGTATGTCTTTCAGCCCCAGGTCAAGTACGTTTTCCATCTTCATGCCCTCGCCGATAAGGCCCATTTTTTCCAGCCTTTTCCTGAAAAGGAGCTCTTCTTTCTCTGCCTGCTCTCCTGTCCTGCTGATAAGCTTTTTTGCCTGGTCTTTCAGGCTCTTGAGTATTGAATTCATTCTCCAGATTTCTTTTTTGTTTTTAAGCCCGTATTCTTTTTGGAGCTTGCTCTCTTCATCTATTCTTTCTGATTTCCACGGATGCCCCGGTGTTTCGTATGTTTTCCTTTGTTTTTTAGGATCGCCCATTCTTGCTCCTTCTTACTTGCCAGACGCTGCTGCCGGCGCCACTTTCTTCTTTGTGACTCCAAGCGATGTGCCATGCCTGAAGTGAGCCCTTGTTTTCTGGCCCCTTACCGGCTGGCCTGCTGAGTGCCTCATTCCCTTGTAGCACCTTATCTTTTTCATTCGCTTGATGTCATTGTCAACATTGAATGTCAGGTCCGCTCCCTGCAGGTGCAGGTCTGCGCCTGTTTCATAATCATTCCTTCTGTTAAGCATCCATTTTGGGATGTTAAACTTAAGCGGATTCTTGATTGCTTCCTCTATCTTCTGCAGCTGCTCGTCAGAAAGGCTGCCTACTTTGCATTTTTCATCAATTTCAAGAACATGGCATATGGCATGGGCCATCGGGAATCCGACACCCCTAAGGTCGCAGAGCGCAAGTTCCAATATCCTTGTGCCCGGGATGGTTTTGTCAATAAGACGCACCATCTGCCTTATGGTATCGGTTTGTTCTGCCATTTTTCCTTTTTGGGTAATCGGTTTTATTTAAATAGTTTTGCTTTCTTACTTCACGAAAAGCCTGTACTTGTCCTCACTGTTTATTTCGCTGATTATTCTTTTTACAACTGCCTTTTCCGGGTCAGGGAGCAGCTTTATCCTTTCTCTCATCTCTTCAAATGTTGCAAACGGCTTTTCCTGCCTCTGCTCCACTATCTCCCACATGTGCTTTTGCCCTATTCCGGGCAGCAATTCTATCTGGTGCATCCTTGTTGTGATTGCGCCCGCTGTATTGAAAAAGCTGAGGAACCTCTGTTTGTCCCTCTGCACAAGCAGCCTTACCGCATCTTCAAGCGCGGCCTTTGCTGTTTCTGTCATTTTTTCCGGCGCCAGCTTGCCTGAAACATGGTGGATTATGTCCCGCTTTCCCTCACCGATATAGACTTCCTGCATTGCCTGCAGGTTTTCGTCCTTCTTTGGTATAAGCTCAAGCAGCGAGAAATGCGAAGTGCCCAGCGCCTGCGCTATTGCAGTCTTCCTGAACATCGGCCTGTTGTCAAACGGATAGCCGTTCGGCAGGAAATCCAATATAATTGCATTCTCTTCTTTAGTGTCTTCCATGTTGCCTTAACCCTGAAGCACGTCGAGTATCCTGTTGTAATCTTCCTCTTTTAAGGTAAGCGCTTCGCCTGAAAGAATTACCTTGATGCTGTCTGCATCCTTTGGATTCAAATCTATGAGCTTTGCAATGTGCCTGTCCTTCACTCTTCCTATGTTAAGCTCTTCAAGCTTTTTCTTGAGCTCTGCAATCCCTTTTTCTTTTATGGAAAAGTTTGCAATGTACTCTTTTGTCTTGTTTGCCCTGAAGTTAAGCTCCTTGTCCCTCTTCTCTATCTTTGCGAGCTTTTCCTTCAGCTCAACCATTGTAAGCGGTGTTTCCGATAATACTGTGATTTCTCCCATTTTAGTCCTTTGCTCCCAGCAAGTGTATTGGATGCACGATTATCATTTTTTCCATGCTTCCGTCCTTAATCATGACTTTGTAGCATTCTCCCTGCTTTCCAACAACAAGCCCGCTCTTGCCCTGGAATCTCGGGTAAGGCATGCCGGCGTGCACAGACGGCTCAGGCTTAAGCACGACTGTATCGCCTTCCTTGAAGCTCTTGAAGTATCTGCTTATGCTGATTTTGCCTTTTGTGCCTTCCTGTTTTTTAAGCTTGTATCTTGTTTTGCGCCTGAATCCGCCCATTCGTTGAACCATAGTCTTGACTCCTGTAAAATACTGTAATATTACGTAAGATTGAAAAACGCACGGGGTTTATAAACCTTCCGCTCACGCTGCGGGGCGTTGGCAACTTCAGTTGCCTAAACCTATCGGCGGAGGATTAGTTTGTAGTACGTAGTGTGGGGCTATCTTGCCTTCCTTATTTTATCTTTCTTCTCCTTCACAAAAGGCACCACCCTTATGCTTCCGCATTCAAGGCATGTGCTTATTATTTTGCCTGCTCTTGTCCGCGCCCTTGCATTTTTCCCGGACACGAGGAATGCATTGCACTTTTTGCAGAACTTGCCTTTTAGCGAACGGGGAATGGCAGTGTTTGTCCTTGTTGATATCTTTCTTGCAAGCTCCACATACCGCTTTGAAAGCGCAGGCTCTTTCGGAAACGCTTTTTCAGCTTCAATGAACAGCTTTTCAATCCTTTCCCTTGCAATGCTGCCCTGCTTTTCTTTTTTTCTTTTTATCCCGTATCTCATGGATATATTGTCTGCGGATGTGTTTTTATAGGTTTCTTTCCTATTTAGCAAACTATTTTAATACATACATCTGAATGCCTCGTATGGCGATGGATGTTTTCGAGCTGAAAAGGCAGGCATTTCATTTTTTCCTTGGGCTGTCAATAGTGCTCTTGTTCAGGTACAATATACTGACTGCAAGGCTTTTGTTCCTTATCCTTATTATGGGCATATTGCTTTCAGTTATCTGCTCAAGGCACCATGTCCCGGGCATCTCATGGCTTCTTGGGCGGTTTGAGAGAAAAAAGGCAAAGTTCCCGGGCCAGGGCGCGATATTCTTTGTGCTCGGCTGCTTTACAGTGATAGGCCTTTTTCCTGCGGGCATTGCATCCGCATCAATCATGGTTCTTGCTCTTGGAGATTCGCTTTCAACGCTAATCGGAAAGAATTTCGGAAAGCACAGGATGGGAAGCAAGTCAGTTGAAGGCACTGTTGCGGGGATTGCTGCAGGCTTTGCCGGCGCATTATTCTTTGTCCCTCTTACAACCGCATTTTTGGGAAGCTTTATTGCAATGCTTGCAGAAGCGATTGACATAGAGCTTTTCGGGAAAGTTGTTGATGACAACCTGCTTGTGCCAATAGTTTCAGCTTTTGTAATGTACGGCATCACACTGCTTTAGCATCTTCTTCTGCCGGAATAAAGCAGGCCTGACATCATATCACTCACTTTCTCATCATAAGGCACTACCCTTCCGCCGCCTGCTGTCTTGCCTTCTTTTGGCGCCGGCTTCGGCGCCTGCTGGTACTGCTGCGGCTGGTAAGAATTAGCCTGTGGCTGGTTGCCTGTGGTCTGTTGCTGTGAGGGCGCCATTCCAAGCTGCTTTTCCCTTTCAGAAATCATGTCCTGAATAGCCATTGCAAGCTTTTTCAAGTCATCAAGGCTTTCCTTTTCCGTGTCAAAAGCAATCTGCACCTGCATTTTATTTTTTGAAGCAATCACGGATTTAAATAGTTTTGTATCCTCAAAACGATACTTCCTTTGTGTGCGCCAGCACCCACTCTTCTTTGGCCTGCCGCGTTCCCTGCACCTTGAACCGAATCTTGTCTTTCCCGAGAATCTGCTGCAAATACTTTGCCTGCTTCTTAATCTGCTTTTCATCAAACTCATGGCTTTCCAGCATTGTCCCGGGCTTTGGCACAAACGGGTTTATTGAAATATAGCACTCGGCTTTGCACATTTTTTTTGCTTTTATAATGAAAGAAGCCATCTCTTCAAGCGCTTTTTCATCCTGCCCCGGAATCCCTATCATGAAATACATCTTGATTGTTTCAAACCCGATTTCATTCGCCATTTCAATGAAGCGGAAATACGCCTCGTCTTTCACATTCTTCCCTATTTTCAATCTTAATTCTTCATTGCATTCAGGCGCTATTGTCAGGGTCTTTTGCCCGCCTTTCTTTATCAGCTCCAAAAATTCTTTGTCAGCAAGCTCAACTTTTATTGACGGCACTGAAAACTCAACGCCTTTTGAAATCAGGTATTTGAGAATCTCTTTCCGCTGCGGATGTGTAAACGATGCAGTATACATTATCACTTTCTCCCGCCTGTTCAACTTTAGGCCCTCGTCAATAATCTTTTTAATGCTTTCGAGGCTCCTTCTCCTTACCCCTCCCCTCAGAGGCATTGGGCAGAATTTGCATGAAAACGGGCATCCCCTTTCAACTTCAAGCAAGAAAGCGTTGCCGAACACGTAATCCTTTGGAATGTTTTCAGGCAGGGGCTGGTAAAGCGGGTAAGGCGCGTCATCCAGGCTTGCAAGGTAAGCACATTCCGTCTTTTCTGATATTCCGGGCACAAACACGCCGTCTGTTTTTGCAATCTCATTAAGGAACGCTTTCTTGTTCTCTTTGTTTGCTTCATAAGCGGCAAGCACTTTCGGCATGGCAAGCTCTGCATCAGCTATCACCAAAAAATCCATGTACTTTGAAAGCGCGGAAGGGTTTGCATTGACGCACGGCCCGCCTGCAAATATTATTTGTTTCCTGTTTTCCTTCTCGAGCTGGATTCCTGCTTTTGAAAGCATCTTTGGGAGCGCATAATAGTCAGGCTCGTACTGGAATGTGAAGCCTATCAGATTTGCTGATATTTTTCCTTCATCAAGAAAAACACGATTGCAAATCCAGTTCGGCAGGCTGTTCACGAGATTGTATATTATCAAAACGCCCAGGTTGTAAGCGCCCCCGAACTTCTTGTTTGGATAAACAATGTCAAGCTCGTTAATTCCTTTTTTCCAGTGCTTCTGAATCAGCGGAACATCCATGTGCTAGAAGTGAAACGAGCGGGTTTATAAAGATTATAGAGAAAGGGGGCCCATGGATGGCCGTTGTGCATACTCTTAATGCAAATTAAAAATAATAAAAGAAAGAACCCCGGAGGGTGGCTTTCTCCGCTTTCAGCCCATGTAATTCATTTCGTCTTTTGTCTGCTTGTGCTCCATTGTCTGCTTTGTCTGCTCAAGCAGGGTTTTCAGCTTTGCCTCGAACTGCGCAGCCGCTTCCATCAATGGTTTAGGGTCAAGGTTCAATCCGAGATACTCGTCAAGCACTTTTACCACCTTTGCAGCCGACATGCTGTCAGGCAGCTTTGAATGCGTTTCAATGAATATGCCAACGATGTTCATGTCTTTCTCTTTAAGCACAAGCCCCGCTGTAACGCCCACTATGATTCCTTCCTTCAGCGGCAGGATTTTCTTGTCCTCAAGCTTTTTTCTCTTCTTTGCATCGCCTGTGTAGAAATAAATGTCAGATGTCTCGCCTTTTGACATTATCCCCTCAATCGTGATGAGCTCTTTTGCGCCGAGCATGTCGTAAAGTTGCTGTATTGCCTTTGATATATCCCATTCAATGCCGCGCACGTCACTGAGCGCGTGGACAATAACTATGTTCTCTTTCTCTGCATAGAATATTTCAAGCGGCTGGATTATTTTCGCGTCATGCACCGCCGCGATAGGCACAAGCTTTCTTGACCACATAGAGCCGATGGGTTTTGCATTAAGGTGCTTTATCAGGAACTCTGTTGTTATTGTGGATATCAGGCCGAGCCCCGGGAAGCCTTCTATTATGATTGGTGCTTTTGGCTTTTTGGTCAGGACTATATCCATGTCATGGTTTGATTGTTTTTGGGTTAAGTTTTTCATGGTTGTTATAATGCCCGTCCGGCTTTTATAGTTTTCTATGCTGGAGTTGTTAGTTATTAGCGGGTAGA
>DUKS01000054.1:3773-4425 GCA_013329215.1 Nanobdellota archaeon | reverse complement strand
GGTAGACGGTGGCTACAGGCTAACGGCTACTGGAAAAGAAGGAATATTATAATGTCATTGTAAGCGAGCATTATAAGAGCCCCTGCGAGCAGCGCAACAAGGAATTTTATGCCCTTTTTAATCACAACAGACTTTATGCCTGCCTTTTTCAGCGCCTTAATCTGCTCTATGGTGATGCCTGTTGTTTTTCTGCTGCATATGAGCTTTCCCTTTGCCTTTATGTCGTTTGCAATCCAGTCCCCTTCTGTCAGCTTTGACACCGGTATTCTTTCGTACATCCCTGCTTTTTCAGCTGCTTTCACGAGAATGTAAAGAAGCATATATGCAAGCACGAATACAGGCAGGTATCGCAGTATGAGTTTTTCAGCGCCGTTTGCAATGAACGATGCAATGATTGAAGCAAATGCAATCAGCGTGAGGACTGCATACGCATACTTCCATTGCCTGAGGGTTTCAGCTGCAACTTTTGCAGATTCTTTCCTGCTTTTTGCAAACACATAGATGCTCCACCCTATCCCGTATATGCCGCCTGCAATAAATATGTTTGTGGCAAGCGCAAGCAGGTAAGGCACATCACTTGTGTAAGCAAAGGGCGCTGTTGCAAACGCAGCGCCCAGCCCCATCATGACTTTTGCATCTCCCCCACCCCACT
>DUKS01000054.1:0-3723 GCA_013329215.1 Nanobdellota archaeon | reverse complement strand
TTTGCATCTCCCCCACCCCACTGCCTTGTGTAGTATACCAGCAGGCTGAACACGAAAACAGCTGCAAACCCGATAACGCCGTACAGGAAATACATCCAATCTGACGTGGCAGTCGCATGTATAAGCCTTATCCCGAGCGCTGCTATTATGAAGCCGTAGCTCAGCCAGTCAGGTATTTCGCCTGTCTTGAAATCAGTGTATGTTGCAATCAGCAGGACAATCAGCGCTACTGCAACGAGTAGAATGCTTGCAATCATTGATATAAATAATGTGCAGGGAAGTTTAAAAACCATTCTATCCTGCCTATTTATTAGTTATTCGTTATTAGCTGTTGGAGTTCAGCCGCCGGCCGCAAGATTCTGCCGCCTTCCCTTAAGCATCCGTTACATTTATAATCCTGTTATCTTCAACCAATACACTATGTATTTCCACATAATAATGTCGATAGACTGCAACTCAGAATGCAGGTATTGCTACAAGAAGAGCTATGAGGACTTTGGCAATGACTTAAACCGCATTTTCAAGTTTGATTTCTCAATGCCGCCGATGATTAAATACAAAATAGAAGAGCTTAAGGCGTTTGTTGAAAAGTCAAAGAGCAGGCAGACACTGACATTCTACGGCGGCGAGCCTTTGATGGACATTGAAAAGATAAAGGAGATAATGGCTAGCATTGATGCAAGGTACATGATGCAGACAAACGGGCTATTGCTTGACAAGCTGCCGAATGAGTATGTGAACAGGTTTGAAGCCATATTAGTCTCAATTGACGGCAATAAAAATCTTACAGACTTCAACAGGGGGAAGGGCACTTATGATAGGGTATTGGCAAACATTCACCTAATAAGGAAAAACGGATTTAATGGCGAATTAATCGCAAGGATGGTTGTGGATGAAGTGTCTGAAAAGACAGGGCTTACTGAAAATGTAAAGCATTTGTTCTCAATAGGGTTTGACGCGGTGCACTGGCAGCTTGACGCGGGATTTTATCAGCAGGATTTCAAGAACAGGAATTTTGCGGCATTTGCAGAAAGCTATAATGCAGAAGTCTCCGGGCTGCTTGGTTACTGGATTGAAACCATGAAAAAAGAGGGCAGGGTGCTGAGAATATACCCCTTTCTCGGCATATTTGAGTCATTGTATTACGGAAAAAAGGAAAAGCTGAGGTGCGGCAGCGGCTATGCAAACTATACCATTGCAACAAACGGGAAAATATCAGTCTGCCCTATCATGCATGACGCAACGGAGTTCCAGGTGGGGGATATATGGCAAAGCAGCCCTGACAAGCTGAAAGAGATTCATGTAAGCGAGCCCTGCAAAAGCTGCGGCATACTGGATTTGTGCGGCGGGAGATGCCTGTATGCAAACAAGGCAAACCTCTGGCCGAAGCAGGGGCAGGAAATCATATGCAATACAGTAAGACACCTGATAAGTGCAGTGCAGTCAGGGCTTCCTGAAATCAAGGCGCTGATAACTTCAAAAAAGATATCTGAAAAGCAGTTTGAATACGAGAAATACACAGGCCCTGAGATTATCCCTTAATTCTTGCTTTTTTTGAGATAACGCGCATTATTCCCGTATAGTTGCCGTAAGGCATGCCAGCAGGGACTAAGATACTGATGCTGATCTCCCTCCCCTCATCAGGCTGAAGAAGCACATTATTCTCAGAAATGGATGTATAGCCTTTTAGCTCGCCAATCGGCATAAGCCTTACAGTAATCGGAAAATCAAAATCATTTGTGACAATGATTCTCCTTGCCGAAGAGCCTCCCGGGTTTGTCATGCCGAACCACATCTTGTCCGTATCGGCATTAAAGCCAAGGCTGCCCCCGACACGCAGGTCCATGCCTATGTCTTTTATGTCCATTGTGGCCAAAATGTCATATATAAGGAGTGTTGTTCCCATTGTAAGCAATATAAGAATGATTATAACAAGCATAGCATTTATGCGCTTCATTCTTTTTCACCCTTTGCTTTGCCCTGCTTTTGCATGAACCAGACAAGTATGTTGGCCAGGAGTATCAGCATGAGCACTATTATGAAAATCGGGCTTGACAGGATATCTTTTGCCTTGCTGAATGGGAACTCTGTTTTCGCTTCTGCGGGACTGTGCAGTATGATTGTGCCGTTTGTTTCTGTTTTTCCGCCCTTATACTTTAAAGTGATGCCGGCAGTATAGTTGCCGGGTTCAAGTCCGGTTGCATCCCAATATCCCAGGAGGCTTGCTTTCTGCCATGGCTCCAGGTCGGCACTTTCTGTTTTGAATTCCCCTGCATATTTCCCGCTGCCATTTTGCATTTTAAACTCTGCATAAACATTCTCTACCGGGTTGCCCCACCAGCTTTCTATGTTTGCTGTTATGGGATTTATTCTGCCTGAGGTTGCATTTGCTTCGAAGCCCAAAAAGTCCACAAACATCTTTCCAACTAAAAACGCGGTTTCAGCAACAGCGGGCCCTGCCCCACTGTAATCAACTATTGCGGTTGCCTTATATTTTGCAGGCACAAAGTTTGTTGTTTCCATCTTTTTCCAGACTTCAGCGGCGCCAAATTTGGGGATGGAAAATGGTTCTGTGACCAGCCTTTGTATTATCTTCCCTTCAATATCAGCCACCTCAATTCTTGCGTTCAAGCTGTTCAGGTCGTATTCACCCAGGTTTTCGGCTTTTATCTGGAAATAGACAGGCTCCCCTTTATTGGCATTCTCTGCGTGCAGTGATATTCTTGCATATTTGCCTTTTAGTGGGACATTTATCTGTATTACTGCGCCAACCTGTGAAACAGCCCCAATGCCCCTTCTTGCGGTTTCAGGCGCTTCAGGATCTGTTGCGCCGTGCATAACCATAAACCCGCAGTTATTCGCTCCCGGCGGCAGGGTTTTTGGGAACCTGATTGTTACTGTAAACCTGGTTTCCCCGGTCTCCAGCCATTCTGAATCATTGTTGTATTCCAGAAAACTGCATTCCTTGTTAGTTATCGCGAAATCATCGTATCCTGTGATTCTATATTCAATTGTTTGTGAAGTTTCTGGAAAGAAGTTAAGGGTAATCTTACCTGGGGAAATCCCTGCGGCTGAGGCATTCTGCATACAAAACGCCGAAAAGAGCAGTATTAACAAGAATAGCCTTTGTTTGGTTAAATTAGCATATGCCATTTATAGTATACCCCTCTGAGGGTTTAATCTGATTAATTCTTGGGCAAAATACTATTTAAACATTCCTGCCAGTCAGGACAAGGCCACTGCAGTTGCCGTAAATATGTCTTCCAGCGTTCTCGCCGGCGCGTTTGAGGGTATTAAAACCCTGAATGAGATTGCAAGCGTGTCTGCAGTGTCAGACGCATTAAACATCCTGCACCATGCCGCTGTTGTGTTGAGCATGCTTACTGTTATATTGCGCCATACGTTTTCTGTTCCAAAGTCTGTTACAAGCAGCCCGTAGGGGTCAGTGTCATTGCCGAGGCATGTTGTTGCATCGCTTTCCAGCTCATCCCATTTAAATGCGTATCCCGGGTTTGTGCCTCCTATGAAGCTGGTTGTGTAGTTTATATTTGAAAGATTCAGTTTGACATTTGCATTGCCCTGATTTTCCAAGGTCAGGTTTGCGCTCAAAGATGATGTAAACCCGCTGCAACCCGCTGATGTTGTTCCTATGCTGTCCATAATGCATGCTGTAGCCCCTGCGGTGACATATCCTGAGCCGAATGTTATGTTTTGCGTTGTGAA
>DUKS01000039.1 GCA_013329215.1 Nanobdellota archaeon | reverse complement strand
TTAAGAGGATGTCATCGAAGCCTAACTGCTATCTGCATTTTGGTTTCCAGTTTTGAGTTTGCTGATGCCCGCCTGCCCTGCATCCAAAAATATGCATAGGCAATCTTTTTAAACACGCCCCTCCAATATATCTAAGATGAATATCAAAAAAAACATTCTGGCGATTGCTTTGCTTATTGCATTTTCTGTTTCATTAATGTATGACCGGCAGATTTCTTTGTTTTTCCAGACAATGCGCAACCTTCCTCTTGATATAATATTCATGGTTTTCACATATGCTGGAAGCATGATAGCGGTGCTTTTCCTGATACTTTCTTTTGCGATGTGGAAGCCGAAAACCAGGAAATGGATAGTGCCGTTCTGGCTCTCGCTTGGGGTTTCAGTGCTTGTAACGTATGCAATAAAGGCGCTGGTCGAAAGGCCCAGGCCAGAAGCAATAGGCATAATCGCGATAACAGCCGGGGTTGGGTTTTCTTTCCCGAGCGCGCATGCCTCTGCTTCATTTTCAGCGCTGCCTGTTCTGGGCAAGGCATACAGGAAATGGATGGCTGCCTGGGTTATTATTGCTGTTATCATATCTATAAGCAGGGTCTATCTGGGCGTGCATTACATGAGCGATGTAATTGCGGGCGCGGCGATAGGATACTGCGCCGGGCTGATTTGTGTAAAGCTTGCAGATTCAAGTTGGTTCAGGAGACTAAACTTTCTTGGCAGGTAGCATTTTATGGACACGATAACACACGGGCTGTTCGGATTTTTTCTTGCGCTTCTTGTGGCAAAAGAATTTGGATTTGAAAAGCTCCGGTGGCCGGTTGTTGCGGGCATAATCGCAGCAATCGCGCCTGATGTTGACGGGCTTGCGCTCCTGTTCAATGAAAGCGGCTTTTATACATACCACAGGGTTGCTGCGCATTCTTTTATAGGTGCCATATTAATCGCGCTGATAATTGCAGTATTATTCAGCAGGCTTAAAAAAGATTTTATAAAATACCTGCCGCTTGCGCTTTTGGGGGTTCTGCTTCACCTCTTGCTTGATTTCGTGACGCCTGCAGGGGGTGTGCAGCTCTTTTACCCGTTTAGCACAGCCAGAATCGCGCTAAGCATAATGCCTGCTCCTGATGTTTATCTTCTTGCAATCCTTGCAGCCGGCTTTGTTGTTTTCAGGCTTGAGCCCACAAAGCACATAAAGGTTGCTGGATATGTGCTGCTGTTCTGCGCGCTTTTTATGGGCGCAAGGTTTGCGCTTGCTTCGTATGCAGGGCAACAGGTAAATGAGATGAATGGCGAATCGTTCCTTCTTCCGCATATGTTCAACCCGTTCAAATGGACAGTGGTGAAGCCGGACACAGGCTATTATTATATATCAGAATACTCTGTCTTCGGCGGGATGAATCCCCCTGTAAGCCTGGCAATCCACGACGGGCCCATGATAGAGGCTTCAAAAAAGGCAAAAACAGTAAGTAGCTTTCTCTCTTTTGCAAGGTTCCCGCACGCTGCTGCTGACGGCAATGTTGTGGAATGGTATGATATCAGCGAAGGCTACGGGACTTTCACCGCAACTGTAACCTTGGACGAAAACCTTAACATCCTAAGCGAGGAGATGGGCCTATGAAACAATGCTGCCCTCCCCACACCTTTCCGCATGTGCTTCCATGGAAGCCCAAAATAGCGAATGAGCCCTGCCATACGCACAAGAACAGGGCAAGAAGGTTTTTACACGACTTCCATTGCTGGCTTATGCAGTGCCCTTACAGGAACTGGAGATAGCCGATATATATTTAAAAGAGGCTGTTCCACTATATTCCATGGAAATCACATTTTTGGGGACAGGCTCAATGGTGCCTACTGTGCAGAGGAACCACTGCTCGTTTCTGCTTGCATATAGGGATGAGGCAATACTGTTTGACTGCGGGGAAGGGACCCAGAGGCAGCTCAGGAAGGCAAAGGTAAGCCCTGCAAAAATTACAAAAATACTTATAACACACTGGCATGGCGACCACGTGCTTGGCCTGCCCGGCCTGGTGCAGACAATGGCTGCATGCGAATACAGCGGCACGCTTGAAATATACGGCCCGGTTGGCTCGCAGGCGTTTTTTGACAGGATGTTCAGCTCATTTGTCCTTGATGCAAGGATAAAAGTAAGGGTAATTGAAGTAAAGCAGGGCGTGTTCTTTGAAAATGAATTCTTTTCGCTTGAAGCCGCGCCTGCAAGGCACTCTGCATATTGCGTGGCATACGCATTCACAGAAAAAGACAGGAGGCGCATAAACACGGACTACCTCAAAAAGTTCGGGCTCCAGCAGCATCCTATATTAAAAGAGCTGCAGAACGGCAGGGACATTACATGGAAAGGCTCTGCTATAAAGGCGGATGATGCCACCTTTGTTGTAAAAGGCAAGAAAATAGCCTATATAACAGATACGCTGCTGTGCAGTTCCTTGGTTGGTATTGCGCAAAACGCTGACCTGCTCGTATGCGAGGCGACATTGGCGGATGACATGAAGGACAAGGCTGCAATTTCAAAGCACATGACAAGCAGCCAGGCCGCTTCAATCGCAAGGGACGCAAATGTGACAAAGCTTGTGCTGACGCATTTCAGCCCCAGGTACAAATCAGTTGCGCAGATACTGAGGGAAGCGAAAAAGATTTTCAGGAATACATCCTGCGCAAAAGATTTCATGAGAATTTCGTTATAGCTTTACTTAAGCCTTTTTGCATTGTATGCTTCAAACAGGAACAGGCCTGCCCATACATTATATATAAGCCTTACCCCGAACGCCATTATTGCGCCAATGAATGAGACAAAATAAATCGCGGTTGCGCCAGAGACAAACCCCTGCAGGTATGAGAAAATCATCCCTACAGCAGAGCTGGCTATCGCAAACAGGCCCGCCAGCACGATATACACAATCCATGAGATTAGCGTGTGCTTTGGATTTATCTTAAAATAATGCAGCGAATCCCTTACTGTGGCGGCTGAATTTTTTTCTTCAATGAAAAGGATCGCATACCTGAAAAGGAGCCCTATTGAAAGCATGACAAAAACAGCCAGCCCTATCCCAACCGTAACCCATGCCACAAACGTGCTGAGCCCGTTGCTTATTGAGAACACAAATGAAGCAAGAAGCATCATGCACAGGAATACAGCGAGCGCAACAAGGTAAACAATCATCTTCATCCCGATTATTCGCCAGAAATCTATGCTTTTCCCGCCGAACAGGTCATGTATCCCTATAGCCTGCTTTTGGATTACTTTCTTAATCATCCTGTATTTTATTGCTTCAGTGCCTGCGCCAAGTATGAACGTGAGGAAGATGAATATTGCAAGCGAGCTTACAATCTCTGTTGTGTACCCCTGCGCGAAATCTTTTATGAATAATGCCGGGTCTATTTTCTGGCCTTCAGCCAACGTTGTTTTTATGAATTCCGAAAGCCCGCTGAACTTGTACAGCCCTATTGTAAGGAAGTATGTTGCGAGAAAAAGCACTGTTTCAGGCAGCATCAGAATCGGATTTTTCCTGAGATTTTCAAATGACAGCCTTACTGCTTTCAGGTATTCCATCTAGAATAAGATGCGCGGATGCTATTTAAGCTTTTGGGAAATGGTATGTGGAAAGCTTAGAGGGCGGCTCTAAGCTCTGTAAAGGGATTTAGGCCATTTTGTCTCCATGTTGTTATTAGGCTCATAATGGTTTCATTGGCTGGTATACCTTTTTCATTTCTTAGGGACCCAGAGATTTTTCGCAAAACCACCTGTTCTCTGAGCATTCTTTCTG
>DUKS01000020.1 GCA_013329215.1 Nanobdellota archaeon | reverse complement strand
ATTAAGTATATAAATCTTCCGCATGTTTAAAACTGCCTTAATTTTGACGACGAAACAGAATTAGTTGACGAGGGGGCTTTCCATATACCTATTGCCCGGGAGTTACAACTTGTAGTTACCAGGCGTCAAATAGCCCTTAGAAAGGTTTATAAAGGAGTTAAGTATCAAGCTTTTCGATGGACGACCATTGTGGCCTGGTCCCACCTGTTCCCATTTCGAACACAGAAGTGAAATAGGCCAACGTCCTGCTGTGGTACTGCTTTTCAAGCGGGAAGCTCAGGAAGTTGTCCATCGCTTATATTTCTTTTTATAGAGACTTTTGATTAACCTATGGAATATTTGTCAAAAGTATCTTAGAGCGCTTTGGTAAGCCTTTATTTTGCATTTATGGGCATTGGCTGTATTGCAAACACTGGTTATTCAAAGTTCTCTATACTTAATCCGCAAGTTAAATAAAGGCTTTCCATTTTCTGTTTATTTATGAATATACAGCTTGTTGACCTGAAACGGAGATACTTGTCGCTTAAAACAGAGATTGATTCCGGGATAAAAAGAATAATAGACAATACCTCTTTTATCAAAGGAGAGGATGTGGCTCTTTTTGAAAATGAGTTTGCGGCTTACTGCGGCAAAAAATACGGCATAGGCTGCGCAAACGGGACTGTGGCGCTTCATCTCGCTCTTCTTGCACTGGGCATTGGAAAGGGTGATGAAGTCATAACAGTCCCAAACACATTTATTGCAACCTCTGAGTCTGTGTCTTATGTCGGCGGGAAAGTTAAATTTGTTGATATTGACGAAAAGGCTATGCTTATGGATTTGGACAAGCTGGAAAAAGCAATAACTCCAAGGACAAAGGCGGTAATTCCTGTCCATCTTTACGGCCAGATGGTTGACATGAAGCATTTAATGGAAATCGCTGAAAAGCACAATCTGAAAATTATTGAAGATTGCGCGCAGTGCCACGGCGCTGAGCAGAACGGAAGGAAAGCGCCTTATCATGACATAGGCACGTTCAGCATGTTTCCCGCGAAAATAATGGGGGCCTTTGGCGATGCGGGCGTTATAGTCGCGGACACGAAGGGATATGCTGAAAAAATGAAAATGCTGACTGACCATGGCAGGCTTGACAAGTACAACTCGGCATTTGAAGGCTACAACTACAGGCTTGACACGCTGCAGGCCGCCATCCTAAGGCCCCAGCTTAAGAAGCTGGATGAATGGGTTGCAAGAAGAAGGCATCTGGCAAAGCTGTATAACGGGCTTTTGAATGGCATTGTTGAAACACCGTTTGAGCTTTCGGGAAACAAGCATGCTTATTACATGTATGTCATTAAAACAAAGAAAAGGGATGAGCTGATGAAAAAGCTGAAAGAGTTTGGAATCTCAACAGGCGTGCATTATCCAATCCCACTGCATTTGCAGCCTGCATATGCATATCTCAAGCTTAAGGAAGGCTCGTTTCCTGTTGCTGAAAAGTGTGCAAAAGAGATAGTTTCTCTGCCTTTATTTCCGGAAATGAGCGAGGAAGAAGTAAAATACGTTGCAGAGTGCGTGAGAAATTCTTTATAGCAGAACTTTATTTACAAAGAATCAACTATTCCTCTCACATTATGCAAAGAAACCTGATTATAATGTCTCCATTTTTCACCGGCATATATAGGCCCTATATGGAGTTCCAAGACGCCCTGCCTGCAGCCTGCTTCATGAAGTGCCGCCAAATCTGTCTTCAGCTTTTGTTCAAGCAATAAATTATGTCTTAGCCTTGATTCATCGTCGCTTATGAATTCATTTTCCTGCTCTCCAAATGTAATAGGCATGTGCGAGCCAATAACCCTCCTGCCTTTATCTTCATAAACCATACTAACTTGCCCTCCAAGATGGCAGATAGCAATCCTGTTATTCAGCCTGCTAATTACATCCTCAGGATTAAGTGGGGCTTTGTATAATATTGGGCTTCCTTTTCTAACCAAAATGCCAAACCTGTCAAGGACGCTTTTTTCAGGTTCGGTAACTGTTCCTGCCTTGACTTTTTCAAGATTAAATTCTTCTGAGTATTCAACAGACTGTCCGAGGTGTTCTACATCAATGCAGACTTGGGATTTGTCGCCAGTAAGATAATCCAGGTCATATGCGCACCCAACATCACCCAGCTGCAGTCTTTCCGGCAGCCATACTGTTTCCCCCCATCTTGGGTCTTCCCTTAACTCTTTGGGCTTATCTTCCATTCTATCTGCAGGAAGCGTGGCAAAGTTAATCTGCCCTACATTTTCAACCAGTACTGTTAAGCCATAGCCCCTAGCGTATTGGGCTGCATTTAAAATATTTGTTCTTACATTATCCATTGTCTTCAGATATTCTTCAATTGTAAAAGTTGCATCAACATTCCTATAGCTTTGGCTTTCTCTTAGCTTGCGCTCTTCTTCAAATGTATGGACTGCGCCTGCATGGAAAACTATTTTACTTATAACTGGTTTTCCTGCTCTCTTATTTAATTCGATTATTGTGTCAATGCTTTTGTTAACGGATGCAAGATTTTTAGTGTCGCTGAATTCGCCTGTTCCATGGGCTGTTATTTTTAATGGGCTTCCTGATAAGTCCTTAAAAGAAAGGTATTCAAATAATGCCCTCATAATATCCGGGGTTTGCGCTTTTCCGGCCAATACTATCTGTGGCAGCGCCCCAATCAGCAGCCCTTCTTCAATCTGGCTCGGGTCAAATCTGCCGCCAGACACTATGCCCCTTGCTACATATATCGTCCATTTATCCATGATAAAACTCATTTCAGGCCCTTTTATAAACTTTATGGTGGTAATATATTGCTAAACAGATAGGAACAAATAAATTAAAAAATGTTATCTTGTCCAGCCTAATTCTGCCAGCCGCTTCTGCAAGTCTTCGGGCGCTTTGGGAAGGTTCTGCACATCATAAGGATGCTCAACACCGTATTTTACCTTGTCCCAGCAGTTTAGTTCTCCGATTAGTTTTATAACCTTTGCAGGATTTCCGGCAACAACGCTTTTTTCAGGAACCGACTTGGCAACAACAGAGCCGGACCCGATTAATGCATAATCCCCGATTATAACACCAGGTATGGTCCTCGCAGCGCCGCCAATCCTGGCAAACCGCCCTATTCTTGGGGCATAATCCCTTTCACAGAATTTTGCTTTTGGGCATTTTGGGTGCGGTGCATTAAAAAGTGCAATCTGGGGGCCCATCCATGCTCCGTATCCGATTTCAGCATATTCGGAAACAAACCCCTGCGCATGGAGCCTGTTCATGCCTTCAAATTTTGCTTCTTCCAGAACAACTGCATTTAACCCTATTGCCACAAGGTCCCCGAAAATGCAGTTCCTTGCTATTCTTGAGCCGTCTTCTGCTGTGAACTTGTTGCCTGTTTTCACGCCGGCTGCAATTGTGACATTATTCCCGATAAAAGAGTAATCCCCGATTATTGTTGTTATATCCCCAGACATGCCATTCCATGGCTGCCCGATAACACTAAAATCTCCTATCACAACATCCTTGCCGAGCCTGACATTTTTATAAACCTTTGATGTTCCGACAATATCGTATTCATATCCCATGGGTTTTAATCCGATATTTGCCATTTTTAAGGTTTATGGATGACCC
>DUKS01000044.1 GCA_013329215.1 Nanobdellota archaeon | reverse complement strand
ATTGCATGAATTACCTGTTGAAGCTTCTGATTGCTGTTGTTGCGGGCTATCTTGCATTTAAACTCATGACCAAGATGACCAAATGGATTTTCAGGATAGTAGTTGCAGTGCTTGTAATCGCAATTGTGTTCTATGGCGCAACAAACCTTGATGATGTAAAGGAAATGTTTGCAAAAGCGCCTGCTGTGAATGAAACAATGGAACTTCCTGCAAATGAGCCTGTTGCTTCCGGAAATGTTTCAGAGCAGAATATTTCTGAAACAAGCCTGCCTGCTGGCGGCCCTTCACCTGCTTAAGGGCTGTTGCGGAACTGCTGCTTTTGGCGATTCGCTTCTCTTGACGCCTTTCACTTCAAGAAATGCCTTGTTTATCATCTCAAGCGGCCATCCGGATTTTATCAGCGCCTGCTTTATAATTTCCTCATTTTGCCCGTAATACAAGCTGTACTTTATGTAACATCTCATTTCAATATATGCTTCATCAACCATGTTTTGCGTCTCCTATGCTATATGCCACCGGCTACTTCTTGATAATCAGCTTTGAGCTTGTCCCGCCTATTCCCAGAACAGCCTGTATCTTGTGCCCCTGGAATTCAGTGTCCAGAATCGGCTTTGTTTCGCTTAAGTCATTGCCTGTTGCTTTTGCAATCCTGTAAAGCAGTGCATTAAGGTCAACCATGCCAGTGAAAATGATATTTGTCGGGACTTTTCCGATATCCTTTATCTCAACCAGCACAGGCTTGTTAAGCCCTTCACAGTATATTGCTGTTATTGCATTGTCATACATCAGCGTGTCAATTCTCCTGAATCCGAGCAAATCCCTTTTAAGGAAATAGATTACAGCCTTTGCATATTCCTCTGTAAACGCAACATCGGATTTCCTGCATGCTTTTTCTATCTTCTTGTTCATGTAATCCGCATTGTCAAGCACCTTGAAATCTTTTTCAAAATCATCCTCTATGTATTCCTTTGTGAGCTTAAGCACGCTGTCCTTGATAAGCGGCTCGGAAATCTTATACGCCGGCTTTCCTGTTTCATCCGTGTCAAGCACTACCTGCACCTGCGTGTTAAACGATGAGATTGTATACTCCTGTTTTTTGAAAACAGCAGATGGTGGTTCGGGCATCTCAGGCAACAGTGTTGTTTCCTTTGCAAGAAGCCCTGTCTCTGCAACAGGCGGAATTACTGCGGGCTGAACAACCGGCGCCGGCTGCATCGGAAGCATAACCACTGGCTTTTTCGGAACATAAACAGGCGGCGGCGCAAGCGGCTTTTTTTCAGTTAGCTGCACTTCCTCTTTTTTTGGAGCCGCTGCGGGGCTTATCTCCCTTATTCCCGGCGCTGTCTGGAACAATGCATGCACAAAAGAAGCAAGAATTGTTGTGTTCTTGTCAGGGTATGGCTTTTTTTGCACGACTTCCAGTATTTGTTTTACTGTTTCTTCTGTTTCCTTCTCCAGCCTATCAAAGATGAATCGTGTTTCAGCCATTTTGCCGGTTTAAAGCTCGGTTTTCTGGAACGCTCTGGGGGCAAATGCCGCAGCCTGCGTCTGCTTTTCCTTTACAAATTTTTCCAGAAGCAAAAGCCCTTTGGCAATGTTCTTGTTTTGCTCAAGAAGCTCGTCAAGCTTGACCAGCAGAGGATCCTCGTACTTTCCTTTCTTGATATGCTCGCCCGCTTCTGTGAACAATGTAACCATCTCTTTCACAGACTTGTTAAGGTCCTTCATGTTAAGAATCATGTCCGCAACCTTATGCTGCAGCGAAATGTTGTTTTCAACAAGCGCTTCAACCATCTTCGCCATTGTCATGTCTGTTGCGCCTTTTTCCATTTTTACAGCCGGCTTTTCAGCCTTTTCAGCATTAGGCTTTGCTTCCTTTGTTTCAGAATTTTTTGCCATAATAACACCTCTTTATTATGCATAATTAGTTGTGAGGGGAATTTATAAAGTTTATTGTGGGCTTTGCGCTTTGAAAACAGGCTGTAAATCACTGAAAATGGCTCTTTTTTTTAGCACCGCAAGCTTTATATATCTGTTATGTCCGTTAAATAGTAACACTCATTAACTTAGTCGGAGTGGTATCGGGGGTAAATAAAATGAGGAAGAATCCAAAGCTCTTCACAGAAGAGGAATACAACTACCTGCACAAGGTATTCATGCAGGAGCCTGAAGACACGAAGCTTTTTACAAGGATAAAAAGCAAGAGAGGCGTTGACCTTGACCTGACTGAAGTCAAATATGTGAAAAAGAAATACGGCAAGTGGAGAGAGTGCCAGGGCGGGGAAAACGGAATATTCTTCGTAAGAAGGGAAGACCGGGATTTCTGAGCCCCTATTTTTTATTATATATCTTTTTCATCAGCTTAGGCACATCTGCAGCGCTTTTCAGGATATAATCAGGCTTTTCCTTCAAAAGCTGCTTTCTTGGGAAATCTCCTGTCAATACAGATATTGTCTTTGCATTTGCTTTCTTTCCGGTCCGGACATCGTATATTGAATCCCCAATCATGTAAACAGTGTGCGCATTCAGCGCTTTTTTCGCTTTCATTATCTCATCAGGCCACGGCTTGCCGTGCCTTACATCGTCAGCGCCAACAAGCACATCAAATGAATTTATGTTAATCCTTGCATGCCTGAGCATTGCCTTTATCTCGCCGTGCGTGCAGTTTGTCAGCAGCGCAAGTCTGAATCCCATTTTTTTCAGCTTTTTCAATGCGCTGTCCGCGTCCTTTATCTGCTTTACATACTTTGCTGTCTCATGCGCAACAAGCCTGTTGTGGTCGTGCAGGATTTTTTGCACAGCGCTTTTTGAAAGCCGCGGATATGCGGACCTTATCACTATCTGCCCCACTTTCCCAAACTGCGCGATAAGCTTCCCAGCCTTAACTTTCTTAAGCCCATTTAAGATAAAAGCCCTGTTGAAAGCCTCAACATGCACCTTGTTTGAGCGCAAAAGCGTATTGTCCATGTCAAAGCAAAGGAGCACCATGCATACTCTGTCGTGTTCCAAACTTATAAACCTGCCTTTCCATGATGCTGAAAACGCGTTTTACAAACATTTATAAATATCCGAGTTCTTTTAAAAAAGAGCAATACTTAAGTGATGAATCCGCGTCACTACTGTGTCGAGAGGTGAAACTAATGATTGTTGAAGAAGAATTTCTAAACAGCCTGCGCCATTACTTTAAGCTGAATCTTTACGAGGCAAAAATATGGACCGCGCTCCTGTCAAGGGGAATATCAGCCGCGGGCGAGCTTGCTGAAATCAGCGATGTCCCCAGGTCAAGGGCATATGATGTGCTTGAGAGCCTTGAGAAAAGGGGCTTTGTAATGCTCAAGTCAGGCAAGCCGATAAAGTACATTGCTGTTGAGCCTTCCGAGGTTGTTGAAAGGGTAAAAAAGCACGTGCACATGGAAGCGGATGAGCATGCGAAAAAGCTTGCAAGCCCGCGGGGAATGGACCTTGTGAAAGAGCTTTCATTGCTGCACAAGAACGGCATTGAATTTATAGATGCAGGCGACCTTTCAAGCTCAGTCAGGGGAAGGCATAATATCTATATGCACATGGAAACCATGATGAAAAATGCAAAGTCAAACGTGACTATACTCACAAGCGCAAAAGGGCTTGCGAGAAAAGCGGAAGCTCTTAAGCAGATAGTGCAGGAAGCAGGCAAAAGAGGCGTGAAAGTAAGGATAGCCGCCCCGGTTACGAAGGAATCTGCCGATGCTGTAAGGGAGCTTGCGGCGCATGCGGAAATAAGGCACCTGCAGAAGCCTGATTCAAGGATGTGCATTGTTGACAACAAGGAAGTGCTGTTCATGCTTATGAACGACTCTGAAATTCATCCGAGCTATGATGTAGGCGTATGGGTAAATGCGCCTTTCTTTGCAACAGCGATGAATGACCTGTTTGACATGGCTTGGAAGGAAATGGAGCCTTCTGAAAAGCAGCTGAAAAAGCTCTGAGGAAATGTGATTTAAGGTGGGACCGGCAAACATAGGGAATACAGTGAAAGTTGATTATATCGGAATGCTTGACGGCATGGTTGTTGTGACATCTTTGAAATCATACGCAAAAGAAACAGGCGTTTATGACAGCAGCATTGATTATGAGCCGCTTCTTTTCTCAATAGGCGACGGCAGGGTGATAAAAGGATTTGAAAATGCATTGGTGGGGATGTATGCCGGCGAGGAAAAGACAGTTGCGATACAGGCGCATGAAGCTTACGGGCATTACAGGCAGGACCTTGTAAGGAAATACCCGAGGGCGTTGTTTGAGCATACGGGAATAAAGCTTGAGCCGGGAATGGTGCTGAAAATAAACACTTCAAAAGGCCTGCTGCGCGGCGTTGTCAGGGTGCTTGACGAGAATGATGCTGTCCTGGACTTAAACCATGAGTTTGCAGGCAAGCCGCTGATATTCAAGATTATACTTAAGGAAATTGTAAAGTAATTCTTTAATTTTGTAAAAGGTGAGAAAGGGATATAGGTGAGGACATCCTCAGGAACTTAGATGCCTCCCCACCATATTCCGCGAATTACAGAACATAAAGCCCTGCGGATTTCGCGAATCCCATTTAGCACAAGCGCCGCCTTGCGGCTTTGCCTGCGCTTGTATGTTTGTGTTCTTAATCATATTTAAACTTTACTGCTTTATTTTGCATGTTTTTGCGGGATTTCCGGAAAAATAGCTACAGATACTTTTAAATATAATCTCTGTATCCTCATTCATAATCGTATACCGCCGCAGGCGGCTTGCGGCATGGTGTAAGTCCCAGAAAATTGTCAATCGATTGTGGGCTTCAGCGAAGCTGAATGCCCGCGGGGGTTGATAAGGGGCTCGCCTCTTATGGACCCGTGGTCTATCGGTATGACGCTACCCTTACAAGGTGGAGGCAGAGTGTTCGACTCACTCCGGGTCCATTGAAATATGCAATAGTAACCTCGAAAAAGGATGCGGCGGGCTGCAACATCCATGCGAGCCTTCTCGGATTATACCCTTTCAGGCAAGAGGGCGGGTTTCATATCATGGATAACATTGGTTTGTATGCAATTGAGGAAGACTCAATACATGCTGAGAATATTGACAAACAGATTGATGCTGATTTTTTCATTTTTGCAACAAAGCACAAGTCCGCGTCAGGCACAAAATCGCTTTCAGTGCATGTTCCGGGAAATTTCGGGAAGGCGGAGCTTGGCGGAAAGGAAAAAACACTGTGCATTGCGCCTGCTTCTCTTTTGAAGGCAATGTTTGCTGAGTTGAATAATCAGGGGAAACAGCTTGAAAGCTATGAAATAACACTGGAAACAGTGCATCACGGCCCTTATCTTGAAAAGCCGGTGATGTTCATTGAGATCGGCTCTTCTGAGAACGAATGGGGAATTAAGGCAGCGGGAGAAATAATTGCGCGAACAATAGTCAGTGTGCTGCAAAAGCCAGTGCCTGAATGCAAAACAGTGATTGCAATAGGAGGCCCGCATTATCCGAGGGAATTCAACAAATTCCTTTTAAGGACAGAATATGCAATAGGCCAGATGTGCCCCGAATACCAGCTGCCAAACCTTGATGAGGGCATGCTGAAGCAAATGATTGAAAAGAATGTTGAAAAAGTGGAATTCATCTTATTAGAATGGAAAGGCCTGAAGGGCCACAAGGAGATTGTAAAGCAATTGATTGAGAAAGCAAACCTCCCTTTTAAGAAACTGCAGGAATTCTAATCTTCCATTGGCTGCTTAACTGAAATGCTCAGCGCCAAATCCTCTAATTTTTTCAGGTTCCACTTGATGGAATCAGCCTTGTTCCGCAATTGCCCGCCTCTCAGGTCAAACTGCAGGAACTCGCCGTAAATCCCAGCGACAAAATCCTTTATCTTTAGCGCTTCATCATACCTTTTGTTGATTGCGGCATTCACAGCCTGCCTTACAAGCTCGCCGGTCAGGTCGCAAATGCCAAGCAGATAATTCTCAGTTTCAGCGCCAAGCTCTTTCCTTGCCAACAGCTTTCCGCTTTTTACAAATCCGACAAAGCATACAGCCTCAACATATTCCTGCACTGCAACTGATTCCATTTCAGTGCCGCAGTAGCCTTTCGGAAACTCGCCAACAGCCTTGCGTATGTCTGCGCAGAGCTCTTCTGCTTTTTTCAGGTCTCCCCTTTGCGCAGAATATATTATCTGCTTTGAAAGCATGATTATATCGCGGGACTTCCTGATTACAGACTCCCTTTTTTCTTCAGATTCCTTAAGCTCTTTCCTGATGTCTTCAAATTCCTTTTTGTTAATCATTTTCTGACTTATACTCCGCATTTGCCCAATCCCATTTCTTCCTTATCCAGTCAATTACTGATGCCTTGATTCCTTCCAGAGGTGGGAGGTAATATCCCGGCGGCTTCATGCCTGCCTCAAACTCCTTCTTGCGCTCATTAATCCTGTGCCACATATCTATTCTTTCCCCTTCATACTCCATGTCAAGCAGGGCTTCTCCGCACTTCCTTTCCAAAGATCCGGACCTTTCCTCAAGCTCGTTTTTCAGGTTTCTTGCGATTAAAGCCGGAAGAACATGCCTTAAAAGCGGGATAAGCGTTATATATGCGGCCTTTATCGGAGTTCTTGCTGCATAGGCAATATACCCTCCTCTTTTCCTCTCTGTTTTTTCGAATTGTTTGTATGCCTCCACGCCTTCAAGTATCTGGTTGTTGAACAGCTCAAGGTTGCTGTATTCGCCTTCTGCATAAACCTGGCCGTTGAGCACAGCCTCAAGAAACTCTTCCTTGCTTCTCGCATGCGGCGCAACAGTGTATGCACGCGCAATGCCGCTTAATACGTGCGCATCGCCTCCCCCTGTTGTCCCAAAAATGGGCTTGCTATCATTTTTTTTGTGCAATTTTGCCAGGACTACCATCTTTGCGATGTCATTTGCCCTCTCAATGTCGCCGTTTATTGTTTCAATAACATTAAACATGTTTATCCATCCGATCACTACCTCGGGGGTAAGCTTGGGCTTAAGTTCAACAGGCCATGCAGGATGCGCCAGAGTGTGCGGTATTTGGTTCCCTTTCACATATAACATAAATTCCTTAAGCCCTGTTTTTCTAAGCTCCATAAGCTCATTATGCTGCTCTTGGGTTATACCAAGGCATACAACATCAAGCTTATGCCCTGTTTCAGTATAGCGCACTGTATATTCGCAGCCTGTAAAGCACCTTTCTTTGTCTATTCTTTCAACGAGATAGAGCGAGCGGTCCAGCCTGTTATGGTCTGTTATTGTTACATAGTCCATGCCCCTTGCAATTGCCAGCCTGTATATTTCTTCAGGGCTTGAATAGCATTCCCTGACGCCGCACATCCTGGTGAAGTGTATTCTAATCAATCCATCTGAGCCGTCAGAATGCACGTGTATGTCACACTTTTTCATATTTTTTCCTCTATACCTGGCATTTTTCCATTGTTTATAAGCCTTATGTTAATCCGCCTTAATGTGTGCCGAAGCCCTGCCCGTGGCCGATGAATTAAGCTTCCATATGAAGCATGATGTTATGTTACATTATAAACATTTCTTCCGCAGGCGGAATTTTCAGGCGCTGCAGGATTCAAAGGAGCCATCAAAACCCTTAAATATAATCATTTCCCTTTATATGAGAGGTGAATTGTTCTTGGAAGATGACCTGAGGGAAGTGATGATAGAAGCGCTGGATGATGCGCAGGTTGCTTTTGGCGCGATAAACTCAAACAAGCTCAAGGAGATAAGCGATTACACGCTGCATTATGCAGGCATATTCCAGGACTCTTATTCTGTTTCAATAGCAGTCATCATGTATTCGCTTGCAAAGATTGTTGAAAAGAGGAAGTTCAGGGCGAAGAAGGAATGGGAGCGGTTCAATGCAGGCATACTTTACTCGTTAAGCAGGGCCAGGGGCATGCTGCAGAAAAACAACCTTAAGCAGTACCTTGCGGAGCTTAAGAAAATACTTGCGGCAATCGGCAGGGTTGATGAGAAGTTCGGGGATTATGTTACAGAAGTCATACAAAAGGCAAAGATAAAGAAGGGCTCGCTTGTGTATGAGCACGGGCTTTCTGTTGGAAGGGCTGCTGAGCTGATGGGCGTAAGCCCGTGGGAGCTGATGGACTACCTTGGAAAGACAAAGATACTCGATGAAAGCCCCATAATGTCAAAGCCGGTAAGCGAGAGGCTTGACACTGCAAGAAGAATATTCAATATTAAGTGAGTGAAAATGGCTACCAGGAAAATAAAAAAAGCGGCAGCTGCTGAGAGGAGCATGGTGTTTGACACAAGCACAATTATAAGCCTTGCATCAAACAACCTGCTGTGGATTCTCGGCGAGCTGAAGAAAAAGTTCAAAGGCCACTTTTACATTTCCAGCGCTGTAAGGCGGGAAGTCATTGATGTGCCTCTGCAGTCCAAGAAATTTAAGCTTGAGGCAATGCAGGTCCTGTCAGAGGTTGCAAAAGGCAACCTTGAAATCTTCGGCCATTCTGAAGTCGTTGAGCGGGAAATTGCAGACCTGTCTGTGCTTGCGAACTCAATATTCATGGCAAGGGGAAATTACATAAGGATAGCGCACTCGGGCGAGCTTGCGACTGTTGCGATTGCAAGGCTTCTGGGCTCTCAGGCGGTGCTGATTGATGAAAGGACCACAAGGATTCTTATAGAGGAGCCGTTCAAGCTGGCTGACCTTCTCGAGTCAAAGCTTCACACGCCTATAAGCGTGAACAAAGGCAACTTAAACAGGTTCAGGGAAAAAGTGGATGATGTGCCTGTGATGCGCTCTGCAGAGCTTGGCGTCATTGCATATGAGATGGGGCTTTTTGACAGGTATGCATTGAGCGGCGAGGAGAAATATGTTTCAAACCCAAAGCTGAATGTTCTTGACGGCACATTGTGGGGGCTTCGCCTGAGGGGATGCGCGATTTCCACAGAGGAGATTGAGGCGATAATAAAGATTGAAGGATTCTTTGAGCTGAAGCCAAAGGCTGAGGCCGGCAATCTGTGAGAAGGGCCCTTTTTCCCGCCCATTACCGTAAGGTTTATATATGTGCAATCTTAACTCCAGAATAGCAAAATAATCAATATCAGGGGGTAAAAATGAACAAATTAAAACAATTCGGCGCTATCTTCATGCTAATTGCCTTGGCTGCTGTAATGGCTTTTTCAGCATCTGCGCAGGAAAGCTATGTCATTGACAAGGTATTTGTGAATGATGTTGAAGTTGACGGCGACAGCGCGCAGGTTGACATAGGGCAGAGCGTTGAAGTTGTTGTTGAATTAAAAGCTTCTGAAAACCTCACTGAAAGCAGGGATGCGAAAGTCACTGTTGAGCTTGACGGCTATGAGCATGACACAATCAGGGAATCAACTGACATGTTCACAGTTTCCCCCGGAAATGTCAGGTACAGGAAAACATTGGTTCTTGAAATCCCCAGCGACATGGAAGAAGACACTTACACTCTCTATGTGCGTGTTTCAGACAGGCTTGAAACAGTTGAAAAGCAGTTCACTCTTTATGCTGAGAAGACAAGGCATCTTATAGACCTGATTGGCATTGTTGTGCCTACACCTTATGTTAATGCAGGCACCACAGCGTCTGTCAAGGTCAGGCTTGAGAATGTCGGGGCCAAGACAGAGGACAGCGTCAAGGTTGTTGCAGCCATTGAAAAGCTGGGCTTGTCTGATGTGGAGTGGGTGGATTTGGTTCCTTCCGAAATCATAGGAGACGACGAGGAAGAGAGCGAGACAGTCACGCTTTTATTGCCTATCCCGAAAGAGACTCCGACAGGCGAGTATGAGCTTGCGGTTGGCATTGCTTACAATGACGGATATAAAACAAGCGTTGCAAAGACAACAATCAATGTAAAGGGTGTTGCAAAAGAAGAGAAAAAGGAAGAAACAGGCATGGGCGCAGCTACATCTGTTTCAGAGCCTGCAAAGCCACTCCCGCCTGAAAAGGCGCTGGTATTGGCATTTGACACAACCTCGCAGTCTGCAGAGCTTGGCAAGGAAGTTGCTTACAAGATAACAATCTCAAACATGGGCGCTGATGCTAAAACGCTTTCGCTTTCAACAGCAGGCGCGCAGCTTTTTGCAGATGCAAGGATAGACCCGAGCTTCCTTACAATTGAAGGCGGGCAAAAGGCGGATGCTTATGTGTATGCGAAAGTAAAGGATGATGCAGAGCTTAAGACAAGCCAGTTCACATTAAGGGTAAAAGACGGCGAGAAGCTGTTCAAGGAAGTCCAGCTGTCCCTTACTGCTGAAGCGGCAAAAGCCGTTGAGAAAAGCTCATTCCTGTCTCTTGAGGATGACACACTGAAGCTTACATTTATCGTGCTTGTGATTATCCTGATAGTTGTCGGATTGCTGATAGCATTCAGGAGAGTCAGGGGAAATGATTATCCTCTTGAGCCGATAGAAGAGAGAACGTATTACTAAAGGCGGCTTTCTTTTTTATTCTTTTTCCCAAACATTTATATTCTACAGTTCTATCCCTCTCTGCTATGGAACAGAGCGTACAATACGGCGCATGGCAGGCCGTCAACAACTGCGTAAGACTCAAAAAAGGCGAAAAAGTTGTCATGATTACTGATAATGAAACAGCTAAAATAGCTGATGCTATCTATCATGAGGCTGTGCAGGTTTCGCCTCTAAAGCATCCTGTTTTCGTAATGGAAAAGTTCGGCAAAAGGCCTGAAGACGGCTCCAGCCCTTTAGTATTTCCCGAAGAGATTGCAAGGGAGCTTGCAGATGCTGATGTGAGCTTCTTCTGCGCAAAGGGGAAGGCGGGGGAGCTTAAGTCATTCAGGAGGCCAATGCTTGACGTGATTGAGGCAAATAAAAAGTTGCGGCACGGGCATATGCCGGGAATAAATGAGGAGCTTATGGTTACAGGAATGTGCGCGGACTATGCAAAAGTGCATGAAATCAGCCAAAAAGTGTATGAGATTGTGCATAATGCAAGGCAGATAAGGGTTACAACCCCGGCAGGGACGGGCCTTACAGCCTACTTCACTTCGCAAAGGCAGTGGCAGATTTGCGACGGCTTTATACTTCCCGGGCACTGGAGCAATTTGCCTGACGGGGAGGTGTTTTCATGCGTAACACAGGCGCCAAAAGGCAGGGTGGTTGTTGACGGAACGCTTGGCGATTTTTTCTGTGAAAAGTATGGCGACATGAGCAAAAACCCGCTGATCATAGAGATCGCACAAGGGAGAATCTCGCGGTTTTTCTGTATGAATCAGCAGATTGAGCGGGATTTCAAAAGATACATTGAGCAGGATGCAGATGCAAACAGGCTTTCTGAGTTTGCAATAGGCACAAACATTGGATTGGACCATCTTGTCGGGAATCTCCTGCAGGATGAAAAATTCCCTGGCGTGCATGTTGCATTCGGTGACGGCTATGATAAAAAGACAGGCTGCAGGTGGAAAAGCGAGGCGCATGTTGACTGCGTGATGAGAGACTGCACTGTTTATGTTGACGGCAGAAAAATAATGGAAGGCAGCAGATTCCTGATATGACCACAATAGAGGGCAGGCTTTTTCACTGCATTGGGGAAAACCTCAGGCACAGGGACGAGGTTATTGAGGAGTATGGCAACCGCTTTGACTTTATGCGGGATTATTCCTTCCGCCATGATATGGCAAAGCCTATTGCATCTGCATTGAATCTTTACAAGGGAGGCGCAGGCATTGTTCCTGAAGATATCGGCAAATACGGGCTGATGCACACAGATGCTGCGGTTGCGGAATTTGAGCAAAAGCATGGGATTAAAAACTTCATGTTTTGCATGCGGATTGAAGAAAGCAAGTGGGAAGCGCTTGCAAAAAAGATGCAGTGGCCTGAAGGATTTGGGGCCATATACATTTCTGAAGCTTATTTTTCAGGGTTTAAGTCCTCCCCCTTGGACTTCAGCGCATTTGGGTTTGCCATCGGGTCTTCAGAAACCATGTTTGCCCATGAATCCCTGCATATGGCCAGAGAACTATATTCTGCTAATGCAGTGCAGATGAAAACAGTGTATGGCGAGGTTTCAGACAGGGAATGCACGGCAAAATTGGAATTTATCCTCACAGATGAAATCCTGGCTTTCACTGATGCGGGGCTGGAAAGAGAAGGTGTTACTGTAAAGCTGGCTGCATTCTATCTTGATTATTACGCCAAATGTATGCTATTCTCGCTTGCATGCCCAAATGAAGGGCCAATGCAGAAAGAAACAGACACAATCGGCCGCGCTATAGAGCCTGTAAGGAAAAGCCTTAGGCTTGCAGTGCATTCTGCTTTTGTTCTCAAGAGCTGGCTTCCGTTTGATGTTCTTACACCCTTGTTTTACGCCCTTGGGCCAACGCCCAAAGAGATGGAAGCAAGCGAATTTGAATCGCCATTCCTTGACCTGTCGCTGCTTGCGATTATGCTGCAGCAGGGAAGGATAAAGCCTGCAGCAATAAAAGGGGCGCTGCAGAAAAAGGGCTACTGCCTTGAAAGAAAATTCTAGCAAGCTATATATATCTGCATTCCATGTATTAATACATGCCCGGCATAGAAGACAGGCTTCTTCACTGCATTGATGAAAACCTCAGGCATCAGGATGAGGTTATTGGCAAATATGGGAAAAAACTTGATGCAATGTTCGCATATTCGAGGGCAGGCGATATTTCTGAAGACCTTGCAGATGCGATGAATTATGCTGAAAAAAGCGCCAGGCTGAAGCAAAGGGATTTCGCAGGTTACAGGATTCTGCATTCTTGCGAGAATGTTGGAAGGTTTGAAGGGAAGCACGGGATAAAATCATTTTTATTTGAAATATTGCTTAGCGATGAGAAATGGGGCGTCTTTGCAAAGAAAATGCGCAGGCCCATGTGGAATAGCAGCATATTCTATCCTGCATGCTATTTTTCCGGCTATCATTCGTTGCATTTGTGCCCCCACTTGTTTGGCATTGCCGTTGGAGGCGGTGGCGGGAATTATATGCATGAAGCGCTTCACTGCGCGAGAGCTGTTTATTCCGGGAATTTTACCTCTTTGGACACATTTTTCTTAAACACCCATTATGCAGAAGGCGCATTGGCTGCTAAAGCAGAAATCGGGCTTGTTGACGAGCTGCTGTCCTATATGTCAGAAGGGGGAAGCAGAAGCTATATCCGGCAATCATTGGAAGGGCTTTATTTTAATGCAAAGGTGGAACTTCTCACAGGGATTTTCCCTACGTTATCGGCTGGAAACAGGATAAAGAGAAAAAGAAAAATAAGGAAGCTACTTTCTTCTGCAATGGAAAACATCCCGCTGGCTGTTAAGGCGGCGTTTGAAATGCAGGGCAGGCTTCCATCTAGCATGCTAACTCCCTTGCTTTTTGCGCTCGGCCCGACAACTGCAGAGCTAAAGGCGGGTAAGTATTATTCCCCGTTTAGCGAAATTATACTTTGGGCAAAAATGCTTGGAAACGGCGGGTTGCGGCAGAAAACAATAAAAGAGGCGCTGCAGAAAAAGGGCTACTGCATCCCGCCCAAAACCATCAGCGCTGGATAAACTATATATAGCCGGCGATAATAATATGTGCTATGCCGCAACTTGAAGAGAGGCTTTTTCACTGCCTTGAGGCAAACCTGCGCGACAGGGACGAGGTTATAGCGCAGCACGGCAAGCATATTGATGAAATGCGTGCGTATTCTTTTGGGCCCGTGGTCACGGAGGCGCTTGCAACAGCATTAAACATTTACAGGAGAAATTATTTTGTAAATGGAAGGCATGATTTTGTAGTGCCGGATGATATTTCCCCTTGTTCACTGTTCCATACGGAAGTCAATATTAGCTATTACGAAAAGGTGTACGGGCTGAAAACATTCATGTTTGCGATTTGCATTCCAGAGGGAAAGTGGGGCCCACTGAAAGCAAAGATGGAGCTGGAGAGCTGGGCTGGTGCATTTTACCTGCCTGCATCAAGGTTCTATGGATTTTTCCACAGGCCCCTGCTTTTCAGCGTGTACGGCCTTGAGCTGGTGTGCAACAGCCACGCCCTGTACCATGAGGCTCTCCATTGTGACAGGCGCATGTATTCTGCCAATCCATTGTTTATGGACTCATTTAATGTAAACCCTGATTATGCCCGGGCAGAGTTGGCTGCGAAACTGGAGACGGGGCTTGTTGATGAGATATTATGCCATTTGTGCGACGGCAGGCCAAAAGGCTCAATAAAACGGCTGATGACTGGCAAGTATATGAAGAGGATGTTTCACAACATACTGCAGTTGTATAAAGATTTAAAAGATGGGCCCCTGCAAAAAAATAGAGAGGATACCGGGCGGATTTTATCGGGCATAAAAAGCAGGACGCGCGCGGCAGTGCGGGCATCTTCTTACCTCAGGCAAAGGCTTCCGCCAGAAATCCTTGTCCCGCTATTCTATTCATTAGGCCCGACAATGGAAGAGATTGCAAAAAAGGAATTCAGGCCGCCGTTTGAGGATATTTTGTTATGGGCAAAGCTGCTTGACGAGGATAAGCTTAGGCCCGAAGCAATAAGGATGCAGCTGCAGAAACGGCACTACTGCGCCGGTTAGGGCTTTTTCTTCACTTCAACATATAATATGCTGCCCTTGAATTCAGGAGGTATTACGGCAGCCTGCACCTGCGCCCACATGCCTGCTTTTGCATTGTACTCAAGCAGGGCGCAGAACATCATCTCGTATGTTGACTGCATCGCCCTGCACAGCAGGAACTTCAGGCCCTGGTTTGGCAGGCAGTGCGTTTCTTCAAAAGTTATTTCGCTTTTCATTTCAGCCGCAATCTCTTCGAGCCTGTGCCTTATCCCGGTTTCATCAGAATCAGCAGCCAAAAGCAGGGAAAAACAAACAGGCCTCATAAAACACATGAAATGGCTTCTTGCTTTTAATAGTTTCCGTATCAAAGACTTTTGCATTCTATATGGGAGCGGCAAAAGTCTTTAACCTCAACTTTTGCATTGCAAACCAAACTAAAAGTGTAAAAGTTAAGGTATCACTAATTTTATATACCATTAGGCACACTAACTAAAGCGTAATGAAAGAGCATAATATCCTGATTTTCTGCGCGCACTCCGACGATGAGGCAATAGGCATGGGTGGGACTATTGCAAGATACGCTGCAGAAGGAAAAAAAGTCATAAAAGTTGTTTTCTCGTTCGGCGAAAGCAGCCTCCCCCATTTCCAGGAGCACGTGGTCATCAGCCGGAGGCTTGAGGAGACTGAGTTGGCAAGCCGGAGCATAGGCATAGCAAAGACCATTTTTTGGGGAATGAGGGACACAAAAGTAAAGGAAGACGCTGAGAAAATAAACGCAGTCGGGAAAGTGAGGCAGCAGCTTAATGAATACAGGCCTGAAAAGGTTTTTGTAACTTCAGCAATAGACCCGCACCCGGACCACAGGGCTGTAAACAATGCTGTCCTGAAGGCTGTAGACGGCATGAGAAAGAAATACCCTGTTTATGAGTTTGAAGTATGGAATGTGATAAGGGAGAACAAGCCAGTCATGTATGTTGATATTACGCAATTTTATAAAAAGAAAAAATCATACATGTCATTGTTTGAAAGCCAGTGGCAGTGGATTTACGCGCTGCTTATACCTGCCTACATAAGGACAAGGCTTTACGGCATGAAGGCCGGCTGCAAATACGCGGAGAAGTTTTACAAGGTGAGATGAGATGAGATGAGGGTATTATTTTTCGTAACAGGCTTCGGCTACGGCGATGCAACAAGGGTGAATGCTGTAATTGATGAAATACTTAAGAAAGAGCCGGAGTCAAAATTCCTTATAGCGGGCTATGACTCTTCACTGGATTATTTTAAGGGCAAATACAGGACTGTAAAGATTTCAGGGTATAGGATACCGGGCAGGGAGATGAAGTTCACTTTCCTCCCGTTTGCAGCAAACAATTACATGCTTCCGCTTGTATGGATATTCACTGCGTTCAGGCTTAAGAAAGAGGCTAAAAAATTCAACCCCGACATTATTGTCACTGATTTTGAGCCTGCAGGCATCACAATATCCAAGTTCCTTCATAAAAAGTGCGTTGCGCTTTACGGATTTGACCCTGCTCTGTATGCGCAGTATTCAAAAGAGCACAAGCCGAACAGGCTGATGGCCATGGAAGCATTTTTCCTTAGGAAAGTATATGACATGTCTGACTATTCAATTGTTGTTTCGCTTATAAGGAGAAAAAAGAGCCTTGTCTACAATTACGTTGAGCCGATAGTGAGGGTTAAGCCGCAGCAGTTATTGCCTGAGCCAAGGCTGATGAAGGAGCTGAACCTCGACAGGAGGCCCATACTTGTAATGCTTGGCGGCTCTGATTTCGGCGCTGCGCTTGTTGAATCGCTTGCAAAGGTTTCCATGGAATTCAACGAGCTTTTCATTGTTTTCGGCTCAGGCGCCGGGGTGGAGCCGCAGAAAAACCTGAGGTACATGCCTTTCAGCGAGGATTTCCTGAAATACCTGAAAGTTTCAAAAGGGCTCATCACGCTTGCAGGGCAGAACACGCTTGGCGAGGGGCTTGTCTTCAAAAAGCCTATGCTTATATTCCCGATACAGGACCATGTCGAGCAGCAGATGAATGCCTACGCGCTGAAGGACAATGCAATAATCGGGCGGAACCTTATGCCAGAATCGCTGAAAAAGTCCATTGCTGACTTTATAGCAAAAATCCCGCAGATGCGCTATGACGCTGCAAAGCTTAACCTGTCTGCAAACGGCTCACAGCAGGCTGCCGACATAATACTAAGGCTTGCAAAGATGAGAAAATGAAATTTAAGCCCCTGGTGCTGTTCGCATTTGCTCTTCTTTTAATGCCCGTATCACTTGCCGAAGAAAAATTTGATGAAATATTATTCTGGAGCGAGTTCCCGCAAGAAGCGGATTGGAATGCGCTGAATGACAAACTCGTGCAGGAGAATTTTTCAATTAATATCTATGTTGCGTCTTCTTCGCCGGAAGAATATGCAGCATGGCAGGAAAAAATAAACCCGCTAAGCAACATTGAAGTAAACGGCGTATGGCCTACGCTACCCCTTGACAAAGGGTACTGGTTTTCCGGCTTCCTTGAAAAAGAGGATATAGACAAACTTGATGCATTCAGGGGGATAGATATGAAGATAGATGTTGAAGCGCCTTTTCCAGGCGCAGGGACGAAAAACGGATCTTGGTGGTTTTTAAGGCAGTCCTTAAAGAAGGGGAAGAACAGCGGTTATCTTGAAGAGAAGATGCAGAGCCTTGCAAATGACAGCAGGGTTATTGTTTCCTCATTCCCTTTGCCGGATTTTATGCTGATAAGGCACGGTTTTTATTCCGGTGCCGATGTAGCTAATAGCTATATGTTTTATACGTCCTTTTTC
>DUKS01000034.1:8210-14278 GCA_013329215.1 Nanobdellota archaeon | reverse complement strand
AAAATCAACTAAAACCCAGGTATCTTCTTACCTTTGATTTGCCGTAGCCGTAAACATCTTTGGGCATTGCCATGAAAATCCCGTTTTCACCTGAATCCACCCATGCCCTTACATATATTACATTAACATGTATTGGCTCTATAAGCGGGACATCCTGCTTCAGGTACAGCCCGTCGCTTCCTGTTGTTTCAACCATTTCGCTTAGATACAGGCTGTCGTCTATGAGCCCGAGGTCCTGCAGCCTGTAGAAAAACTCAGCTTCATCATGCAGGCGCATGCAGCCGTGTGAAAACAGCCTTGTTGTTTCCCTGAACAGGTAGTGCTTTGCAGTGCCGTGCAGGAGCTCCCCTTCAGGGCCGCCGAAGTTGTAGTAAATCCTTCCAAAAGGGTTTAACTCACCCGGCCTTTGCCTGAAATCATCGCCGATTACGGGGTTATCTCCAATCAATTCCCATCTTCCGTTTATCCTTTGCTCGGTGACCTGCCTTAATGCGGGCTCTCTCCTAAGCACCCTCCTCTGTTCGCTGATTATTGAAGCAGGGACATTCCACCACGGGTTAATCCTTGCCTCGCGCATTGTGCCTTCCTGTATGTCTGTCCTCCACCTTCCTCTTTGTCCGATAATAATGTCCATTTGGAATTCAAGGTTATTATGGTAATAGAACCGCACTTGCTGCTCCGGAAGATTGACATATATATTGCTTTCAGTGCCGGGCCCGTGCCTGCTTAAGCTTTCAAGGGCCGCCAGTGCTTCATTGAGCTTTCTTATTCTTGCTCTCGAGCCTGTTGAAAGATGGTCAACAAACGCGCAGTCTATTGAGTCAGAGCCTATGATATTCCTTCTTTTGTAAAGCCTTATGGCTTCAACAGTGGCATCATCCAGCTCCCCGTCTACCGCCAGATTGGAATAATGGTGGAAGTTTAATGCTTCTTCTATTTCAGATATAAGCATATGGTCTTCATCATTCAGTTCGCATGCCGAATCAAGCGAGAATGAGTAATGGCCGGCGTCAATATCCATGCCTGTAATTTCGTTAAGCAGTGGTATTGTAGTGTGCCCTACAACGCCATCTTCTCTCAATCCATTGTCTTCCTGAAGCTGTTTCACTGCTTCTATTGTATCTTCATCAAAGCAGCTGTCCGCTATATGGCCTTCCGGGAGATAGCCGCTGTCAATCAGGGCCTGTTCTATTCCTGTTTTCATCACTCTTTCGGCTTCTGTGCTTAATGTGATTTCCCTGTGCCCGTTGAAGCTGACTTGGGAGATTTCATTTGCCTCATAATATTCAATCATTGATTCAAACGGGGCTGTTATTGCATTAGGCTCTTCTTCTGCTTCCTGCGCTGCTGCGCTGCCTGGCCCAAGAACTGCTGAAACGCATAGAAGGGTCACAAGGCCTGTTTTTGGCATAAGATAACCCACACAACCTGCATTTATAATCTTTTCCCAAAATCCTCCAAAACATTTTTAAAGAAGAAAACTATTCTATCCTTAAAAGAGGTATTTGCAAGATGCCGGCACTTTTGGACAAGGTTATAAGGGATATTAACGGGGAATTTTTTGACAATCCTTCGCTGCACACTGCATTGGCAAAAGCGCAGGAATATGCAGGCAGCACAGGGTATGTTGCATCACTGTTTCATATACTTCACGGCAGGGTTATTGCTCCTTTTGAGAATGAGATATGGACAACAGACATAATCACTTCCATAACAGAAGATGATGTGGGCGTTGACAAGCACGGCAAATTCGCAGAAAAGGGCCAGCCTGTTGTAATTACAGTTCATGGCGGCGGAATTTTAAGCTCTCCGGACAGGCTGAACAAGGCAAACAGGGAGGTCCTTACAAACCATAGTGCTGCCAAGCTTACAAAAAAAGAAATAACTGACTTGCTGCACGGTGTGATACGTGATGACACTGAAATAAAAGTGTTCGGTTATAATGAGTTTCTGGAGGAGTCTGCCTTGCCTGAATTTTTGCAGAACTACCCGCGCTTTGCTGTTGTCAGGACTCTTGAGCAGGCTGTGCAGACCAAGTCCGGCATGCAGTCTCTTGATGAATTGAACTTAAATTCGCAGTTTATAATCTACGCTGCCGGCAAAAAGCCCGCTGTGGATTATTTCGCAAGGGCAAAAGCGAGGTACAAGCACCCAAAGGTCGGTGTGTGGCATTTGTTCGACGAGATGAACCCCGAGTATCCGCAGGGCGGTTTTGTTTCAGTGCACAGCAAGGGAGATAGGGGGATTAACTGTCAGCCTTTTTTCAGGGACCCCGGAGTCATTATAGGAGTAAGATTGGATTCTCCAAAACCTCAAATAGAGCTTGTTCCTGAAAAGCCGCCGCTTGAAAAGGATGTGCAGGCTGCCCTGGATGCGCAGCAGCCTTTTATCGACCGGGGCTTGGTTTATATGCCCTTCAGGTATGATGGAACTATTCTTGTTCCTGTTGAACCCAAAGGCAGAAAGTGATGATGCCCGGTGATTAGCCACGGTGTTGTTGCGGTTATTATGCAGGGCGGAAAGTTCCTTCTGCTGAAAGATGCAAGGGAACTAATGCAGGGTTATTGGGCGCCTCCGCACGGAAGGTGTGATGAGAAAGACACGTCAGAAGAGGAATCAGTTGCAAGGGAAGTTCTTGAAGAGACCGGATTGGTTGTAAAGCCGGTAAGAAAGCTGTGGACAACAAAGGCAGACACCAAAGTGGAGACTGTTTCGTTTTGGCTCGTGAATATTGTTGGCGGCGCGATGAAACTAGATAAAGCAGAATCCTCTGAACACGGATGGTTTTCGTTAGAAGAAGCCCTTAAACTAAAGCTGTATCCTGGGACAAAGATGTTTTTTGAGTTGGTTAAAGAAGAAAAGATTACAATCTCGTTAAGAACTCTATCCAGAAATCCCCGCCCGCTTTAGCGGGCTACGCCTTTTAAGGCGGGGGGACGTCCCATTTGGTTCATTCTCCTTCAGAACTATAGCTTCTTCCCAACGTATACGCCTTCATCCTTATACCCGAGCTTCTGCCTGAAATACTCTTTTGCGCCAATCCCAGCTATTACCAGAATTTTGTTTTTGTCGAACTCCTCTTTTGCTATCTTTTCAGCTTCTTCCATCAGCTTTATCCCGAATCCGCGGTGCTGTGCCTGCTTTGCAGACGGCTTTTCTCCTATTGCGGCTGACTGCGCATAAACGTGCAATTCTCTTATGCCTGCTGTTTTCTCTGTAATTTCAGGTCTGAACGACTTATATGGGATGCGAAGGCGGCAGAACCCAAGAAGCGTTTTTCCAGCATTATATGAAAGAAATATTTCTTTGCCTCCGTTTGCATCATAATCCTGCCTCTGCAGCCTTGCTTTGGAATAATCAATATCTTTTGCTTTTGGCTCATTGCATCTTATGCACCTGCATTCAATACCTTTCTCTTCCGTCTTTTTGTCAACTTCCTGCCTTAGGTTCGTGATATCAACGCCTGCTTCAATAAAGTTGCTTGGAATGTCTCTCTGCACCCTCATTACACGGCAGTATGGCTCTATGAACTGCTTTGCTTCTGCAATAATGTTTGCTGCTTTTTCAGTTGTTATCGGATTAAATTTTACTTTTTTCCACTCGTCATACAGCTTTGTCCCCTTTACAACCATGCAAGGGTATATCTTCAATGTGTCAGGCTTGTAATCTGGGTTTGAAAACAGTTCTTTGAACATTTGAATGTCTCTTTTTTCGTCCGACAAGGGAAGCCCCGGCATTATGTGATAGCCTGCTTTAAGAAAAGAGTCTTTCATTAGCTGTGTTGCGTTTATTGAGTCTTCTACTGTGTGCCCTCTCTCTATATGCTTTAACACATCGTTGTATATGCTCTGCACCCCCAGCTCCACTCTTGTGCAGCCCAGGCCCAGCATCTGGCTGATATGGCTTTCTTTGCAGTAATCAGGCCTTGTTTCAATGCACATAGTGACGCATCTTGCCTTTGCTGTTTCATTCCTATTTTTTTCTGCTTCAAGCACTGCTTTTCCTTTCAATGCAGATATCTTTGATACAACGCTTTTTATCCTTTCTTCATTGTTTTTGTCGCCAGGAAGCTCGAAAAACTGCTTGAACCTGATGAAATCAAGAAGACCGGCCTCGGGCGCGCGTTTTGCATTGCCTGCTTTTTTAATGAAAAACAAATCACTGAAATCATTCATTGCTTTCAGCGCGTTTGCCATGAACTCATTGCGGTAATCTTCATCAGCTGCAATAAAGGTCCCGCCCATTATGATTAATTCTGACTTGTCAATTGGATGATTCAATAGCGTGTATTGCTCCAATCGGTTGAATACCTGTATATAAGCGTCATAATTGTTTCTCATAGCCCTTCTTGCAGCCGGCTCTTTTCCTGTATAGCTTTGCGGCGTACTGCCGAAGAAGGAATCAATCCCTCCGGGGCACATAATGCACTTTCCGTGCGGGCATTTCATCGGCTTTGTCATTATTGCTATTGGAGAAACCCCTGCAATTGTCCTTGAAGGCTTTGACTGCAGAAAGAAAAGCTTTTTGTATTCCTCATTTGTGGCATAAGCGAGAATCTGAATGAATGAAGGCATTGATTTTGGATGCTGCTGCCTGCACAGCACAGAGCGGAGTTTGATTGCTTCTTCTGCTGTTGCAATCCCCTTGCCTAATGCATCCTCAATGAATATTCTGCAAAATTCTGTGGTTTCCATGCTGCGAAAAGGGATTAAATCAATTTATAAGCTTACTGGAACGGGGGCTACAGCATGCACTTGCTGCAGTCTGAATTTTCACATTTTTTGTTTGAAAGCTTCCATTCAAGCGCCCACTGCTTCATGCCCTTTATAACTCCCATGAATGCATGGCCGCTTTTGGTAAGGGAATATTCCACCTTAATGGGCACACTGCCTGTGTCTGCCCGCCTTGAAACAAGCCCCTCTTTCTCAAGCTCTTTCAGCCTTTGCGAGAGAATTTTTGGCGTTATGCCTGCCATGCCCCTCTTTAATTCTGAATACCTTTTCCATCCCCCGCCTCCCTTGTATATCTCCAGCAGGACAAGCAGAGCCCATCTTTTTCCTATGAAATCTGCGGTCTTATAAATTGTGCAGTCTGTGTTCATTTTTCCTCCCAGGTATACTTTTAGAAACTGGCTGGTATTTATATAGTATTGTTTTTATAGTAAGTATAAAAAAGATACTAAGGAGGCAAAAATGGAAACAAAATTTTGCGGATGCCCTGGCTCTGCAGCCAGGGATTTACGCGGCTTAAAAGGGAAAAACAGCGCAAAAAAAGTAAGGCAGAAATCAGAGCTTGGCCAGTGGCCTGTACAGCTCCATCTTGTAGGCCCCGGCGCCACGTATTTTGAAGACGCAGACCTGCTTATAGCGGCGGACTGCACTGCCTTTGCATGCGGAAGCTTTCATTCAGATTTCCTGAAAGGCAGGGCTGTTGTCATCGGCTGCCCCAAGCTTGATGAAACCGAATCATATGCCGGGAAGCTTGCTGAAATAATCAGGCAGGGCAATGCCAAGACGGTGACAGTTGTTCATATGGAAGTTCCCTGCTGCTATGGCCTGAGGCAGATCGCTGAAGAGGCTGTAAGACTGTCCGGAAAAAATATACCTGTCCATACGCATGTAATAACAGTTGCGGGGGAGAAGCTCTGAACATGGCTAAGCGTAAAATCATAGAAATAGACGAAAAAAAGTGCAACGGCTGCGGCTTATGCATCCCCAACTGCCCCGAGGGCGCGCTGCAGGTTATTGGCGGAAAAGCTGTTCTTGTAAGCGGCATCTACTGCGACGGGCTCGGCGCCTGTTTAAAGCCATGCCCGCAAAAGGCCATAAGCATTGTGGAAAGGGAGGCGGAGCCATATGATGAGCTTAAGGTTATAGAGCGGCTGGCGAAGAAAGGGGATGGTGTTGTCCAGGCACATCTTCAGCACCTGAAAAAGCATAAAGAATTCAAGTATCTTGAGCAAGCCAAAAAATATTTGGGGGAGGGAAGATGGCGCGCTGCCCAGGGCAGGATTTGACGAACAAAAGCCCGGAAGATAGGGTCTCTTACCACAAATGCCCGGGCTGCGG
>DUKS01000034.1:0-8073 GCA_013329215.1 Nanobdellota archaeon | reverse complement strand
TGCCCGGGCTGCGGGATTATGGTTCAGAAAACAGCAGAGCAAATACTGAAGAACAGCGGCTGCGCCGCATGGTGCACACATGCAGAGCAATGCCTTGGCTCTGAGGCATACCAAAGGATAAAAGCAGTGGAAAAAAAAGAATCCGGCGGCGGTCTTGAGGGTATTGCCGAAGATTCCAACGGCAAAACAGGGGTTTGAGCCCTTCGTTAATTTTATATAGCTGGCTGACAGATATAAGATGCATGTATGACCCGAAAAAGAGGATGTCAAAATATGTGTTTATAGCTTTCTTTGTAATACTGGGCTATCTCGCTTACCTGCTTGCAAAGCCTTTTTTCGGTGCTGTTATAATAGGGCTGATTGTTGCATATGCCCTGATGCCGCTGCACAGGAGGCTTTCCGGCTTCTTTAAGAACAAAAACATTTCAGCAGGGCTCATTACAATCTGCCTTATTGTGATTGCTCTTTTGCTGTTTTTGCTTATAGTAAGCCTTTTGGTTAACGAATCAGCCACAATATATGATAAGATCAATGTTTCAGGGCTCGTTTCACTGATACAAAAATATGTGGACAGCGAAAAGGTTGAGCAGTACATAAATATTGTTGCGCAGAAGGGGCTCGGCGCTTTCCTTGATCTGGTGTCGCGCCTTGTTGTTTCCCTCCCTGAAAAAATTATAATGATATTAATCTCCCTTGCAACCATTTTCTTTGCATTGAGGGACTCTGAAAAGCTTACCGCGGGGATAAGGAATGTGATGCCTGTCAGCGAAGAGTATAAGGGCAAGATAACAGCAAGGTTCGGGCACACAGTTGATGCTGTCCTGTATAGCATGGTGCTTGTAAGCATTTTGCAGGGCATTGTTGCTACAATAGGCTACTACCTGTTTGGCGTCAGCACGCCCCTGCTTTGGGGCTTTGTAACTCTCGTGATAGCGATGCTTCCCTTTGTCGGGCCAACTCTTGTATGGGCTCCTCTTGCTGTATATCTCTTTGCAACAGGCCATACGGCGGCTGCCATCGGCCTTGCAGTATTCTGCCTTTTGTTTGTCACAATCCTGCTTGACATGGTGCTTAAGCCGAAGCTCATCAGCCAGAAGGGAAAGATACATCCGCTAATAGCCATTATCGGCGTTATAGGCGGTTTCAGCGTTTTTGGCGTCAGCGGGGTAATATTGGGCCCGTTTGTGCTTTCGTTATTCATATTTTTGCTTACAGTGCTTTTGGGCAAGGAACATATTAAGCTGCAGGAGTGACAAGATGAAGCTAAAAGTAAAAGATGTGAACCTTTCGACAGGCGGTTCTTCAATCGCAATTATCAATGAGCTTGATGCAAAAAAACTGGGCATACACGCTTCCGACAGGATTTCTATACGAAGGCTGCGGACAGGGCAGCAGGCTATAGCTGTTGCTGATATTTCCAGCGCAGACATAAGCCCGGGGCAGATAGGCCTGTTTGAAGAGCCGCTGAAGCAGCTGGGAATTGAGGAAGGCACGCATGTTGATGTTCTCCCCACTGAAAGGCCGCACTCGATACAATATATTTCTGCAAAGCTTGAGGGCAAAGAGCTGACAGAAAAGCAGATACGGGAAATAGTGGTTGACATTGTTGAAAACCACCTTTCTGAGGTTGAAATGACTTATTTTGTTGCGGCATGCTACAGTTCAAAGCTTACAATAGACGAGGCTGCTGCGCTTACAAAAGCAATTGTAGAGACCGGAACCAGCCTTGGCCTGAACAAAAAAGTGATTATTGATAAGCACTGCATTGGCGGCGTGCCGAACAACAGGACCACGCTTATTGTGGTGCCTATAATGGCCGCGCTTGGCTATACAATGCCAAAGACAAGCTCGCGTTCAATCACTTCCCCGGCAGGCACAGCCGATACAATGGAGGTAATGGCGCCTGTTTCGTTGTCGCTTGAAAAAATAAAGGAAGTGCTGGCAAAAACAAACGCATGCATGGTTTGGGGAGGCGGTAGCCTGAATCTTGCCGCTGCTGATGACAAGCTGATAAGGATAAGGCATCCCCTGAGCATAGACCCGGAGGGCATGCTTTTGGCAAGCATAATGGCAAAAAAGAAAGCTGTTGGCGCAACCCACTGCATTATAGATATCCCCTACGGGTTTATGGCAAAATTTGCAACGCAGGAGTCTGCAATGAAGCTTGGAAAAAAGTTCAGCATGCTTGGGAAGATGCTGGGAATGAAAGTTAAGGTGCTGCTTACTGACGGAAGCCAGCCGATTGGCAATGGCGTTGGGCCTGCGTTGGAGGCATTTGATGTCATAAGCGTGCTTAAGGGTGAGGGGCCCAATGATTTGAGGGAAAAATCAATATTCCTTGCAAGTGAAATGCTCCAGATGGTTGGCGAGAAAAACCCAAGGGCAAGGGTGCTTGAAGTTCTTGATTCCGGCAGGGCATATGCAAAGTTCAAGGAGATCGCAATTGCGCAGGGCGGAAGAAAGCACATAAGGCTCCCCAAGGCGCGGTATTTTTACGATGTTGTTGCAGCAAAGGATGGCGTTGTACGGCAGATTAATAACAAGGCCATTGCAAGGATAGCGAGGATAGCTGGCGCGCCTGACGACAAGGCGGCAGGCCTTTACCTGCGGGTGCACTGCGGCGACAAGACAAAGAAAGGCAGCGTGCTTTTCACCATTTATGCGCAGGGCAGGATGAAGCTTGATTCTGCGAAATCAACCGCAGAAGAATATCAGGCGGTTGAAATCAGGTAAACCTTATTTTTTTCTTAATGTATCCCCGATATCGCCGAGGATTTCGCCCATGTTGCTCACAACAATCGTGTAAAGCTTTTCTATTATCTGCTCATACATCGCTTCCTTAAGCGGCCCTGTGCAGTATTGCAGCATGCTTTCCACTTTGTCAGACTTTACGCTTGATATCTCTTCCATAGGCACCATGCAGTCCATGCCTTTGCCTTCAAACAGTGCAATCTTGTCAGGCGGGCTTCCGGCAGCCATTTTTGCAAGCTGTATCTTGATTTTGCACATGCCTTTAGACTTGCCGTCAATAGAATACACATAATAATTGTAGTTTTGCACTTTTGGATAAACAGCCATGCTGCATTTCTGCAGTGCGCTGTCAAAGCATGCATCGTCCTGGCATGATTTCTTGACAAAGCCGAAGTAATATGCAACAAACACAGTTAGCAGGATTACAGTAACAAGTATAAGCCCCATGGCCCATGTAAAATGGAACCCGTTAGGCGCCTCTTCCTTTTTCATGCTTATAATTAAGGCAGGAGCAATATAAAAACTTTTGCTTGGCCCAAAACATAGCCTATATTGAAGTTAAAAGAATAATAAAAATAAAAAAAGAAAATAGAATCTGCTTACTGCAGATCGGGCGCCGACAGTATTGTTACCTTGGTTTCAGCCTGTTTTACAGCGCTGTCCATTGCAACCATCGCGCTAATCCCCGCCCTTTCCGCAAGCAGCACAATGTCTTTTGTGATTGTGCCGTCAAAGATTACAGCATACATGCCTGACTTAAGGCTTCTGACAGTGCTTATCAGCTCTGTAAGCGGCACTTTGCCGAGCACAGCTAGCGAATTGTCAAGTATGTAAGCCCCCCTTGTCCCTATAAGGTCCTCAAGAAGCTGCTTGAACTTGTCCTTCTGCTCTTTTGTTACAGCCGGCTTTGGCGCTGCCGCTACTGCTGCAACTGCGGGCCTTGCCGCTGTCATGGGCCTTGAAACAGGCGCCGGTGCAGAACTCATTGCAGGCCTTGGTGCCATGCTTCTCTGCTGGTATCCCTGCGAAGGGCTTGGCGAATTTAAGGTCCTGTTTATCTGCCTTATCATGTCGCCCTTGCTTGCTACGTCCTTTATTTCCAGCTTTGCCTGCTCTGCAGCTATCTTGTTCCTTAATGCTTTGTGTATTTCCTTCTTTGTCAGCTCTTCAACTTCCTTGCCGTCCGGAGCCTTAATGACAAAGTCAACATCGCAGGTGCCCATTACGCCTTTTATAATAAGGTCGCCGCCCCTGTCTCCGTCAACAAACAAAGTCATTTCCTTTTTCTTTGAGAGCTCTACAATTGTGTCAGGCACGTTTGTGCCGCCCAAGGCAACAACATTCTTTATGCCGTTCTTAAGCAGGTTCAGGACATCCGCCCTTCCCTCAACAACAATAAGCTCTTCAGACTCGTCAACTGTGGGTCCTGCAGGAATCCTGTCCCTGCCGTATTCCACAATCTCCATTACTTTTACAGCCTGAGCAACTTCTTCTCTGAGCTCTGCAGAATCCGGAAGCACTTCATCCGATAGTTGCTTGAGAAGCTCTTTTGCCCTCTCAACAACAAAGTTCCTTTTGCTTATCCTTACGTCTTCAATTTTGTCAACATGCACCTTTGCATTGCACGGCCCAATCCTCTGGATTGTTTCCATTGCAGCTGCAACAAGAACTGTTTCTTCCTTATCCAAACTTGACGGGAGTATGATTTCCCCGTCTGTCTTTCCGCCTTTTACGTCTGTATTTACCTCAATTCTTCCTATTCTTCCGCTTCTCTGGAGCTCCCTTAACTCTAAGTCTGCCCCAAGCAACCCTTCTGTCTGGCCAAAAATGGCTCCTATGACATCGGGCCTGTCTACCACGCCTTCAATCTGTATTTTTGTGTGGATAATGTATTTTGCCGCTACCTGGCTTATTTTTCCCATTTTCTCCTCCTCGCTTTGTGAGAGACCCGAAACTTTAGTTTCGATGCCTCCTATGCTTGTTTGCCTCTTCCTAAAAATCCAAGAACTCTGTTAAATGATTTCTAATCCCTAAACAGCTCTGACATTCGCACATTCAGTCCAACTTTAAGTGAAAATAATGGAATTTTCATGTGAAGTTTGATTATTTGTTCTTTGATTCTCAGGTTTGTCTTTCTGTAATACCCATCACTATGTGAGTATATAGCCCGCGACACTAACCCCCTGATTCACAGCTTGGGTTTCCCGTATGCTCCACAAGGTATTCTCGTGGCGGGCGATTTTGATGTATATACTGGAGTATATAAATCTTTCTAACCTCTGCTAGAAAGGGTTCTAATGCAGTGAGAAAATGTTACGGAATAGAAAAATTTGCCTCTAAAAACGCTAAAAAAAGGAGGCAGGAATACTGTGTTTTAAGGCGCTTTTTGGGCCTTAAAATCGATATGGGCCTACAGGGTGCAGAAACTCCGCCGCGCGCCGTTTCTTACCCCGTAGGATATTCTATGCCAGCATTCTGCTGTTTTTATGGCCCTATCCTTTATTATGGGCCTACAGGGATTTGAACCCTGATCAATCGGTCCGAAGCCGACCGCACTATCCGGGTTATGCTATAGGCCCACGCTGTTTTTGAGTGATTCACGTGCTTATAATGCTTTTTGTTGCGTTGTTTCCCTATTTTCGTGGTAACTTAGGAAAACTATATAAACGCAGGGAAAATAACGCAATTTAAGGCTGAATGCCCCCGGGGGTTCCAAATGAACAAACTAACAGGTTTCGCTGCTGCAACTGCGGCTGTTATAGGCGTATCTGCTTTTGATGCGAATGCTGCAACTGATATGACGGATACAAGATTAGACCGAAGAGACCGAAGGCTTGAGCACCCAATAACAGAGCAGCTGGATTGCGAGCCAGAGCTTTTCACATTTGAAGCAGTAGGGGCTTTTTTTGCAGGCATTAACAACGTGGAACTCAATCGTCAACCGGTGGGCGGCGGTGTCGGTGCGAAACTAAACCTGCATTTAGGGCTGGCTTCATTTCCGCTTGACAGGCAGGAGCCTGACGCTATGGCAAACAGGCTTTACCTGGGGCTTGAGTTAAGCGACATGTTTGTTGCAAACCTTACCGGCGGTGTTTACGACGGTTTTGTGGAGCAAATAAATGCTGGCTTGTCTTTGTCTGTATTAAGCCCGGCTGTAGGCGGCACTGTTTACATCGGCACAGGCATTGCATTTGTTCAGACTCTTGACCCGTGGCTTAATGAGGAAATGGCCGCTTATGCCAACGCGCATGTCGGCGGAAGATTATTGTTTGAAAAATTTGGCAGCCTTGAGCTGGAAGTTGGCGGGGTTTTCAACGGTGAGGACTCAGGATTTTATGCAGAAGTTGGTTTCGGCGTTGCATTGCCGGATATATATTGATAAGAATTTAAACTCCCCAAAGGGGATTTGTTTTTCTCTTAATTTCAGCCAGTTCCTTAAGCAGTTTTATATCCTCTTCCTTGAGCAGGTGCTTGTATTTTTTCAGTTCCTTGAAATCTTTTTCAGGCACATCAACATAAAGTATGTCGTCCTCGTCAATCTGCCTTTTAGCTGTTATGCCTGGCAGTGAAATTGCAACTTCCTTCCCTTTCTCAGCCTTCTCAACTGTTTCCCTCTCAACCTGAATCGCTTTTATGGTGCCTGCGGCACCGCCGTCTGCCTTTATCAGGGGAACGTCTGCTTTTACAGAGCCTCCCTGGACAAGAACGCCCACAACGCAGGGATTGCTCTGCCTGAATATGCATTCGCGAAGTATCTGCATCTTGCCCGGCATTGTAAGCGCGTCAAGCGCTTTTTTCTCCTGCCTCTTTTTTTCTTCAGCCATCCACTTGTCGTATTCCTCTATTATCGCGTAAATGACATTGTTGGATATTATCTTCAGCTCTTCTTTTGGCTCTTCTGATTTTACATTGAATCCGAGAATTACTTTGTAAAAAGGGTTTTTCTCGGCGCTAGCATCCGCAATGTCTTTTTTTGTTATATTCCCCACGGACGCCTTTTTGATTGGAACACCCTTGTCTTTCAGCAGCCTTGTTAGGGCTTCAAGCGAGCCGAGCGATTCTGCTTTTATCACAACCCCCTCATTGTCGGTGTCAAGCATTACGCTTTCAACTTCTTTCTGCAGCTCTTCCTTTATTCTGCCAGTATCAGAGTTTGCAACAGCCAGCGGCACTCCTGGTATTACCCTTTCAATGTCAGGCGCGGCTATCCTTATGCCTGCGGCCGCGTTTATCTCTTTTGCAGAAACCAGCTTTGATTTTTCAGGGACAAGTATGCTTCTCACTTTTGTGACAACAGGCGAAACAGGGTCTCCTATTACAATCGTGTCCCCCTGCCTTATTATCCCGTCATACAGGATTGCATCGAGCACTTTTCCCACGCCTTTTTCTTCTTTGACTTCAAGCACAGTAGCCTTGCCGGGCCCGTCGCTTGCCTTTAGGCTTTCTTCAAGGAACTTTTGTGCAAGCCCAAGAAGCATCATAAGGAGCTCCGGAACACCTGTTGCTGCTATCGCGGAGCACGGCACTATTGCAATCTGCTTTGTGAAGTCAGTAACCCTGTCAAACCTGTCCGCATTCAGCCCTGTTTCATACAATTTTCCGACGAGCTCGTACAGCTTTGTGTCAAGAAGCTGCTTAACAGCCTCGGCCTGCTCTTCTATCTGAGTGAGCAGGCTCCCATTCTTTTCTCTCCATCCCTGCAGCAGGTCAATCTTGTTAAGGGCTATTATGAACGGCGTCTTGTATTGCTTCAGAATTTCTATTGATTCCTGTGTCTGCGGCATTATGCCTTCATTTATGTCTATCACAAGCACTGCGAGGTCCGCCAGGTTCCCCCCCCTCTTCCTTAAGTTTGTAAACGCCGCATGCCCCGGAGTGTCAATGAAAAGTATTCCCGGAAGCTTTATTTTTGACGGGTCTTTAATCAGGCTGCCGCAGATACTTTTGATTGTGTCAAGGGAAATGGCGCTTGAGCTTATCATCTGCGTTATCGCGCCTGCCTCGCTTTTTGCAACAGCTGTGTGCCTCAGGCTGTCAAGCAGCGAAGTCTTTCCATGGTCCACATGCCCCATAAATACGCATATCGGCTGCCTTATCATGGCATTTAAGATTTAATGTTCTCTTTTTATACTTTCCGAGCGCAGCGAAGGAATGCTTCGAACGTAAGTGAGAAAGGGAAGCCTGCAACCTCAGCGTCAGAGCTTTCCAAGTGGCAGTGGTTTGTGGAAAGCCCCCTTGTGGAATAATTTCTCTTCGTCGTCGAAAATAGATGCAGAAAGCTTATATACTCTTAATATATAATATTATATACTAAAATGAGAA
>DUKS01000033.1:20159-20992 GCA_013329215.1 Nanobdellota archaeon | reverse complement strand
CATCAACTGTCAAACCCAGGTTACAAATGACGAACTGCTCAAAAAGAGGGTAAACGCCAAAGGCGGTAAAGCCATAGACTTAGCTGAATTCAAGAATATGTTAACGGCTTCCTAATTTTAAACAGCAGCCTTAACCAGCATTGTTATCCCGCCGAACACGAATTCCACTGCCAAGGCTGCAAGTATTATCCCCATTACCCTTGAAAGCACTTCCCCGCCCTGCCTGCCAAGAATCCTGTTTATAAAATGAGATTCCCTGTATGAAAGCCATGATATTATCAGGTTTGCGGCAGCCGCTATTACAGTTGCAGCGTACCCGTACTCGTGCACTGCAATTATTGTTGCGGTTATCACGCCTGGGCCTGTAATCAGCGGCGTGGCAAGCGGCACAATCGCAAGCGTGTACTTGCTCACGTGCTTTTCCAAAAAGCTAAGGCCGAAAATCATCTTGATGCCGATGATGAAAAGCAGTATTCCGCCCGCTATCTTGAAGCTGCCTATTGAAATGCCAAAAAAATCCATTATTGCATTGCCAAAGAAAAGGAATATGAACAAAAGAACAGCCGCGACCATCGCAGACTTGTTCGCAATCATCTTGTGGTCTTTTATAGACATTTTCTCTGTCAGGCTGATGAAGATAGGCGCGTTTCCCAAAGCGTCCATCACGGCAAAGATTGCAAAAAATGCCTTGATTGTTTCTATAATCATGCCTTAAAACAGGATTTTTCGGCTTAATAATGTTGCTGTTGCAGGCATTGCAGCCGCCTTCTTTGGCAATTGGGCATTAGCACTTAGCCTGTAGCAAGTAGCCGTTAGCCTGTAGCGCTTAGCTA
>DUKS01000033.1:8864-20043 GCA_013329215.1 Nanobdellota archaeon | reverse complement strand
AGTTTTTAGCGCGTAGCCAATAGCAATCTTTATAAATCCCCCCGTTTTCCTAACGTGCAATGGGAGACGACACTATACAGGCAGGAGCATCAGAGCTTAAGCCGGGAAGGTATGTTGTTTTCGACGGCGTGGCATGCGTTGTGAAAAACATTGACATATCAAAAACAGGCAAGCACGGGCACGCCAAGTGCAGGATTGAGGCTGTCTCAATAAAGGACGGCAGGAAAGTAATCAAGGTAATGCCCGGCCACGACAATGTCCAGATACCCATCGTGGAAAAGAAAAGCGCGCAGGTGCTTTCAATACACGAGGGCATGGCAAATGTCATGGACTCTGAAAGCTACGAAACCTTTGACTTGGCAATACCTGAAGAGCTGAAAGACAAGATAAAGGAAGGCGGGCAGGTATTATACTGGATAGTCATGGGCGAGAAGCTGCTGGTGCAGCCTAAGTAAATGTGAGGTAACAAAATGGGAAAGTTTGATGAAGCAATCGGAAGAATGTTCAACAGGGTATTCGTGTGCAGGAACTGCAAGACAAAGATAAAGACAGACAAGATGCGAATACTGAAGAAAGAAATTATCTGCAAGAAGTGCGGCTCTGACCAGTTCAGGCCGATAAAGAAATCCAAGTGAGCCCATGGCAATTAAGAAAGGCGATTTCATTGAACTGTCTTACACAGGCAGGATTCTTGAGTCCGGAAAGGTTTTTGACACAAATGATGAAAGCGCTGCAAAAAAAGAAGGCGTGTTTAACGCCAAGTCAAAGTACGAGCCTATAGTTGTATGTGTCGGCGAGGAAGATGTTGTGAAGGGGCTTGACGAGTCATTCGAGGGAAAAGACGCGGGGAAACCCTATTCAATCGAAGTGCCTGCTGAAAAAGCGTTTGGAAAGAAAGATGCAAAGATGTACAAGCTGGTGCCCGCCTCATTGTTCAAGGACGAGCTCAGGCCGATGCCGGGGCTGCAGGTTACTTTTAACAACGGGCAGTCCGGCGTGATTAAGACAGTCAGCGGCGGAAGAATCCTTGTTGATTTCAACCACCCGCTTGCAGGGCATGCACTGAAGTATGATGTGAAGATAGTAAAGCAGGTTGTTGATGATGCTGAAAAACTTAAAGGGTTTATAAAATTCTACCTCGGCATGGATGATGCGGCTGTCGATGTCAAGGACGGCAAGGCAAAGATTACAATGAAAACAGCAATGCCTGCAGAGATACAGAATCTCGTGAAAGAGAAAGCAATGAAACGAATACTTTCTATAAAAGAGGTTGAGTTTGCAGGGCACGAGAAAGCTGTGCCAAAGAAAGAGGAAGCCGTGGAAAAGAAGCCCGAAAGTGAAAAAAAAGAAGAAATTCAAAAAGCGCCTGCCAAAAAGCAGTAAAGTATCTTATTTTAATTTATTTGTTCCAGCCTCTCCTTTTTGCTGCTGGTATAATTCTGCAGCCTGCATGATTAAGAGGGGAACGTTCCGTGTAAGGAAACTTTCTTATATCGCGGCCCTGCATAGATTGTTTTGTAGGAAATATTTGCGGCCTATATTTTTCCTCATACCTATATTGAGTATAGATATCATAGAATCCGGAAGCCAGCACTGCCGCTGCAAATATAGGGCTTCTTGAAATTGCAAGCGCGGCTGTAGTTGAACCCCTGCTGGTGCCATGCACAGCTATTCTGCCATGTGACCCCTCTAAGAGACGCTTTGGCGTGGTGGTCTTCAAGATATTTTTTGGCGTTTTCTAAGGTTATATGCCCGACTGACGCAGCAAATTTCCCCGGACTCCATAACTTCCCTTTGGGATAACGCTTTCTGAAGTTTGGCACCAATGTTAAGATTAGCTTTGAGCTAAATCCCTTTACCAAATGCAAAGCATTTACTGGTGCCATATCCATGGGCAAGGACGCAATAATGTGAATGTGGTCGACATCTACTTCTGCGTCAACAATTCCTATATTGTGCCTTTTTGCCGCTTCTTGTATCGCGATCAGGCAAAGATTATTTATATAACCATTCCTGAATAATTTATAGCGATACTTAGTGCACCATTCAAAGTGCCATGTATTCCAACCAATTGAATGGGCATGTGTGTTGCTTCGGTATATATCCATGTGTCTCACCTCCGAGACACACCACTTTACCGAAAAGTGAAAACAGCAACATATAGAAATAAGTTACGCCATTCATCCCCGCCTTAAAAGGCGCAGCCCGCTAAAGCGGGCGGGGATTTCTGGCTATAGTTCTTAAAGCATCAGTGATGCATTCATTAATAAATTTATCTTCAAAACGCACAGCCCGAATCTTTTCAATTATTTTCTCCGGCAATCCCTTAAGAGAAAAGAGGATTTTGCTTTTGAGCTTCTCTTTGCCCCTTTTCTTATACTCATGGATACCCGAATAGAAAAAACTCATTTTATCTGCATAATACAAATAGTCTGCCACAACATTGAGATTATAATTCGCAGTGAACTCATCCGGTTTATCAAACATTGTTCCTTCAGCATTCCTATCACCGCCGACTTCATGCCGAAGAATCAAATAACAAACATCATGCAATAAAGGCTTAGGCAAGTCTGGATTCTCCTCAAAGAATAGGATTGCGGAATTGCCCGAGTGAATCATTTTTCTTGTTTCATAGTCTCTTTTCTGGCAGTTTTTGGTATTTACTTCCCGTTGCGGATAGATTCTGTCAAGGTCATGGCATAGCGCAGCAATCTTTAGGGCAACAGGCATATCTTGTTTCTCTGATTCAGCCCATAATTCGGTAACAAGCCTGACGATTTCTAAGAAATGATTCTTATCTGTTTTGCTCTGCTCCTTCCCAGCATAAGCATCCATATATTCTTTACTGTTTATTTGGTTTAAAACTCTAGATTCTACTATCAGATAGTATTTTCCATTCAAAATTGCTTCACTTCTATTATTGTTCATATTTTACCTGCCTAAAATTTCCCGCCTTCTTGACTCATAAAGACTAAGCATTTCGTTACAATGTGGCTTCTGGGAAAGGAATTCTATTACAAGATTATACGCTTCTTCCCTACAGGGGCCTGTTTCAATAGTTGGCCAGTTTTCACTATACATTAAGCCCATTCTCATGCGACCTATACTTGTTGCCCCGGCAACCGGATCCGGACAAGCATAGACAATTCTTGACACCCTATGAAGGACAGCAGTGCCAAAACACATCAAACAAGGCTCAAGAGTCGTATATAAACAAAATTCCAATCCTTTCTTTTTTACAGATTCCCGAATTATTGAAGAATTGTCAATAATTAGAACATTCTCTGCATGATTCGCCCAAGATCTATTCTGTAAACTGTTATTTCTGCCCTTTGCGAGGACATGGCCGTCTATTGTTAATACTGCCCCAATTGGTAAATTTCCATCTCCAAAAGCCAATTTAGCTTCTGAAATTGCAATATCCATATATGTCTGGTCATTATTCATCATTCATATCCTCCTATAAATTGAGTTTACAACCTCATAAGATTTTTGTGTTCTATATGTTTCTAATATGTAATCCTGTAAATCAAATACATCGTCTAACCCCCTATTCAGAGACAAGCTTGTTGTAATTAATGAGACAGAGCCTGGCTTTTCGGTTGATAGCCTATTGCAAAAAGTATTATAAGATCCCTCGTTTGATGCCATTAATCGCTCAGCAATCTTCTTTCCTATTAATGAACCAACTTTATAAACCAACAGATGGTCTCCTTCTAAAATCGCTGGGCTTTTTGTAAAATTGATTGCAGTATCTCCTTCAACCCTAACGGAAACAGCACTCATTCCCTGCCCCTTGTTCATATCGAGCACCCTGGCAAGCACGGTTATATGCTCTTCAGGATTCGGTAAAGATAAATGCTGCTGTATGCCCCTTTTAAGAAATTCTGTATCCCTCATAGTATCGCTACAGGTTCTGAAAATTAAAGTTGGCATTTGTTCCAGCACTTTTATGCTTTCTCTAAATGCCTCCATTTTGTTCCGACCAGGTTCATCTGTGAAAACAAAAGAGGGATTTTTCCCAAAAATAGCCGTATAGTAATCTCTTGTTGTCTCTGAAACAGTTAAAACAGTTTTGATACCACTATATCCTAAATCCAGGCATGCTAAATGCACCAAGGGGCTAAAGTTATCGCCTTCTGGTATCTCAAACATCGCTTTTTCTATTCCAATCCCCATTAAAGACAATCTTGACCCCGTTCCTTCAGAAAAAACGAAGGCAGCAACATCCCTTCGCATGTCCGCGTCACAATATGTGGCTAAAGGAAAGCGGCCATATACACTCTTGTGTTCGAAATGCATCAAGCTATACAGTGCTATTGCCCTAATCCCATCTTCTAATCTTGCATCAGATAGGCCCTTGCTTTTATATACCAAATACAATTTCTTCACAAGGGTGGGGTTATTATTAAACAGATTAAAGGCATATTCTCTGAAATCAGCATTAGCTATACTTAATTGAACTGCTTCCCTTAAATAGATTTCTTTGTATTTTTCTGTAAATTCCTCTAAGTTCATTTGTTTCCTCCAAAGAACTTCTTAAATAGCATAGAAAATACAGGGGTAAATTTCTCTTTCTCTACGAGCATTTTATTTATTTGCGAAATGCCCATGAATCGCCCTGTTCTAATCTCGCTTTTATCGATTTTAATCTGTTTATTTGTTGTACATTTAAATAAGGCTACGAAACGTACAGCATCTTCATAAACAAGCTTTTCTTTGCCAACAAATTCCAGATCTTCAGTTATTCCTAATTCTTCTGCCATTTCCCGCTTGGCTGCAGTTTCGTAATCTTCTCCTAATTCCACATGCCCCCCTACAGAGCTGTCATAGCAATCAGGATACCTTTTAAGTTCTGGGCTTCTTTTTTGAACGAATAATTCGCCTTTATTATTAAAAACAAATATTGCAATTAACCGGTAACTCATTTTATCTCTCCGTATCTGGCTTCGAGGATATGTGCCAATAATATTATCATTATTATCTACAACTTCCATCAGCGGGTCATCACTCATTTTTGGCTCCCAATAACAAATAAGCTTCTTTTAAGTGGGGTGTTATTTTTCCTTCAATAGCAAGAGTTTCCAAGGCATTTGCCGTTATAAACATTCTGTTCTCCTTCAATTCATTCGGCAATTCATTCTCTTCCACCCTTGCGAAATAAAGTCCGCAAACCTCATTCTCATAGCCGTCATTCACCCTGAATTCTCCTAACCACTTTATTGCTATATCAGCAGGCAGACTCTGTTTCAAGAATGCCAGATAATCGCCATCTAACTCAACATGTATTCCGACTGATGTAGTCCAAAGCCCTTTATATCTTAATTCATGATCTGACCTTTTTCTACAAAAAATGCCGCCAATCCCATCAATTATTAGTAAATGCGCGGATAGGTGCAGTAACCCTTTTTCATGGGCATATTCTTTGTCTACAATCTCTTCCTTTACTAACTTTTGGTTTTGCACCCACTTTACAACATTTTGATAGGTCTGTATCCTCATCCTCTCCCCCCCCATACTTTTTGGAGATAATACTCTCCCCTCAAGGTCCTAAAATCAAAGAAAAAAGCAAAATCCGCCGGTTCCAGCCTGTTAAAATCAATGCCTTTAAAATCTGAAGCTCGAACCCCCATATCAAATCCGGCAGCTTCCATTTCCTTTAACAAACCAGAATAATGTAATCTCCGCCCTTCGGCTGAAGGATTAGCAATGAGCCTTGAATCTATTTTATGAATTGACGAAACGCCTAAGGCATTAAATCTTGTTCTATGTTCAATATATTCCCTAATTAGACACTCTCTTTCCGCGTCTGGTATTTCACTCCATAAGGGATGCAAGAGCAAGGCCAAATCATCATAGCAGTGAACAAACTTATTGCTGGATGAAAAGTCTATATGCACTATCCCTGCATTGTCAAGCATATAATTGGAGTTAATGGCATCCCTGTAAATAGCACTCGAGGTTAGCATAGCAGATTCCTGTGCGAACATCTCATGAAATAAAGCTAGGTCTAAAACCAGTTTTCTTGCTAAGGACACATCTTTATTTCCCATTAAATCTTTACCATCTATTCTTTCCATGGGCAAATAAACATTTTGTTCTTTTAGGAAAGGAATGCCATATTTGGGAGTCCTGATTGGCACGAAATTATTGCCTGAGTATAAGCCGGCAATGAGCTTCTCAAGTTCAGCAGCCTCAAGGCTCTTATGAACCTTTAAAACCCTTCCCGCTTCAAGTTCCACGCCCTGTTTTGATTTTGCCATTTTAACTTTGAAAATCATCAAGCTTGCCCGGGCAATACCCGCACTCTACGCCATATCTAATCAGGTCCTTTGCCCACCTTTCTACCCTACCTATTTCTCCTGCATCTCTAAACTGTTCGACATCGTCAAAGATTTTATTCAATTCGTTTGGCTTGCAGAGGGTAGGACAGGTATGGCAACTGGAATTATTTACCCTTGCGATTACACTTTTCCTTAAATCACTGCGCCAGATTTCATCTAAGCTTTGCGTTTTCAAATCTCCGATTCTATATTCGGGCTTAAAATGAGTTTCGCAGCATAAGAATAAGTCACCGGTAGGACCTACTTCAACAAACCAGCCGGATGCTCGGCACTGTGTGTAAGACTTTTGCCTGTTCAGCTCCTGCAATCTATGGTAGTATAATTTTAGTTTAATTGGGGTGCCTTCAAAACGTTTAGCAACATTAGCCTCTATATTCTGAAATATTTGTTCCATAGATTTCTGGTCATGCTGTCTTCCACTAGAATAATTAACAGCAGGAGTAAATCGGATATAGTCAATTTGGTCCATATGCTCCAGGCGTAGTATTGCATCAGCAAATTCATCAATAGTTCCAGCTGTTATCGGATGAATAAGATAAGATAATCCTAAATTCATTTTGCTTCCAACTCTACCCTTCTCTTCAGCCATAGCCGCAATATTCCTAATAACTGCTTCAAATGAATGAATATCACTTGTTTGGGTATAGCGGGCAACTGTTTCTTGATTGCCCCCATACACGCTAATCCTTACAAACAGAGGGTCTAATTCCAGAATCCTGCCAATTCTTCTCTTATTTAATAGCCTTCCATTTGTATATAGGGCAATAACATTGCCGTTCCTTTTGGCATGTTCCATTGCTTCAATTGCCAAAGGATGCATCAAAGGTTCGCCGCCCCCGGTAAAGAGTATATTCCTAACGCCACCCTCTGCTAACTTATCCAATGTGAGTTTCATAATTCCCCCGGTCATGTGCAATTCCGGGTTTGCCAGGTTATTTCTAAGCCAAGACCCTTTTTCCTGCTTAGTTTCCATATAAGCGCATTGTACACAGCGATAATTACAATTTAGAGTCTGGGCAAATTCTGCCGTAACCGAAATAATTTCGGAATAATTCCCGGCTATTATTTTTTCTAAATTGGGCGCATTACTTATCCAATTGGGAATTTTTGTTTTCTCTAAACGCCATTTAAATTCATCTTTACAAATACCAGCTATTGTTACATCTGAGCGGGAATATTGGAACTCAGTATCGCTTAATATAAATACATCTGCTATATCCGGGCTTCATCCAAAGTATGATGCAAATGGCCTGCGTCTCTTTCATTAAAATCACTAACAAACAGGACATATTCCCCGAGTTTTAAGGGGTTTGGGATTTTTTGAATCTTCATATTGCCTCGATACTCAGCATACCACTGCCCTTTATAAACCTTTCTATTTTAACTACTATGGAGTTATAACGAAATTAAGCGGGAGAAAGCAACCGCCCAAAAGCAGTGATTTCTTGCATTATTTGCAAAATAAAGGGATAGGTTTAAAAATATAGGAAATATCCCCAGAGATAGCAAAAAAGGGCGTATTTATTCAAAAGCGGGTGAAAAATCATGGACAAACTCATCAAAGCAGTATCCTCGGGAAAAGGAAGCCCGAAAGGCATTGAAAGAAAAAGAAACGCAATGGATGAAGAGCTTGAAAAGCTTCTTGCAGCGCAAAGCTCAAAAGTCAAATTGTTTGGGGTCGGCGGCGGCGGGAACAATTCAATCAGCAGGATGTCCGAGGTCGGGATAGAGGGCTGCGAGACAATAGCGGTAAACACCGATGCGCAGGATTTGCTTTACACAAATGCTGACGTGAAAATACTCATCGGAAGGGAAACAACAAAAGGGCTGGGCGCAGGAAGCATTCCGCAAATAGGAGAGCAGGCCGCAAGGGAAACAGAAACAGAGCTTAAGCAGTCAATGCAGGGCGCGGACATGGTTTTCATAACATGCGGGCTTGGCGGAGGAACAGGGACAGGGGCTGCCCCTGTTATTGCTGAAATCGCAAAAAAGATGGGCGCGCTGACAATAGCTGTTGTGACAATACCGTTTGAGATGGAAGGCCAGAGGCGATATGAAAATGCAGTGCACGGGCTTGAAAAGCTGGAAGAAAACGTCGACACTTTAATAGTAATCCCGAATGATAAGCTTTTGGAATTGGCGCCTGATTTGCCGATGTACACTGCGTTCAAGGTTGCAGATGAAATACTCACAAATTCCGTAAAAGGGATTGCAGAGCTTGTCACAAAGACAGGGCTTGTAAACCTGGACTTTGCGGACATAAAAACAGTTATGACAAGGGGCGGCGTTGCAATGATTGGTATCGGGGAAAGCGACGGAAAAGACAGGGCTGTCGAAGCAGTTGAAAAAGCAATCAGCAATCCGCTGCTTGACGTTGACATACAGGGCGCAAACGGCGCTTTGATTAATGTTGCGGGCGGGCCTGACATGACGCTGGAAGAGGCAAGAAAAGTCGTTGAGACTGTTTCAACAAGGCTGGCTGATGATGCAAGGGTCATATGGGGCGCGCAGATTTCCGATGACCTGCAGGGAACAATCCGCGCAATGCTCATCGTGACAGGCGTCAATTCGCCGCAGATATTCGGCAAGGAAAAGCAGATGAAGGGCTCAACAAGAAAAGAGATACAGGATGAGCTTGGGATAGAGTTTGTGGACTGAAAGCAAAGGTTTTTATATGAGTGTATCTCTTTATGTACAGATGTACCAAAAATGTTACACTATAACAAGCTGAAGATAATGAACATATTCTTTGAAGAGCCCGCAAGAAATTTCTATCTCCGGGAGATTAGCCGCCTTACAAAAATAGCAGTAATGACAGCAAGAAAGTATCTTATGGAACTTGAAAAGGAGGGGTTAATACTGAAAGATAAAAGCACATTATACCCAAGCTACAAGGCGAATGATACTAACAGGATGTTCCGTGTTTACAAGCAGCAGGCAATGATTCTTCTTATTTATTCTTCCGGGCTTCTTGATTACCTTGAAAAGGCGATGCTGCCGAGATGCATAGTGCTGTTCGGAAGTGTCCGGAAGGGGGAATATACAAAAAGCAGCGATATAGACCTCTTTATACAGGCTCCGAAACAAGAGGCAGGCCTTAGAAAGTTTGAGAAAATATTCAGGCACAGGATAAGCCTCTTATTTGAGCCTGATTTGGCAAAGCTAAGCGAAGAATTATTAAATAATATAATCAATGGGATTGTGCTATATGGGAATTTAAAGATAAGGAGGCAAAAATGACCGGAAAGGAAATAATGTCATGGGACATATGCATAAAAGAGCATATTGATAAGATCGAACCAGATAAAAATAAAGCCAAAGCCCTGCTTAAGATGGCTCTGTTAAGGTATGAGTTCTGGAGCACTGTTAAATTTGACAAAAAGTACACATCCATAGCCGTTGACGGGTATTACGAAGTAATAAAAGAGCAGCTTACTGCCTTGCTTTATACCGAGGGATATAAGTCTGATAATCATGAATGCCTCATTTCTTTCCTTAAAAAGCATTATCCCCAATTATCTTACGAGACAGGCATCATCCACCAGCTTAAAGGGGTAAGGAATGATATTGATTACAGGGGCTTCTTTGTAAATGCCGAGTATCTTGAAATGAATAAATTGGAATTAAAGCATATAATTGAAACGCTTAAGGAAGAGATACAAGAAAAGCTTAAGGGGGAATAGGGCTAATGCTTGTAAAGATATTCGGATTGCTGGACATAGCGGCGGCCGTCATCCTGCTGCTCTTAAAGTGGGACATAGGGCATATAGCGGGCATTGTCCTTGCGGTATATGTGATAGGAAAAGCAGTATATTATATGGCTGATGTTGCAAGCATTGTGGATGTTGCAGCCGGCATTTTCCTTATACTCGCAGTAATCGGGTTCTATCATATAATCACATACCTGTTTGTGCTGTGGCTGGCGCAGAAAGGGGTTTCCAGTTTGCTGGCATAAGTGCCAAGGTTAGAAAAGGCCATGAATAAATATTTATATAACATAGGGCAATAATAGGGTATGGGTAAGGGAACCTTATTTTTATCTGGCGGCGGTTCGGAGAATGATTCGTATATCTTAGACAAGGAATTTGCAAAATTGTTGAAAAATAAACTTTTATACATACCTATAGCAATAAATGAAGCCAAGCACCCTTACTCAGAATGCCTAAAATGGATAAAGGGGGTTTTCAGGCAATTTAATTTTGAATCAATTGAAATGTGGATAGATTTATCTGGCCGTACCAAACAAGATATGCTGGAATTTGATGGTGTTTATATCGGCGGAGGGAATACTTTTAAATTATTAAAACAGCTAAAAGATACAAAATTTGACAAATTATTAATCGATTATTATAAGAATGGAGGCAATATTTATGGAGGTTCTGCAGGAGCCATAATAATGGGCAAGGATATAATAACAGCATCTAAAAATGACACAAACGAAGTAGGGCTAAAAGATACAAAAGGGCTTAATTTAATTAATAGTTTCAGTATATGTTGCCATTATAAGCCAGAAGAAGGGGAGATAGTATCTGAATTAGTAAACGCCCATAAGCTGAAAGTTATAGCCCTGCCTGAAGATGCGGGTATAATTGTTCGGAAAGACGGTATTGCTCGCATTGGGAAATCCCTTATATTTAATAGAAATAAAAAGAAAGTAATGTACTGATTTAATCATCGCACTGATAAACGGGCTTTATCTGGTCTAATGTTGCAAGATGTTTCTGCCTAAGTTCTTCAATAAATCTATCCGTATCATATGCCAAAATAGAAGAAAGATGCGCAGGGCGGCCAGACCAACGAACCTTCGTAGCTATAGAAATCTTATTAAGCAAACG
>DUKS01000033.1:8342-8796 GCA_013329215.1 Nanobdellota archaeon | reverse complement strand
ATCATATGCCAAAATAGAAGAAATATGTGGAGATGGTTTTACAATCCCTAAACGCCCAAGAAGCCCCATATTCCTTCGTTTATTAAGTTCTGCCTGCAAAAAGCTAATTGAAGCAAGGAAATCCCTTTGAGGTTTTAAAAATCTCGCCCAAAAATTAAAGTAATGCTTAACTAATGCCTGCAAGTCAACCCCCTTTTCTGCACACAGCGAGTCTAAATATTTTTTAAATTGCCTATATTGGTCAACATGCGATTCAGTTAAACCCGAAGTCGCCATTAATGTTGCCGTCCTAACAGAATCCATGATTGGATATTGATTCCCAAAAGAAAAAGGCTTGGGCCCGATTATATCTGAAAAATGTTCAGTCTTAGCTACTGCCCACAACACTCTTTCCAGACCAAACCCCAAGTCACTAATTTGAATATTGGGCTCGTCTTTAAAGAATATTAAGCCA
>DUKS01000033.1:0-8234 GCA_013329215.1 Nanobdellota archaeon | reverse complement strand
AAAAGAATATTAAGCCAGCATCCCCTAATTCCAGCCCGCCATAATAGAATTTTAAAACTACACCCTCTGTATTTGCCCAAAATCCTGATTTTCTGCTGTAATTTCTATTTATTTTAAGAGAAAAATCGCCCATATATAGCCCAATGCTCGACAAAAAATTCATCCAGTGGCCTATAGCCAATATATGTTCTTCGAGAGTTGCCCCGCATTGTACAGTACAAATATTGACAAAGGAAGACACATTGCCTTCTCCAACATCTTCCCTAAATTTTGTTCTAACTACGGGCTGTGACATAAAATATTTTTGGGTATCAATACTTTTTTGGCTATGAAAATAATCACCAAAAAACTGTATGCCTGCAACGATAAAAAGTGTGTCACCCACATGATTATTTATTACCGAATCTAAATGCCCTTCTCTAAAGCCTGCATTTGAAAAGAAATTCCTCATTTGTTGCACAAATCCATCTAAAGAAACAGGCTCTTTCCTCTTACTGTATCCTAAAAAATCCAGACTCGCAGTTGAATTGAAGGGCCTTTGTTTAGAATATCCGAAATCACCAGATTCTAATACATCCTTATTCCAATTATGTTCTGATAAATACCGATCAATGGCATCTATAATTTGAGATTTCATTTCTTAAGATAATTCCTCCCATTTAGTATAGAATCTGTAATTTTAGTTATATTTTCTATTCCTTCTATTACGATAGTTCGTATTACTTCTTCGTCAACATGTCCATCTATCGAAACAAGAGCTTTCCAAGGATTTTTTAATAGTCTTCCGCTTTGGCTAACGAGATATACTTCGACATACTTGTTAGTTATTTTATAGATACTATCTGCAATTTCTTGTGCAAGAAGATTATATAATTTCCCTGCATGATAAACCGGATTTTTGGCAGCAAGCCCCTCAATACTATAGGGTCTATTAGACGAGATTAATCCATTCAGCCTATTCCCTCTGCCAACTACGCCTTCATCCCCACTCTCTATTGATGAGCCTATAGCTGTAAGGTATAATTCCTTAAGCGTTAAATCATCTCTTGTGTTTAGGCTAATAGAAAGGTTAAACTCAGGCAACAACGATACCAATAATTGAGTTATATCCTCTCTTACTTTAGCCAGATTAGAGCTATATTCTTCTATGCTGCGCACATGATTTGCAATTTGCGGCACACATAGAGTAATATCTACATCATTCCCCAACCTTGCAGCCATGAGTTTTATGTCGCTCCCCAACCAGGGTTTACCCACCTTATATTTTTCGCCATTAATGAACAGCTCTAATTTAAGAACCGCAGATTCTACCTTACTTAAGGGTGCATATCCTACTCCTATTGCAGTATCATTTGCCCCAAAATGATGCTTCTCTCTCAAATCATTTACATCTCTTGGCTCAAACCAAAATCTCCTCGTGCCTTTTATAGATTCATCCTCATACATTTTTCCAGGGCTGCTTTGTGTACTAATCATATTTATAATATCAATATCTTTTTCTGGGCTTAATTCAGCAAATCTTTCTTTAAAGAAATTTCTTATGACCGGGTAGAGTAGATTACTAATATTTAGCTCGGTATTGCCAAATCGCAATGATGCCCTGCCATTCAATATGACTCTAATGGGCTTTGTTATAATACCTCTCCCAAATACTACATGAGATGCTCCCCCCAATAAGCTCAACTTATCAAAATTATGATGGAGAACAACTCCAAATTTTTCTTTTGTATATCGGGAATAATATATGGATAATTCTTCAGCAAGCTCATCTGCCAATGTATCCGGATGCCCTTTGCCTTTTCGTTCTACAAACTCAAACTTTTCTATGCCCGTTTGCCTGTTTACTATAGATATATTTTGGCTCGTCATAATGGGGGTAGAATTATAGCGTGTTTATATACTTTTCTATCTATAAGTGGTAACATAATGATGCTGAGGGGGGGCTGCATTAAACCCTAACGATTTTTCCCCATAGAAATCTTATTAAGCAAACGAATCATTATAATTCCATAGCACGAGGTGATTTTAAATGAACAACCTGATCCAGCCTGCAGAAGAAAGGGCATTGTTTGAAAAGCTCACGGAGTATTACAAAAAGCTTTATCCGGGCCTGATATTCAGGAAAGCAGAGGCCGTGCTAAAGCCAGAGGAGATTGGAGACATATTATATACATATCCCGGCGAGGAAACAGAAGCTACATTCAACGAAGAGGTAAAGCATATAGAAGACGCAATGCAGCACAAGTATGACACGCCTGTTATAATCCTAAGCAAGCCGAAATCAAAGAAAATTATACTGCTTGACGGGCACAGAAGGCTGAAAGTGGCTTTTAAGCACAAAATCGGATGGAAAGCGTTCGTCATTATCCCTGACAAGGAAATAGAGTTCGGCATTGAAAAGCTCGCAAAGGGAAAGATTAAGGACGTGTTCGGGGCTTAAGCATATTCTGGCGTGGGAAGAAAAAGAAGTAGAATCCTGCAAAAGGGCGTGAAAATAGAAAAGTTTAAATAATACTGCCGTTAGATTAAGCTCCATTTAAGGATAATAGAAAAGTTTATATATTACTTCTGTTAGATTAATGTTATGAAAATAATAGAACTGCTAAAGGCCCTTGAAGGCATACAAACTATAAAGTCTGTTATGCTCCTGCTTAATGCGGACAAGAAAAAAGCAATATACTATGTCCATAGGCTTAGAAAAGCAGGCTATGTGAAGACAAGCGGCGCAAGCAATAAAACAAGGGTGTACCATATATCATTGGAAAACAGGCTGCAAACACAAAGCTATTATGATGTCATAAACAGGTATGCGCCGATAGGAATCAATCCGCTTGAGGAAACAAGGATTTATGGCAAAGAGATAACCCCTGAAGAAGCAATCGTATTTGCGATAAAAGCAAACAGCGTAAGGGTTATAATCGCTGCGCTTGCGCTATTCAGGAAGATAAGGGACTGGGCACTGCTCAGCAGGCTGGCAAAGGGGGAGCTTAAAAGGCAGGTATGCGCGCTGTACGACGTGGCAAAAACTATCATGCGCGTAAGGAAAATGCCGAAAAGGTTTAAAAATACAGCCGCCCCGCACAAGGAAGATAAATATGCCTATATTATTCCGGGATTAAGCTCTGATAATTTTAAAGGGATAGAAAAGGCATGGAAAGTATATCTCCCGCTTAACAAGGCGGATTTGGAGGATTACAGATGATAAAGATAGAAGAACAGGAAAAAATACTGCTTGCAATATCAAAAGCGCTGAAAAAGAAAGCCATGGCTTATGCAATAGGCGGCACTGCAATGATGTTCTACGGGCTTAAAGATGCCACTAAAGACATTGACCTTGTATTTGAAAGCGAAGAGGAAAGGGATATTTTCAAGGAAGCCGCAATTGCTGCAGGGTTTGAAAGTATGGATGCAATAACAGTTTACAAAAATAAGAAGAACCGCCCTGAAATGGTAAGAACAGGAGAAGTTCGTATTGACTTGTTTGTAAATGATATAATATTATTCAGGTTTTCAGGCGCTATGAAAGAAAGGGCCAAAAAGGCTTATCAATTTGGCGACAGGCTTTTGCTTAAGGCGGCAGACCCGCACGATATAATCCTGCTTAAATGCGCCACAGACAGGGCAAAGGACATCGAAGATGCATTCAACATAATAAAAAACATGAAAGTGGACTGGAACATAATCATAGAAGGGGCAGAAAACCAGGTAAAGCTCGGAAAGGATATAGCGCTGCTGGATTTAGGGGATTTTTTCGAAAGGATAAACAAAAAAGAAGGAAACACTGTGCCTGCCCGCGTGCTTGACAGGATTTATACTCTTCTCCTGAAGCAGATAAAGGCGAAGAAGAAAGCCAATAAGAAAGGATAGCCGCTCCCGGCTTTAAATCCTATAAACCTGCTTAAAGATACTTTTAAATATAAGGAGCGCTTTTAACCAGTATATAGTTTAAACGGAGGTTATTATAATGAAACGCCAAAATAAAAGGACATGCTCAAAAAGCGCCTATGCTGTAATCGCAATCTTGGTATTGCTGGTTGCAGCAGGGATTACATCTTACGCAGCCCAAGTGCCGGCCGGAACAGCCACGCACGCTGTGTTATATGTAAATACTATATTCGGAAAAGGAATAGGTGCCAGTGTTGATGTGAACGACAGCCTGAAAGCAAATAAAGGGTTTGTCGCTTCTGCCTCGGCCCCGGCAGCCCCCGCAGTGTTGGGGCTATCAACCGCAAACAACGGGTTCGCAGTCATGGGGCAGGTAACAGGCACTAACAGCATAGCTGTACTTGGAGTAGGGGGTTCAGGAAACAGCGGCAGTTTGGGAACTGCAAACGCAGGCGTTGAAGGAACAGGCACAATTAAGGGGGTTAAAGGGGCTGTCACAGACCCTGTAGGCGGCGTTGGTGTTGAAGGAACAAACCCGTCCGGAACTACAGGCCAGCTGGGCAAAAGGAATTATGGCGTTTGGGGAAGTGCAACTTCCGGTGCAGGAGTCCATGGTGAAGGACCGATTGGCGTTGAAGGGACAGCCACAGGAACGAATTATGCAGGATATTTCACAGGCGGCAATGGATTGTATGCAAGCAAGATAGCGTTCGGGCCTGATGCATTCAGCGCTTCCGGCAATACCGGCTCACTTATTTTAGGTGCAAAAAATGTTATTAGTTGCACTACAGTCTGCGTAAATCATGGCTTACCTTGCAATAGGGCAGTTCTCCTTAGTGGAAGTATACCTGCATATGGCTGTTCGGCCCCACCCGCTGGCGCTGACAGATACTGCTGGTGTGGCACACCTTAATTTCTTTTCTTTTTTCTTCTTCTATATTGGCTGTGTATGCGGGCAACATATGGGTGAAGGCACAGTAAACTATAAATACTAATATAACAACCCCTGATGGTATGCAAAAGACGGTGTTCTTGGTCATAGGGATTGCGCTTCTTTTTACAGCATCAGCAATGGCAGAAATGCAGTGCGCAGTCATGCCGCCAGCCCTTTGCCCTGAAACCGGCGTGAAAGTCATAGGGCTGACAAGCCAAATGATAGACGGAAGCCACGCATCAATACCGTCAGACCAGATGAATGCGCTTGTTGTATGCTGTTCAGGCATTGAGGGGCTTTCCGTGGATTATGCAAATGAAGGCGCAGACATTTACCTTTATTCTGCCAGGGATTCGCATGCCAGCAGGGTATCGGGCGAAAACGGGCTGAAGATAACCGGCGTTTCATGCGGGTATTTCAATGACTGCACAGGGTACGACAGCTGTGTATTCTCAATCTCAGATGACACAGATGCGCATATAGGGGACTGCGGCAACTATGCGTTCGAAAGGAAGCTGTGCTGCAGGGAAGGCGCACTTCTCGGCGAGCAGCTTGCAATAGGGCCGCCGGCAGCCGGGCCGGAATCATATGCCGAGCCGGTTGTGCAGGAGCAAAGGCCGCAGAGGATGTCACTTCTCGCACGGCTGCGCATGAGGCTTGCAGAGCTCGGAAGAAGATTATAAAAGGAGGTAAAAAAGAATGAAAAAAAGACTAATTGCCATTGTGCTTGTAATGGGGCTTGTTCTTGTTTCCATCGCATCCGCAGGCATATTTGACAGGTTTAAGAGCAAGGCAATCGTTGCGCCAGAGATGGATTTGCCCGCAGTAGAGGAAGCCATAGGCGAAAGGTTTGACATACCTGCACCGCCGCGCATACCAACAAAGGCAGATGCAGGCTACTATGCTGAAAGCAGCAGGGGAGCAGGCGTATGGGGCCATAATCCAACCACATACCAGGGCGTTTATGGAAGCTCCAAGGAAGGCACAGGAGTTGCAGCAGTAACGGAAAAAGGGCTCTGGGGAGTATGGGCATACAACCAGAAAGCAGAGACTACAGGGTGGCTTGGCGCATACAGGACAGGCGTTCTTGGGCTTGTAAAGGATGCAAAATTATTTGCAGGCGAATTCATCGGCGGCAGCGGAGTTTATTCTGAAAAAGGGTATGCAACAAGGAACGATATGGGTCAGGTTGTGCAAATGCTTCCGGGAACATACACATTTGAAACAGTTGACGGCAAGCTGGTAACAGTAACAAACGGCATTGTTACAGCCATAAAATCAAAAGTCCGGTAACTGGTTTTTATTTTTTTTATTATTCATGCCTTAAAAGGCAAACCAAGACTTAAAACCTAAAGCAATAAAAGGAAGCAAAAGCCTTATAACCTCTGGAATTATAACTTATGTGTATAAAATCAGGTGAAATATAATGAAAAAGATTGTTACTATTGTGCTGGTTTTGGTATTTGCAATAAGCGCCAGCATGCTTGCAAGCGCGGCAATCAGCTGCACAATAAAGGACGCAACCTCATGCACAGGAAACGAAAAGAATGTCCTAAAGCTATCTGATTTAAATGACGGGGGCAGCCACGCGGGGCTGCCAAGCGAACCAAATTTTCTTAAGGCAGTCTGCTGTTCAGGCGTGCCCAGCCTGCAGGCGACCAAAGAGGACATAGGCGCCACATACACCGAAGGCATGCTGTCTATGACAGTTGACGGGCATGTATCACAAACCAAAATAGAAGGATATACCCAGCTGAACCTCACATCCTCAACCCAGATGTACTGCTCATACATCAGCAGCGGAGAATGCGCTCCCAGATATGAAACATGCCTGTTTTCAATATCAGGAGATGAAGACGCGCACATATCAAGCTGCGACCCCGCAGACGGGGTTGTATATGACAGCAAATACTGCTGCAGCACAGGGGCGAGCGTTTGCACCATTGAGGATATAGTTTGGGGCGTGGCGGATGATGAAGGCAATTTTGAAGAATTAGCAGGGGATGAGCCGCTCGGCCCGGTAGGAAAAGACATGCCTGTTTACATGGCCGCAGTAACAAGCGGATGCGAAGAAGGCACACTCGCTGAGTTCATTATATATTATAATGATGATGACACCCCGGCAAATAAGTCCCAGTCACTAAAAGATATTCCATTGGGCACATTCAGAAGCACCGAAGACCTGGAAATGGATAATCCAAATGCTGTTGTTACAGTATGGTGGAATGCTGCTATTCCAGTGGGAGAAGACCAGATGGACTATTATTTCAAGGTCAGGCTGCGCAAGAGCACAGCCCCGCCGACAGATGTAACATCAGACAAGTCAGATGTATTAAAGGTCATGGACGATTGCGGCTCAACGCCGATTTTAGAATTCTCCCCTTTAGACAGGCCTTCCCTTGACTTTTGGGAAGGTACGTGCGGCATAAGCGTAATGCCTGAAGAATGCGACTGCGCAATAGGCGCGCCGGGGTGCAAATACAGGCAAGATGCAAACTGCGACCGTGTTGATGACTGCCTTGAGGATTATGTCAGTACAGTGGCAGACCCGTCAACCGTAGACCCCTGCCTTGGCGCTGCGGCAGGCACAGCTGGATGTTTCCCTGCAATGGACTGCACAATGCTTGAATGGAGCGCATGCAAAAACTGCGAAGCAGGGCAGCCGTGTGCAGACGCAGGATTCAGCCCGGGAGACCAATACATGGAAAGGTGCGAAACAGAAGGCGAAGCAGGATGCAACTGTGCATGGATTGGAGAGAGGCCCATGGGATGCACGGATGATGTCCTTAACCAGTGGAACAGCCGCTTTAAGGCATGCATTGAAGAGGAAGAATTCCCTGTATTTACAGGCTGGAATGTAATTGCAGTGCTGCTGGTATTGTCGATGTATTATGGTATAGTAATCCTAAGAAAGAGAAGATAAAAGCTTATACCTTTTTTCTCCAGTATTCAAGCATATCTTTTAATGTCTGTTTAAATTCAATCGCAGGCCCCCAGCCGGTGTCTTTGCATAGTTTTGCATTGCTGCCCACTAATTCGGGTATGTCTGTGGGGCGCACCAGTGCAGGGTCTTCTTCTGTCTTTATGTTAACAGAAGACATTGACATAAGCAAAGCCAGAATCTCCTTCATTGAATAAGATTTACCTGAGCAAACATTATAGATGTTATGTTTTTTGCCTTTTTCTGCAAGAAGCTTATACGCCCTGACAACGTCCCTGACATCTGAAAAATCCCTTCTGATAGAAAGGTCCCCGTGTTTTATAACCGGTTCTTGCAGATTATGCTCTATCCTGGCAACCTGCATTGCAAAAGAAGGGCATGCAAATTTGGGCGGCTGACCCGGGCCTGTGTGGTTAAAGCTTCTTGCTATCACAATATGAAGATTTGCGTAAGATGCTGCAATCTTTTCCTGCT
>DUKS01000061.1 GCA_013329215.1 Nanobdellota archaeon | reverse complement strand
AAGACCTAAACCTGACATGGGTAGTAACAGCAGACACGACAACAGACATGAATGGCGGTTCTGCGACAGCAGGAGAAGAGATCAGAACAAGCTGGGGTTTGTCAAGCGGTAACGTGACTGCATTAGGAGACACGTCTAGCGGAGATGCAGAAGCCATGGAAGTAAAGTGGACGCCTGCAGGCAGGTTTTCAGCTGCTTTCTTGGGAACTAAAGACGAAGACCACAGGACAGCCTATGGTATCGTCATAAGGAACCCAGACAGCAACTCTGGCTCTGACAAGGTAGTCTTAAACGTGCCAAGCGACCAGGTGTTTGCGAACATCGTAGTGAAGGGAGCAAGCGCAAAGGTCACAAGCGGCAGCACAAGCTACGTGCCTACAAAGGTATCGCCAGTGTCAATGGCTGCAAGCGCAGTTTCAACACCGACCAGCTACAACTTAATCGTTGTCGGCGGTCCGTGCGCAAACCCGCTCGCAGAGTCATTGTTCAGCAAGACTTGCGACGGCTGGGACCTCAAAGAGGGAGAAGCACTCGTAAAGTTGGTTGAAAACGGCGAGAAAGTAGCAATGCTGGTTGCGGGTACAACTGCAACAGACACGCAAAGGGCTGGCAAAGCAGTTGCAGCGTCTGAGAAGTACGCATTCGCGGGAACAGAAGTCTTAGTCAAGGGTACAACCATGGCAGACATTACCGTTGAAGCGCCTTCTGTAGCAGCGCCTGCGGCAGCTGAAGAAGCAACAGCTTAAAGGCTTTAAGCCTTTTTTTCTTTTTTTTATTTTTATACTTCATTCTTATCTGATTCTTTGCTTATTCAGAAGGCTATTGCCGAAAAATAGGGACAAAATCAGAAATCATCGCATCTGTCTTTACGCCTTCAGGCTTGAAATGCGTTCTTGAAGCTTTGAACCCTTTAGCGTGCAGGGAATCTATAAGCACATCGTGCCTTACAGCAGGCACGGCCAGCATCTTAGCTATCTTATGCGTGTCAAAGTGCCATGGGACGTTTATGGCGCTTTCCTCTGCAATATGCCTGATAAGCGTAAAACCATCAACCAGGCTTTCATCCCATATGCTGCCAAGCCACAGGAGCCCCGCATAATCCATATCTGCGCCGCAGCAGTGGCCTTCAGGAGCGACAGAAACGCGCCTGCCAAGGCATTTGTGGCAATACAGGATAAAACCCTGCTGCGCTTTCATCTGCTCAACAGCGCCCTTATTATTGCACGCTTGCATATATGCCCGGATATAATGATTGCTGCTGTGCCCGAACACCGGAAAGAGTGCCCTTCCGTGCTTTGATCCAAGCTCCTGCATTTTCCATATGAGAATCCTAAGCCCTGTTTCCTTGCAAAACTCATTGTCCAGTGGGCGGGAAGAATATTTTTTAATGCAGGCTTTTACAAACCTTCCGCACAGGCAGGAAGTATCTGTAGCAGTTACTGCCAACACGCCATTCTCAGATAAAGCTTGTATTGCAGGCTCTGCATAATACACAGGGGTTCCAAATGGGTCAATGTCAATATAATCATATGCCTCGCCTTCAGAAAGCAGCTTTTTTATATCCTTGTTCTGCACGCTGATTGCATCTTCGGCATTATTCAGCTCAATATTCTTTTTCATGGCTTCAACAGCAACAGGGCTTGCATCATTTGCAGTTATGCCAGACAAGCTCGCCTCAAGCGCAAACCGTATTGCTCTTACGCCGCTGGCTTCCATGCCAAGGCAAATCTGCTTCGGCTTCAGCCTGCCTGCTACATACACCGCAATGTCCCTGTTCAGTTTCATAACAGGATTATAGAATACAGGAGTCTTTGCAGATGCCTGCTGCTGCGGCGAAGCATAAAACTTTGCCCTGCCTTCTGTGAAAAGTGATAACATACAAGGATAGATTCAAAACGTTTATAAATAGGTTTCTATTATTATCAACCCATGCAAAAAAACAATATAATCGCTTTAATGGCAATAATTGCCCTGTTAGCCGTGCCGGCAGTGTTTGCGGCAAATGCATATGATTTAGAGGATTTTTCAGAACAGCCTCTGCAGGGGATATTAATTGAAACAGGGGATATAGTAAGATTTAACCTGTTAAATGCAACCCACTCCCTCAGGCTGAAGGAAATATCACGTTCCAACACCAGCGTCAAAATTAATGTGTACCCTTACAGCGGAGAAGGCGCAAGCATGGCGCAGGCAATACCTGCTTTTAAGCTTGACAACGTGGTTAAAGTTGACCTGGACCAGGATGACGAGGAAGACCTTCTGTTAGACATTTATAAGATTGAGAACGGCAAGGTAACGCTTATATTCCAAAGTGTGGCCGACTATGCAGCAAGCCAAGCTCCGGAAATCTTAGGCAAAGCGCCGACCAACCAGGGCGTTGTGGAAAAAACACTGAATTACAGTAGCTGGTACAAAGGCATAGGGCTTGCAATAATCCTTCTTGTGGCAGTAGTTCTGTATAGAAAAGCAATCACTTCAAAAAAGAAGAAATCAGCCGAAAACAAGGAAGAGTAAGGCTGCCACCTAATGGTTCTAGAAGCCAACCGAAGCGCACCCAACGATAGGGCCAACCAAATGAAGCTACAGCATGGTGCTGAACGCAAGTTTCTAGCACTTTCTGAAGATTGTACGCCGTGGCCCGGCTGCCAAAAATCCGAGATTTTTGTGCCGCGCCCCAGCTCCGTTCGCACGCTCACTACGCCGTGGCCCGGATTTGAACCGGGAAACCCTTGCGGGAACTAGCTCTCAAGGCTAGCGCGGTACCAGGTTGCGCCACCACGGCATAAGGGACTTAGCCCCATAACATTACGGAAGCAGTATAGGTATCCCTTCCTTCACCTTATAGGTTTTCCTGCATTTTTTGCAGTGAAGCTCCTGTTTTGCCTTGCTATAGGCAAGCCCGGATTTGCAAACAGGGCAAGCCAGCACATCCAGCAGTTCCTTGCTTAATTCTTTCGCTGCCATTACCATTTCGGAGAATAATGCACTTTATAAACCTAATTATTTACCGACATGTAAACCCTGTATCCTGATTTTTTTACGATAACCTGCATATTCCCAAATACGCCATACATTCGTCTGCTCAGGGTTTCCCCGCCCTTCTTGTGCCGCGCAACCAGCTGCAGCGAGCCCCCCTTGTTCAGGTGCCCCTTTGCCTCTTCAATCATCTTAAAGCAAACGCTTCTGCCTGCTGTGTAAGGCGGATTAAGTGCAATGACGTCAAAATTTTTCCCGCTAACAGGCTCGTACATATCACCGCAAAGGACCGTAATGTTAGCCAGCCCCCCGCTGTTCTCTTTTGCAAGCATGCACGCCCTTTCATTGACATCGGCAAGCACAACTTCATTGCCTGTCAAATGCGAAGCAACAATCCCGACAATGCCTGTGCCGCAGCCTAAATCAAGAACAGAGTCATTCTTTCCTATTTGCATTGCCTCAGCAAGCAGCCTTGAGCCGGAATCGACACGCTTCGAAGAAAACGTCCCCGAGCCGAGCTTAAGCTTAACTTTAATGCCCCTTATAGTTGCTACTATCTCCCTAATCTTCAACTCAGAACCCTGCTTTTTGGAAAAATAATGCTCAACCATCTTAATTCATTACGCCAAGCAAAAGCAATGACAGCCTGTCTGCGGCCCTTAATATGTCTTTTTCTGTCCTGCCCTGCACTAAAACGCAGTCCCCGGCTGTTGTTATGCTTGTCTCATTGCCGTATTTCAGCCATATCACGCTGCTTTGCCTTTTTGCATCAGCGCAGGTTTTTACAGTAAAATTCCTGTAAGGCTCTGTCTGCGATAGGTTCACCGGGATGTTAAACAGGTCAGGATTGTCTATTACCTTGTTCAGGTCGTCATACGCAAAAGCAGTTGTTATTGTGTGTTCCGGCTTCGGGTCCCATGTGATAAACATGCTTTTATCGTCCAATAGGGTGTTTTTTGCGGCACGGTCGACAGGAATATCTTCAAGGCTTGCCGGGTCGTTGTATATTTCAAGCAGATAGCGGTAATCTTTTACAAACATCTCTATCTGCCAGCCAACGTACTGGTCCCTTATGACTTTTCTTACATTGAATTCATCAGCGCCGTTTGAATATTTATAATAAGCAAGGTCATTTGTTGACAGGAAGCCGGTTCTCTGGTTTATGTAGACAATTGCCGCAAATATTACCAAAGCTCCTAACAGGCACGCGATAAAGATATTCATTTTCCTGCTGTCTGTTGAATCATCTCTCATGTCCTCATCGTTATGGCGGTGGTGATGCGCGCTTCCCTCAACAGCATCATCCCCTGGCCTCTTATCCCCGCTTAAGTCAATATTGCTCATGCTATCCTCTCCATTACAATCTTATCTACTACCTTTGTAAGGTCTTTGCCTTGTATAACCAGGCAGTCATTGTTAAAACTGATTTCCGTCTGGTTTGCTTCCCTGAAAAGCAAAACGCCAACGCCGCTGCCGGCATCCTTGCAATCCTTTATCGGCATGTCCGCGCACTGCTCATTGTCTTCTGTGCATGCAGGCACTGTAAGCGGCTGAACATCTATAAACCTGAAAAATTCGTTCATAGCAGTCCTCACCCTCTCTTTTGGGTTGAATGCCACGTATACCTTGCTGTATGCGTTAAGCTTGTCAATGTTTACATAAGGCACTGTAAGGTTCGCCAGCTCAGCAGGATTTGTCATGATAAGTATCTGCGTGCCGTCAGGCTTGAAAGCAATCCACCCTGCATCTGTCTGCGCAAACGTAAGCCCCTTGTATTCATACGCACCTTCACCGTCTTCGCTTTTCCACAGGTCCAGCGCGCTGCCAACCATTATGGCTATTATCATAATTCCCAGCAGGCCAATATAGAGCTTTTTCCTGGACTTTTTTTCCAGCTTTGCAGGCTTTGTTTTCATATAGGAAGCTTAATGTTGCTTCTTTTATAAACTTTTTTATATTGTAAAGAACGTGTAGCAACCCGAAATAAAGGCGGTTCAGAAATTATTTCTTAAGAAGCTCTTTCTCTTCCTTCATGGACCTTTCAAGCTCAAGCTCTTCCTTCGTCTTAAGCTCTTTCCTTGGCGCTTTACCTGCAACAGAGGGCTGCACAGGCTTGTACTGTGGCTGCCTGAACTGTGAAGAAGGCTGTGCGCCTGAAGCGCCTTTAGGCGCAGGGAATGCTTCTTTTGCAGGCGCTTTTCCTTTTATCTTGATTAACCCTTTCTTGTAAGCCAAATATCCTCCCCCGATCACGCCGAGGATGATTACGATTATCATTATTGTGCCAAAGCTGAATACAGTTGCAGGCTCTGCAGCGCAGTCGTCAGGGCAGGTTTCTGAGTCCTCATTAGCATCACACGAACCATCGCCGCATTCCCCTATTGCCTCTGTTTCCTCTACTGCCCCTTCCGTCCCCGGTCCTTCCCTGACATTCATCCTTGCATCAGCGCACGGCGGGCAAGAGCCTCCGCAGTCTTTTCCAGTCTCATCGCCGTTTACCTTTTTGTCATTGCATGTTGCGCCTTCGCATGATGAGCATTTTGACCCCCCGCAGTCCATGCCTGTCTCATCGGCGTTCTGCTTAAAGTCAAAGCATGATGCAGCCATATCCGCGACCCTTGTGACAGCGCATCCGTCATCAGCAGCGTCTACATTGCCATCGCAGTCATTATCAATCCCGTCAGAGCATATGCCGCCTGTATTTGAATTTTCAACCAGCTTGCCAACCTGCCCTGCGCATTCCCCCCACTTGGCATTTGTGCATACCTGCTTTCCCTGCTTGCATATGCCAACGGCCTCGCCGCAAGACTGGTTTGCGCCTGTAACGCACGGGCAATTCTCATCTATCTTGCCGTCGCAGTCATTGTCAATTCCGTCGTTGCATATTTCATTTCTTGCAATTGAGCGCGAGCTCCTGTAGCAGGTGCCCCACTGGCCGCCTGTGCACCTCTGGACCCCTGACGAGCATGCGCCCCTGTCTTCACCGCACACTTTTGATTCGCCATCCCGGCATACGCACCCTTCATCTGTTGAGCCATCGCAGTCATCGTCAAGCCCATTGCACACTTCTGTTTCAATTGAGTCTGCAGTGCTGCAAGCTCCCCATTTGCCGTCAACGCCGCAGGTTCTTGTGCCTGCAATGCATGAAGGCGGGCTGTCAAGGCCGCAGTTGTCTGTTGAGAATGGGGGGCAGGGCGGTTCTGCGCAATATGGCGAAGAGCCGCAGGCTGCATTGTCCTGGCAGTCTGTCAGGCCGTCGCAGTTGTCATCAATGCTGTTTGAGCAGTTTGTTTCGGTGTCTTCATCACCGCACTCGGCTGTGCAGAAAGTCTGGTCCCTGTCAGCGCAGTTAGTGCAATAGTCGGGGCCTTCTGTTGAAGCCTTCCATACCCCGCCGAGGCAGACTTTGTGGGCGTAAATGTCACAAGTTGGGCTGCCGCCTGTAGTATCAGCGCAGGGCCCTGTGCCGCAGCCTGAGTCTATCGCGCCGCATTCAGCGCAGTAATTTGCATCGCTCCATGTTCCTGATGAAGTGCAGTATTTGTTGCTGTAAATATCGCAGTTTCCTGCAGTGCATGTTCCTGCGCATGAGCTGTCCCTGCCTGTGCAGGAAGCTGTTTCACAATAAGGGGTGTCACGGTAGCTCTCAACCCACAACAGCCTGCTTCCAATGCTTCTGCAGGTCTTATTGTATTCTGTGTCGCATGACGCGGTTGTGCATGATTGCACGCATATCCCGTCAGCGTCAAGCATGCCGCATTTCGCGCAGTATTCATTTGCAACCCAAACGCCGTTATTGCACCACTTGTTTGCGGCTGTGTCGCACGCATCCTGCCTGCAGCCTGCGCCGCATGATTTCTCTCCTTCAGCGCAGACGCTTCCTGCGCATGTTGAGTCCTGCGAGCTGCACATTGAGCAGTAGCTTGAAGTGGTCCAGTTCGGGGTTCCCTGGCTCGTATCGCACCATGTATGGTCCTGCACCCTGCATTGGCCGTGCACGCAGAAGTCCCTGCAGTCCGGGTCTTTCGGCGTTGTATAATCAATCACGCCTGTATCTGCGCCGCTTTCATCTTTCACAAACTCATAAGGCGTTAGGCCGTCGCAGTCCAAATCCTCGTTCTGGAATTCGCTTGCGCCTCCCTCAGCGCGTGAGCATTGCTCTTTTTCGGCGCAGACATGAAAATTATCTGCGTAGAATGAGAAACATTCCCCATCTGACCTGCAGGAATACGCAAAAAATGGTTTAATGCCTATATCTGTTTCCTCTGTGTAATCACAACTGCCGGATTCTGTTTCGGTTTCAAAGCTGCAATATTCACCGTCCACGCATTCTTTTGCAAAGTCATTAAAGTTATCAGTCTTGCAGAGATGTACTACAAGCGGCTTTTTCTCTCCGACGGTTATACCTTCATCCACAGTGTTAGGAACATCTTTTGGGGGGATTGGCTCATTGCAATAAACATCAAACCTTACAACACCGTAATCACAGTCGCTTGTGCATGTATTAGGCCCGGTCGCTGCTATATACACAACATCCCCCCTTGCTAAAGGAACCTGATTTTGTGGGGAATTTATCTCATCCCTTAGCCATGAAGCAGAAATAGGGCCCTCATCGTTCCATGACCAATCACAATCATAATCGGAATCTTCTGCAAAGCACTCGTCTTTTGCATAACTGTAGCCGCTCATGTCCCAACCATTGAATCTTGATTCAGACCCAATAAACGAAGCTCCTGAACATGAGCCAATCTCAGCTCTGCAGGAAGCTACAGACTTCGGTGCACAGCTATTGCTGCAGTCAAACCCGTCTGTTTCAAAGCCATACGCAAAAAGCGCCTGATATGTGTGCCACGGGCCGTAGTCCATTCTATCCAAGCAATACCTTGCCTTTACACCGTACTGGTCGTTTACGAATTTGGATCCGCCAGGACAGGCACTCTCTGTGCACTCCGTGCATTGTTGCTGCCTCCAAACCTCAGCATAAGAAGTTGAATCTATTGCGGTAAACTCAATATGCCCTGTGCAAGGCATTTGATACATACGCGTACTGATTGCAACACCAGAACCGCAGGCAAGCCAGGCCAAACAGCCCTCGGAACTGCTTACCCCTATGTTTGTTTCAAACGCATGTGTTACTGGTGAATAATGCCCGTATGAGTCACAGTCATCGTCAATGCCATTTTCAATTTCTGTTGCGCCAGGATGAATATAGGGGTTTGTGTCATGGCAGTCTTCATAATTTGTAGAATTGTCCAGGTCTGGGTCTGCGTTTTGCGGTTCATCAGTGTCCTTGTCCTTATGGACACGTAATGATACGTTTATAAAATGTTCAGCGCCTGAACCCGTTTTTTTGGTGCTAACGCCTATAGCTTTAATCCCCATTGGCGGGAAAGGAAGGCTCAGCCTATTTGCCAATACACTATGCATTCCGCCTTCCATGTCGTACAAGAATAATGTGCCCGGCACAGACGCCCCTGAGGCCATTAAAGTAAACCCCCCTTCCAGCAATACAGGATAACCAAGATCTTCTTCAATATTCCATATTATCAGCCGTTCTTCTGCAAGATCCGGCTCAAATTTGTGGCCGAACAACATCATGTTGTCATCTTCAGGCTGCTCATAGAGCTCAACAGCTGCAACACAATCCGGGTCTGTGCTGTCCTTTACAATACCGTTTTCATCAGTGACAGTCCAACAGTCACCATCGCAAATTCCGTCAGGCGCGCCATCTTCCCCAAACGGTTTACAGCAGTCACCGCCTTCGGCAGTAGCATAGCATGTTCCGCACTGGGGGTCTGTACCCTGTAGGCAAGCCTCACTGCATATTTCATCATCAGTGGCATCACAGCCCATGACTATATTGCAGAAAGAAAGATTTATCTGAGCATTAATCTGCACATTTCCGCTTTCCGGGTCTGATTCAAATCCCCTGTATATACCGCAAACCCGCCGATTGCAGTAAAGCCCCGCCTCTTTATCAATATCTGAAACAATTTCTTGCGTCCTTTGCACAACCGCATAAATGCCGGGCTCGCCAATGTATGCCCTTATCTTGTAAGCACCAAGCCTTGCAGTATCCGGCTCAGGAGGCTGTTGCCTCTCAGGCGCAAGAAGAACCCATTTGTCCTCGGTTTCATCATATTTGGCAACAGCTATCTGCTGGGGATTATCGCAATGTATGCTTTCACGTTCATATGAAGAGATTTCCGAAGTAAAATCCCCGGGAAACAGGTGCAACTCATCAGTTATTGTTTCGCCTTCTATTGTGTCTATTTTAAAAGCGAAACCGCCGAGTACGATTTCACAATCTTCAAATCCTGCTGCGCTACAGCTAGGTATAAATGTTGCCTCATAAATGCTTACGCCGTCAACCGCTAAAGCTATTGAAGAAAAAACCAAAATTAAAATTATAAACACAGCAAGCTGTAAGGTCTGTTTTATGCTCATTGTGCCAACTCCGCCCTTGATTTTAAAGGTATTGTGCCCGTTAGTTCATCAAATGAAGCATGGTCCTCGCCGCGTGTTATGTCAACCCTCATTTTCAAATCAGCCTGTATTTTTGTAGGAGGTTCTTTTGAATCTCCATAGACCCTTACCTCTGTCTGCCCGCCCCTTGTAATATATAAATTCGGGAACAGTGTAAAATCAATACATGCATTGAGCTGGTCTTTAATGAAAAGACTAACCTGCTCATAATACATTTCCTGCGTCAGACTGGTAGAAGAGCCTATAATAGAATGGAAAACAGCTTCCTTTAGCGCATCAGTCAGGCACTCTTCCACATGCGCCTTAACTTCCTCTGCCTGCTCCTGGAATGACGCAGCTGTGGTTGTTTCAGACCTGCTCACTGCGCTCACAATATCCTTCCTCAAAACAATTCCGACTATAATCGCCGCAACAAGTATAATCCCGAGAATAACGAATATTGTAACCTGCCCTCTTTTCTGCATTTTCACTTCGCTTCGCTCCGTTCAAAGCTTCCCTTCGTATTTGCTCGGGAAGCATGCAAATAAGAAATATTGCAGTATATATAAACTTGACGATATGGAAGAAGTCAGTCTGGAATATCTTCTTCCCTGATTGTAACCCTGCCTGAAAGCCCCGCATTTGCAGATGCCTTTTTAAGCAGCAGCGCCGCCTCTCGGGCAAGCTGTTTTGAAATTTTTTCAGCAGCCTTCCTTCCTATTTTCCTGTTTTCTGATTCCGCTATTTTCTTTATCCCTTTGAAAGATATAATGCTCATAACAATGACACCGCAATATTTTTTTTCTTATAATCTAAATTCCATTTCTGCATGAACGCTTCAAACTTCAGGCTGTTTGATATAGGTACAATAACAGCCCCCCTGCCAAGAGGCTCTGCCTTCAATTCAGAAACTATGCCTTCTTTTACCCTGCCGCTAAGGGCATATACAAACCTTGTTTTATCATTGTGTGCCAGCCCCTTAAGGGTATATGTAAAAAGCGCGTACCCTCTGAATCCCATGCTTTCACAAAAAGGCAGATTGTGCACAAGGCTATACCCTTCAACAAGCACCGCCTGCCTTGCAAGAAAATCGCTTTCAAAAAGCTCATGCAGGTTAATTGTCTTTATGTCAATTCCGTTCAGCTTATTTGCAAGCCGCTCTTTAAAATTCTGCGCTGTTTCTGCCCTTTCCTTAAGTGAAATTTCCCTGAATATTAAAAGCAGATCAATATCTCCGGGCTCTTCTTTGCCCTTTACAGCAGAGCCATATAGCACAATATCAAAGATATCCTTATTTTTTGCAAGCTTACTGCATTCGGATTTTAAGAAGCCCAAATAATATTTTTGCATCATCTTTCAGCATCTCCGACGTTTCCTTGTTCAGCCTTGCCTTGTAGCTGTCCTGATAGAAAGGAAAGTCCTTGTCTATAACATTATAAACAGAAGGGTGGTTTGACTTCAATATTCTGAACCTGTCTGCATGGCTTGAAGGGATTTTGCCTTCTTTTGACAGGATATAAAGATCGCAGAGTGCAGAAATGGCCTTAAAAAATAATGTAACGGCGCTGTTATACTCACCTCTCATTTCCGCCTGCAGTGCATTGCGGTAATATTCCCTTGCATTATCCTCCAGTATTCCCTTCAATTCGCTTAACATCTATATAGTATAACATATAGCTTATTTTTAAACCTTTCTGTTATATTGTATAACAAAGGTGTATAGTATAACAAAGAATGGTAGAAATTGAAAAAAGTGTTATACTATACAACAAAGAGCTGCCCGCCAACAACTGCCTGCTACAAGCTACCCAACAGCAACTAAGTTACTAATAACTAACGCGACATCTCGCTCAGCTTTTTCTTTATGCTGTCCTTGAAGTTCAATTTCTTCAGGAGCTCCTTGTACCTGTTCCTGATTGTGACTTCTGTGACGCCTGCAATGTCAGCAACTTCCCTCTGCGTCCTTTTCTCGTTGTTTATCAAAGCAGCAACATACAATGAGGCGGCAGCTATTCCTGTGGGCCCCCTGCCTGAAGTCAGCTCTGACTGCTGCGCCATCTCAAGCAGCTCAACAGCCCTGCTCTGTGTTTCTGCAGAAAGCTTTAATGCTGAAGCGAATCTCGGTATGTAGTCAACAGGGTTGCTCGGCAGTATCCTTATCCCGAGCTCCCTTGTGACAAACCTGTAAGTCCTTCCTATCTCCTTTTTGTCAATGCCCGAGGCCTCTTCAAGCTCGTCAAGCGTCCTTGGCACTTCATGCCTTCTGCACGCCGCGTACAATGCGCCCGCGACAACAGACTCCATGCTCCTTCCCCTTACCAATCCCCTCTGGACAGCAAGAGTGTAAATCCTCGCTGATTCTTCCTCAACTGATTTGGGAAGCTTCAAAAATGATGCGACTCTTTTCAGCTCTGCAAGCGCCAGCTTCAGGTTCCTTTCAATTGCAGTGCTTATCCTGTACTGCCATTTCCTCAGCCTGAAGAATTTGTTCTTTCCTTTCATGCCAAGCCTGTAAATGTCCCCTTTCTGCCCGACGTCAGTGCCAAGGCCCCGGTCATATTTTGTGTAAGTCATTGGCGCCCCGGTCCTTCTCCTCTTTGACGCCTGGTCGTGGTCAAACTCCCTCCATTCCTGGCCGAAGTCCACAAGCCTGTCCTCTATGACAAGGCCGCAGTCCCTGCATATAACCTCTCCTTTTTCCTGATTAATGGTAAGATTCACAGAATGGCATTCCGGGCATTGCTTTATAGATGAGCTCATTTTGGTCCTCCATGGCAAGAGGTATTTTTACCGCCTGCCGGCAAATATGAAACTCCAAACATAGCGTTCGGATATGTATTTTGCAATACAATAAACTTTATAAGATAATTGCTGAAGTACTATATAAACCTTTCTATTGCGCCGAGGGGAAACCCCAAAATGCAGTTATGCTGCAAACTGCGCCCAAAATATGCGCTCAAAGCCAATAATCTTTATATAATTCCGATGATATCCTGCATATGTAAATAAGGGGATGATTACATGGGCCAATGCGAAATCTGCGGAAAAACAACAGAGCTTGCCAGATGCATGATTGAAGGATGCGAAATGTCTGTGTGCAGGAACTGCGCAAGGTTCGGCACAGCCAGTGAAATGAGAACCGATGCCCCAATTAGGGCTGCAGGTGCAGCAAAAACGCCCGCACGGCAGGAGGAGGAAGAGCCTGCCATTGTCAATGCTTCAGCGAAAGTAAAGGATGCGAGGGAAAAGAAAGGGCTGACGCAGGAGCAGCTTGCAAAGGCGATAGCTGAAAAAGAGTCCGTGGTACACAGGATTGAGTCAGGCGCAATGATGCCCACGCTGGCCACCGCTGAAAAGCTCGAAAAATTCCTTGGCATAAAGCTTATAGAAAAAATCATGAAAATTGAAGGCGCTGCAAAAGAGGGGAAGAGCGAATCATTCACAATCGGCGATCTGGTTATGGAACGGAAAAAGAAATAGGCCCCGCCTGCTAAGCGCCTATTAGCAATATATATATAGGTAATGTAATTACATCTATGGCAGGTGAACACCATATGAAAACTAATAAAACAATTTTCTGTCTTATAGCCGCGCTCGTAATGCTGTCTGTCTGCGTGTCTGCTTTGCAAAGCGAGCCTGACGCTCAGGGCAATGTCGTGTGCAGCGGGCAGTACACTACAAAATATAATCCTGAAAAGCTTAATGCAATAATGCGCGGGCTGAGCGATTCTTCCATAGTAAGCGAAGACACAGAGCTTGCCAAATGCCTGGAAGATGGAAAAATAAGATTGTCATACCGGCCGCTTGCAAACGAAGGCGCTTTTATAGACTTTGCAGAGATATATGGCACTGTAGCTGCAAACAGCGCAACCAACAAAATTGATATTACTGACGGCTGGCTTATACCGCTTGAAGCGCCAGAAGGCAGGCGCCATGTTGGATTGATAGGAAAAGCAATCACCCTTCAGTTTGTGAAAGATGCACAGCAAAAAATAAAGCCAATGTTCAGGCTGTCAAAGGACGGCGCTTATCTGGCAGAGAGTGTGTTCTTCGGATGCCTTCAAAAAGATGAAAGAGGCATGTCAACAAGCTGTGCAATGTCAGGGCAGCTGTACAAGGAAGGAGATTCTGAAAGATATCTCACAATCACAGGTCAGGGATTTGTTGGCGAATCGGTTTTTGCCGAGGCATATGATATGGTAAAGGTGTACGTTACAGAGCATCCAAATAATATTAAAGAGTTAAAGGAAAAGGCAAGGCTTATGCCTGAAGATGAGTTTGTTGCAATACCACTTATGGATTTAGAGGAGGTTAAAGTTACAAAGAGGACAGTAAGAAATACCGACACTTTAAATTTGCAGGCAAAGGCGCAGGCAGAGACAAGCGCGGTTGATTCTATAAAAGTTAAATCAGACAAAGAAGTAACAATACTTGACTTTATAGAAGGGTATAGGCCAAATAATGAACTGATTGCAAATGTTGGTTCTGTTGCTATCTCAAGCGACGGAGAAGATGTGAAGGTTATTGCAAGCCCTGAAAGACTGAAAGAAGGTGCCATCTTTTGGGTATTGGCAAGGGATGCAAAGGCTTCAATATTCGTATCACAAAGTAAGCTCGCTGACGTGTTTAATGAAATAAGTATATACCCTGAAACAGCAGAAAGGGCTTATGAGTTGACTATCTTAAGTTCCATAATGTTGAAATCCGGCAACAAGGAAATAAAAATACGTAATTTTGATGATAATATGGATATAAGGCTCCTGCCCGGCTATGAAACCGTGACAATCACTCCCATGCTTGAAAATGGCTTGATGCAGGGCTCTGTGAAAGTCACTAACCCTGCCAACGGCGCATGGATTCTGTATGCAAATGATGAGCTTACGTGGACCCAGGGAAAATCAATAAAAGACTTAGGGTTTAATTTCAATATTAACCTGAACCCTGCGGCAGCGGATGAATCAGAAATGCTCAGCTGCACAACTGACGGAATCTGCTGGCTTGGAGACACAATGGTTGTCGGATTAACTCCGAGCGGGCTTACGCAGGAGAAGCTGGAAAAGGGGATAGATAATGCAAGGCGCAGTGCGCCGGCAAGAACTGCTGAAGAGGGCGCAAAAGGTACAGGAGATAGATGTGAAAGTGATGCAGACTGCGGCAACGAAGATTATATGTGTTATAAACGGCCGGGCACAGCAGACAGGTACGGCATATGTAGGTATAGCTCAGCCCCTGACAGGAGAAGCCAACAAACGTTAACATGCCAGGAAGCAGGGGGGCGCTGCAAAATGAGCTGCGGAATAAGTGAATCATCAAATAATGCAGGCACCGGCTGCGGGAGACCAGAAATATGCTGTATTTCGATGACAATGGGATTAAAGGCCGCTTCTGAAATCCCCCCTTTTGCTGAGTGCGAAATTGATTCTGAATGCGGGCCGATAGAAAAATGCTCCGGTGGAAGGTGCTTTAAGAAGTGCGTTGATAATTTGGACTGCCCCCCGTCGCTTGTATGCAAAGAAGGCGTCTGCTTCCCCGGGTGTGATACAGATGCTGACTGCATAACAGGAAGAAGGTGCATTGAAAGATTATGCGTCAGGTCCTTGCCTGCCGAGCTGCCACCTTTTGATGAAGGCGCAAAGAGTGCAGAAGAGACACGGGCGCAGTGCGGAAGATGCGGCGCAGGAATTTTCAATATCTGCGATGAAGATGAATGCAATGAACTCGGCTCATGCTATTTCCAAAAGAGGGCTGTTGGCGGCTCATGCCATGCGTATACCTCAAGCACGCCACGGCAGCTTTCAGGTGAAGAATTTGAAGAGGTAGTTGGCGCAGGAGATGAAGGCGCAAAAGGAGTTGGAGACACATGCGAAACTGATGATGATTGCGGCAGCAGCAGATATGCTTGCGAAAAGGGTGCTGGAGCGAGATATGGAATTTGCATCCCTGCGGGAGCAGCCAGAAGGAATGAGGAAACATGCAGGGAGCTCGGAGGGCAATGCAGAACATTGGGCCAATGTGGGGAATCAAGAACCTCGGTTTTTGCATCAGGATGCCGTTCAGATGAAGACTGCTGTGTTTCCAGGGCGGCTGGCGCAAAGGGTATTATTGGAGAAGGGAGCGAAGATACCCTTGGCCAAAAGTGCGATACTGATGAAGACTGCGGCGCAGCAGAGCAATGCGACTTAAGAGAGAGAGTGTGCGTATTACAGGAACAAAGAGCGCAGGGCGCAAAAACCGCACAAGACAATGCATGCGCAGCGGCAGGCGGAAGATGCAGGGATAGATGCTATTTTGACAGTGAAGAAAGATCAACATCAGGGGCTGCAAATGATGCATGCTTTTTGACGCCGATAGCAGGGCAGCCTATTGAAACAAGGCGCTGCTGCATTCCGAAAGAACAGGAAGGCCAGAATGCTTGTGAAATATTGGGCGGAACTTGCAAGGCAGGAGATGATTGTGACTTCTCAACTTGGGGAGATTTCTGGGGTACTAATACCGAATATATAGCCAGCCCGGAAATAAATATAGAATCGTGCGGAACACTATATGAAATCACCTATCCTGCCACAATAAGCGGGCCGAGTTATAAATATAATAGGGGAACTATTTGCTGTGCGCCCAGATGAGGATAGGATTTAACTGTTAAGAATAATAATATTTCCTCTTCCTTTTTTTATTTTTCTTATAATCTTCTTGTCTTCAAGCTCAGCTATCATCAGGCTGACTTTTGCCTCTGAAAGCGGGAAATGCTTTCTTATCTCAAGCTGCGTCGTTCTTCCGCCTTCTGCCTTTATTATAGCCACTATCTTCTGAAGAGATTCATCAGGCCCGCCTGCAAGGTGCGATTCAACAGCAGTCTGCGCCTCTTTTGTTTTTTTCTTCACAAACCTTAATGCAAGCACGACAGCAATAGCAAGCACTGCAAGGAATCCCGCGGCAAGGTAAAGCGGCATGTTGTCCTGCTCCTCAAGCCCTGAAAGGCCTATGTCAATATCCTCAACCGCGCCCTGCTCAAGCACGTCAAACAGTATTATGTCAAGCGTATACTGCCCGTCATCAACTACAGACAACTCTTCATCCGCTTCCATAACCGCCTCATTGCTCTCAAAATACAAGGCATTAAGCGTGTATTCGCCTTTAGGCACATTGAAAGAATAATGCCCGTCTTTTGAAATGAATGCCTGCCGCGGCTCTGTATTTATTTCAAGCTTCACATCTTTCTGCAGCTCAAGCTCTGAATTATATATGGCGCCGCTCACCACAGATGCGTATGCTGGCTGCAGGCACAGCAGCAGCATAAGCAGCATAAGTATTTGCCTCATCATGCTATTATATATAGGGGGGCATATAAAAATATTCTTATTCTGCAAATAAGGCCAAAATCAGCTTGTTTTCCGGCAAAACGCAGATATTGCCCCCTGTAAAGCATTAAGCGCCTGTATAAAGTTTTAAAATAACAGAAGTGAAAGTATGTATATAAATAATTGCGCCTACACCGATAGTGTATTAGCGCAATTAGCTAAAGGCCGGGGTGCTAACCAAAGGGCAGCACTAAGAACTCATTACCAGGAACCGGCTAATAACCAAGAGCTACAAACCAAAACATCGGAGGACTAAAATGAAGAAAGTAATTGCATTGTTTGTGCTGGCATTGTTTGCCGCCGGCATTGTGCCCTCTGCATTTGCAGAGGAAACAGCAGGCGCAGATGGCGGCACAGATGCGCCAACAGAAGACACGGCTGCCGAAACAGCAGATGGCAGCGCAGCCCCGCTTAGGGAAAGGATAAAGGAAGGCAGGGAGCGGATAAAAGAAGCAAGGGAAAATATTGCAGAGAACAGGGAACGCCTCATCACTGCAAAAGACGGCCTTCTTGCAAGGCACGAAGCGCAGGTCGCACAATTAGTAGAAAAGTGCAGGCAGGCTGGGAAAACAGAAGAAGAATGCAGGGCAATGTTTGAGCAAAGGCTCGAGAACATCGCAGCTCTTGCGCCAAAATTCAGGGAAAAGCTGCAACAGTTTGAAGAAAGAAGGGCCGAAAGGGCAGGCGAGCTGAACGAGCTGAAAAAAGACACAATCCTCGGCAAGCTGGAAAAAGCAAAGAACTTCAGGGCAAGGGCGATTGAAGGCACAAAAATAGCAGCTGCAAAGGCAAAGATAGTTGTTGCAAAAGAGAAATATGCAGAAGCAAAGGCAGGGCTTGAGGCTGCAAAGCTGAGGCTTGAGAATGCAAAAACAGAAAGAATATGCAAAGACAGCCCGGACAGCGAAGACTGCGCAAAGTCAAGGGAAGAGATTAGGGCGTCTGCAAAAGAAAAGCTTGCAAAGCAGGCAGAGATGGTGCTTGCAAACCTGGAGCAGGCAAAGGAAAAAATCACCGCAAGCGAATATGTGAGTGATAAAGAGGAAGCCGCGGCAGCAGAATTCCTTGACGCACAAATCACAAAGATCACAGAAATTAAGGAGGAGATTGAAAACGCGCAGACAAAAGCTGAAATAATAGAGGCTGCAAAAAACCTTGCAGATGCATGGAGAGAAATAAAGCAGAAAGTCAACGCATATCTCTGGTATGCTGTCAACGCAAGAACTGCAGGCATTATCGTGAAAGCTGAATTCCTTTCAGCAAAGCTTGAGCGCGTGCTCGAGAGAATGGCTGAAAACGGCAAAGACACGGCAGCCGTTGAGCCGCTTGTGGCTGATTTCAAGTCAAAGGTGGATTCTGCAAAAAAAAAGTTCAAGTCAGCGCACTCGCTGTTGCTTGAAGTAAGGACAAAAGAGCTTACGGAAGAAGAGAAAACGGCAAAAGTGGAAGAAGCGAAAAGCCTCATGGAAGAGGCAAAGGCTGCGCTGAAAGACGCAAACGAAGCGCTCAGGCAGATTTTCCTAAAGCTTAAGGACGCGAACGCAATAGCAGAGCTTGCAGCCGCAACAGAAGCAGAGGATGTGGAAATAGAAGCAGAAACAAATGCTGCCGAAGCATCCGCCTGATTTTATTCTTTTATTTTTTTCTTTCTTTTTAAAACCCAAAGCCTTTCTCGTCAGCATCCGAAAGGCTCACGGCGCAACCGAAAGCCTTTTTAATAAGCCATAATTCATAGTAGCGGCTTAACCGCCCCAGTAGCGCAGTGGTAGCGCGGCTGACTTGTAATCAGCAGGTCGGGGGTTCAACTCCCCTCTGGGGCTGAGCGAAGTATTCGAGAATCAGAGATTCTCGGATATCCGAAACGCATGAGGCGTTTCGAATACGAAGTCGCAGAGGGGTTAATCACGCGAGTGATTTCAACCCCTCTGGGAATTTCAGGGAACTTGGCTTTATATTATGGACCCGTAGTCTAGCGGCTATGACGTCTCCTTGACAGGGAGAAGGTCGAGTGTTCGAATCACTCCGGGTCCATTCATAATCCCAAATAATTTTCACGGACCCATAGTCTAGCGGCTATGACGTCTCCTTCACAGGGAGAAGGTCGCCAGTTCGAATCTGGCTGGGTCCATTCATTTTTCTGAAAAGAATAAAAAGGCTTATATAAGCCAATATGCTACCTGCGGTTTATGAAACCTTATCTCATATCAAAGGGAAGGCGGTATGAAGAAAAAGAGGACACATTAATAGCAGACCCGTTTCTTAATGACTATACAAAGATAATACAATCAAAGGCGTACAGGAGGCTTGCGTTTAAAACGCAGGTAGTTTCCCTGCCTGACAACCCGCACATGAGGACAAGATTAGTCCACACCGAGGAAGTAGTTTCAATCGCACTGGCAATCGCAACACAGCTGGGCTTAAACCCTTATTTATGCATGGCAATCGCGGCTGTGCATGATATAGGGCATACGCCATTCGGGCATATAGGCGAACAGACATTAACAAAAATCGGAGGCAAGCCATTCAGGCACGAGGTCAACAGCGTTGTCATTGCGCAGCACATCGAAAGAAAAGGCAAAGGGCTCAACCTGTCGTATGAAACACTTGAAGGCGGGATTAACCATTCAAGGGGCTCCGGCGAGCTCAGCATAGACCCGGGCCTTCCGCAGGAATACAATGCAGTGCTTTTTGCCGATAAAATAGCTTATACAGTTTCGGACCCCGATGATGCAGTAAGATACGGCTACATAGACAGGGAAACAGTCCTGGAAAAGACAAAAAAGCTGGGGAGAAACCAAAGGAAGAGAGTCAATAACCTTGTAAGCGCGCTTGTTGAGGAAAGCAAAAGAAAAGGATTTGTTTCCTTCAGCGAAGGCGAAATGTTTGAAGAGTTTGAAAAGGCAAGGCAGTTTATGTATAAAGATGTTTATGCGCATATTGACACCTCGCTTCAGGAGCAGATAATACACGGGATTTGCGATTACTTTGCAGGCAGCGACTATTTTGGCGGAGTTGAACCGGTGTTTCTAACTTCGCTGCTCACTGACAAGGAAGCTGTTTCCTTTGGCAGCTATATGCTGAAATGCAGGCGCCCGAAGATTGAGGAGATAGCGCACTTCGGCATATTTGAAATTCTCCCCTACATCAAAGGCGGGGAGATTGATTATACAAACCCTGATTTGGATTGGGGCAAAAATTCGCTGGATGCGATAGCAAGGTAAGTTTTGCTTGGGATTTCCTATAACCATTGAAGTGTTTTTAGCAGATACGCTGGCAGAAATAGCGCATGCTCCTCAGCGGGGCAGGCCGCCAGTTCGAATCTGGCTGGGTCCATTCACTTTTATTTTACCGTAATACTTTTTCACGACGACAAACCTCGGAACATTTATAAAACCCTAATACTTCCAAATAGTATGCAAAAAAGAGGGCAGGTTGCAGTTTATGTAGTCTTTGGAATAATTGTTGTTGCGCTTGCGGTTTTGATAATTTTCTTCAGGGCAAGGGCCGCAGCGGACCAGTGGGAGCAGGAAAGGCTGCTCGCGATGGCTGTGCCTGAAAAGGCTATGGAAGTCTACAGTTTCGGCCAGTCCTGCGTGCAGTCAATAGCGGATAACGGCGTAACCCTGCTCGGGATGCAGGGCGGATACATCGATATTCCTGCAACAGAAATACCGCCGACACCTGCGCACCCGTTTGGAAAAACGCTTGAGATAATACCGGGCAGCGGCATGAAGACTGCATACTGGTTCTATGCAGAGCCGAACGGTATACAGAAAACAAGCATACCCACTATAAAGGAAATGGAAGCCTCGCTTGCCGAGTATGTAAACAGCAGGCTCGGGGAATGCACGCAGAATTTCACGCTGTTTGAGAAATACAACCTGACACAGGGAAGGATAAAGTCAACTGTCAACATAAAAGACGCAGAGGTCCAGTTTACAGTGGACTACCCTGTCAAAATAGAGATACAGGATTTCAATTACAGACTGCCCAAGTTCTATGCAAAAGTCGACGCAAGAATAGGCGAAATGTACAATATAGGAAAAGAAATAATAAGCAGGGACAGCAATGATTTTTATCTTGAGGAAAAGACAATAGACATACTCGCTGTTTACAAGGGGATACCATTTTCGGGGACAGAGATTACATGCGCGCCAAAAGTGTGGACAAAATCAAAAGTGATGGGCGAGCTTAAGAAAGCGCTTAACTCAAACATGCAGTTCATAAAGCTGGGCGGCACTGCATTCAGCACAGGCAGCAAATACTTTGCATGGGATGCGCTTGAAGACAGGCATGGAAGCATAAGCTCAGGATTCAAATTCTCGCAGGAATGGCCTGTGAAAATGGAGGTTTACCCTTCGGAGGGGGAGATACTCACAGCAGAGCCTCTTGCTGGCATGGGGAACAGCGCAATGGCATTCCTCACGTCTATTTTCTGTATTAACGATTATAATTTCATATACGATATCCAGTATCCGCTGCTTGTGGCGCTGACAGACACAAACGGGCACCTGTTTCAGTTTGCAACAATGGTAGTTATAGACAACAACCAGCCAAGGGAAAACAGGGAAGGGACGCTGGACATTCCGGAGCCCGAGAACAAGATATGCGGCAACAAGGCGGCGCATGCAAAAATATATGCGCTAAGCCCCGATGCAAACGGCAATCTCAACCCTGTTGCAGACGCAGAAATAAGCCTGAAATGCGTAAGCACAGTGTGCAATCTGGGCAGAACAAAGGCAGACAGGCGCACAGGCGAGGCGGTGCTTGAGGCGGATATTCCGCCGTGTGCAAATGCACTGCTGACTGCAAGCAAAGAAGGTTTCCATGACGGCAGGGAAACAGCCAGCACAATACAGCCGGACAGCTATTCAGTAAAGCTTGAGCCGTACAAGGAAATGGATTACGAGATAAAAGTCATGGACAAGGGATTTGAAAGGGGCGTGGAATCTTCAGAAACAGTTATCATAAATATAGAAAACGAGGGGCTGGGTTTTGGCACTTCGCTTGTTGAGCCAAAAGGCAAAATAAGGCTTATCGCAGGCAGCCACGACTTAAGCACAACCCTCATAACGCAGGGATTTGAGATAAATATAAAAGGCAAGGAAATAACACACTGCATTAAGGCGCCGACAAGGAACATACTCGGGCTGCTCGGGTTTGAAGAAGAGCGGTGCACAACCGCATCAACGCCGGACATGGCACTTAACCAGGTTGTCAGCGGCGGCTCTTCAACAGTATGGCAGGTAACAAGGAAGGCGCTTGATGAAGGCAGCAAGGTGATATTTTACGTTCCGGCGGGCGACGTGCCCGGGACTGTTGAAGATATGGAAGAGGCGTATGATTCGCTGCAGGACCCGTCAAAGGCATTGCAGCCGGTAATAGAGTAAAAGAGAAAATATGGCAAGCAAGAAGAGAATCATGAAATGGAACGCGGTGATTGGGCTGGTTCTTTCAATGATTATAATAACAACGCCGTTTTCCGCGGCAATCTTTGACTGGGAGCAGGAAGCAAAGGAAGAGGCCACAGGAGAATCAATACTTGTTAATGTAAAGGGATACGAGCCTGCCATTCTGCCTGCAGGCGTAATAGAAGACGGCGACGTGCCTGTCTATGTTTTCCTTACAGGCACAAGCCCGGGAAGCATTATCGGAAGCAGTTCAACTGCAGAGCCGCTGTACGGCACAGGGGTTAAGATAAAGCGGTTCTACACAAGGCCGCTTGACGAAGAGACAATGAGCTATGTCAGGGGCAACCCCAATGTTGTCGAGCCAAGAGAGTATTCAATGGACAACCTTGGCTATCTTATCATCACGCTGAAGCAGATTGAGAAGGAAGCGGATGTGCCTGATGAGATTAACCTGAACATGAAAGCCGAGATAACTTTTGAAAATGCAGACAGGCTTTACAGCATGATAGAGCAGGACCTTGTCATCCCGGAGGACCGCGATGAGTCTGCATGGCGAAGCAAGCCGCTTGATGAGTACAAATTCTTCTCAGGCAGGGGCGCGGTCAGGGCAAGCGAAATCACAGAAGACAGTGCAAAGCTTACCGTATACGGAGGGCAGGACCTGCAGTGGCCTTTTACAGGAACTCCAAGGCCCCTTGAAGACATTGAGCTGGCGAAAGGCGAAACTTCAGATCCCATCAGGCTCAGCACTGCAACAGACCTGATGACAAATGCATTCCGTGTCAAGCTCAGCGACATAATAGAGCCGTCACAGCACAGGGCAAGGATAAGGGTTAATGTTAATGGAGAGGAAAGGGAGTATGTTGTCACAGAAGGCTCAAAGCTTTACCCTGGTTCTGAGCTTGTTGTCCAGGAAATAAACACAATAAGGCAGGGCAAAAAAATCACATATGAGCTGGTCATAAGGGGGCCAAGGGACCAGACAAAAGTTTCAAAGAGCTTCATTGAAAGGGCAGGCGAAACAATCGCATCGGCAGTCGGGCTTGTAAGCGATTCCGCCGCTGGCGCGATAAGGGGAGCTACGCAGGATGAAAGGCAGGCCGGAACCGCGGAAGCGACAACGGGCGCATTCCAATATGAAGTAAACTATCCTGCGCTTGAAGGCACATGCGATGGAGGAAAATCATGCTGCGGAAAAACAGCGCTGCTTGAAACAGACGGGGAAGTAGCAGCTGCACAGGAAAGAGAAAGCGCAGTAAGCACCGAAGCCCTGGTTACAGCAGCGCCGCGGGATGACACGCCGTGCGCAGCCATGGGCGGCACATGCGCCGATACGAGGGTAAATGCCTGCATGTCAGTGTCAGGGTTGGGCAGGACAGAAATATCATTCACTGCCGGAAAATGCCTCTCAAATCCAGCTTCATGGTGGAAATGCTGCAAGGGGACTGCCCAAAGCATTATTTGCGATGCAGGAAGCGGGGCAATGTGTTCTGCAAGCTGTGACGACGCCTCAAAAGAAGCAGTTTCTGCAAATAATGATGTGTGCAGCGAATTAAACAGCAAGAACATATGCTGCAAAACAAAGACCTGCGGGCCGAATGATGCATACAGCTGCCTTACATCATGCACTGCTCCCTCATACAGCAGCCAGGGCAGGTATGACAGCGAATGCGGTCTGCTGTCAAAGTGCTGCAGGCCTGAAAAATGCGCAGGAAACACTTATGACTGCAGGGACAGCTGCGGCCCCGAAGAGATTGAGCTTCCGCTTTTCAACATTGAGTGCGGAAACAGAAAATGCTGCGCAAGGGAAAAAACATGCGATTCAGGCAAAGGCATATGCAGGTCAGTATGCTCATATACTTTCCCTATCCCTGATTTCGAGCACGAAAGCGAATGCACTATAACAAGCAGCTCCGGAGAATCCAGGTTCTCGTGCTGCGAGCCGGCAGAAACCTGCGGCTCAAGCGCTCATGGAGGCAATGTGTGCGTTGAAGGCAGCTGCCCAGGCGGATACACAGAGGTTGCTGAAAATAATGTGGTGTGCGGGCCGGGCAAGAAGTGCTGCACGCCGCCTGGAAACTGCGGGCCTGAGGATATGGGGTCCTGCAAGGCAGGGAGTTGCGGCGCAGGATATAGTGCGCTAACACGCTATGACTCAGAGTGTGGCGCAGGAAACAAGTGCTGCCAAAAGGAAAGCTGCACAGCATACGGATTTGAAGGAAATTGCGCAGCTGAATGCGGTACAGATGCGCTGCTGCCTGCCACTGAGTGCGGAGCATCACAGCAGTGCTGCATAACCCCGGCAGCTGGTGCACAGGTTTCAATCACCCAAACATCAAGGCAGGGGGCGTTTGAATGCGGCAGCGCAAGCGGGGGGGCATATAACGGAAACAAGTTCTGCTACCCTGAAGGATTGAGAGACAGGATGGTGTCAACGCTGAAGCTGCAGGAACAAAACAAGTGCGGGCCGGATGATGCATGGCAGTGCAAAACAGCCTGCAATACAGGCGCAGGCGAAACATACATGCTCCAGCAGTCCGCGCAATGTGTGCCGATGGATGTAACCGCACTGGGCGGATTCGTGCCTACATTCTGCTGCAAGCCAAAAGAGCCTGAGCCTGTGGCAGCAGCTGCCGAAGTAACACAGGCTGTACCTGCACAACAGGCCGCTGCCCCAGCGCAAAAGACATGTTCACAGGCAGGCGGGGCCTGCAGGACAAGCTGCACAGAAATAAGGACAGCCAGCAGCATATGCGAAGGCAAGGAAATAATACTCAGGGAATCAGACAGCCCGGAGCAGTGGCTTGCAACAATAAAGAGCGCAACGCAGGAAATGGTATACTGTACAGCCGCAAAAGAGTACGAAAGGCTTGCGCAGCAGTATTTCGGCATAGAAGACAGCCAGGGCATTTTGTACGAAGACAAGGCCTATTTCAAGCTGGGCAATATATATTATTGGCTCGGAGATTCTGAGAAAGCGCTTGAATACTACAAGAAATCGATAAGAAATAACAAGGGCAGCTTCATACCTGAAGCAAGGGCGAGGATAGACGAGCTTGAGGCTGATGCGCTGGACCACGCAAGGTTCACAATAGGCGAGTTTGAGGAGAACGGCGCAGCAGTAAGGGTTAAGCTGATGAACATCCTGTGGCAGGACCAGGCAAGCAGGCCGACAGCCACACTGCAGGTCGAGCAGGAAGGGACAAAAAGCATACCGGCAGGAAAAAGCATATTCGCAAACGACTTTGTGGAAACAGGGCCTGACGGCGTTGCAAGAAACTACAACTGGAATGTCAAAAGCATGAGCGCTGATTCAGTCGTAATAGAAAAAACATACAGGGCAACACCTCCGGAGGCATACAGGACAACAAGAGTGCTTTCAATAAGGGAAAGCATCACCCTGGACGGGCACACAGTAATGCTGAAATCAGTGGACCTGAAAAAATACGCAATCGTGACAATTATACCCGGCACGGGCGCGCCCCTCGTAAGCGAAACAAACTTCACAGTCCATATCCCGATAGAAAAAAGGCTGATAAGCCTTACGCCTGACGAAATAGGAAGCCAGATAAATGACACGCAGGAAATAATCAAGGACCTTGATGATGTAATAAACGAGCTTACAGATGTCGTGACTGTCTGGAAAAAAGTGTGCCTCGGCACATTCCTTTTCCTTACAATAAAGAACTCGTTTTTCATGGGGCTGTCAAGGACGCAGGCAAGGCAGTTTGCAATGCACGGCATTGACGGCAGAAGCGGATGGGACGCATACTGCAGGGCTAACAGCGGGGATGACAGGCAGTATGGCAGTTATGATAAATGCATAGCAGAAAACTCCGCATCCATTGACACCACTATAGACGCTTCGCAGAAAGCAGTGGAAAAAGCAAATGACGACATGGAAAATTACAGGGGCCAGGCATGGTACAGGCAGCTTGCATCAAACTACAGCAACATAAGCAAATACGGGGATTATATAGGCGAAGACCTGTTCGACGAGCAGCAGCTCAGGGACTATAGGTATTGGCAGCTTATGAGGCAGTCAAGTGCATACACGCAGCTAAACGGGGGAAGCGATGAAACAGGCTATGACTTAAGGCGCGAAGTTGACAGAAACCTGGGTTCATTCAACCTTGAAAACAGCGGCAGGACAACTGCTTACAACGAGGCTGTAGGCGCAATACAGGCAACTTACCCGGACTTCGACAAGCTGCCTGAAGACGAAAAGAGGCAGGTATTCTCTGACCTTTATCAATCAAGCCTCGCGAATCCGGATACAAACTCAAATGACTTCCCATTGATAGAATCAATAGGCCTGGTGCCGCTTGCAACAGTCAGGAGAGAAAACAATGAGTTTTACTCAAACACCCCTATCGGGAGGGTCGGGCTGGCCGAAGCAACTGTTGAGAATTATGTGGCGCGCTTAACATTGGAAAATGCAACCGCGGCTGCAAGCAATGATGCAGAAAGGCAAAAGGAAATTGCGGCTGAGCTGGAAAGAGTAAGGGTTGTTTACCAGGAAAATCCCGCGGCGCCGCTAAGCACAAACCAGGGACAGGTGTTTGTGGACGGAAGCAACAACTTCTTTGTCGCGATGACAGCTGCATACGCAACAGGCCAGACAAATGATAATTATGCGCAATCAGCAACAGCTGAATTCTATCCGGACGGAAAGCCTTACTGCATACCGACAACAAACGGCAATTATGTTAAAGTGCTTGACTTCTACATGGACGGAAGCCCGAGCGTAATACAGGAATGGAATGTCGGGACTGACGGCCTGCTGTGCACTGCGGATGACGTGCTTGTGAGGCACCAGAGCATGCTTGAACGGTCTGACTCAGAATCCATACAGAGGAGCCTGATTGAAACAGCAAGCAGGGTAGGGACGCGCTCAGAAGGGCAGATGATAAGCGCATCCGGCAGGCAGTTTGCAGTAAGCACTTCAAGGGCGCAGTCAGACAACTCAAGAAGCCAGCCAAACTGCTACGACACAATGGACCCGGACGACTGCAGGCTGCTGTTTGGCGTTTGCGACCCGGTGATGTGCCCTGCGTCAAGGTTCAACCTTGGCGGGACATGGCAGGTTAACGATGTTGTGCAGACAGGCCTTATCGGCTCAATGGTGCTTGGTCTTCCGAACTTTGACATACCGTATGAGCCGGTGCCGATATGCCTTACAGGCGTGCTTGCAGGGCTGCAGAACATTAAATCAGTGCTGCGCGGGTATGTGGAATGCCTGAAGACAGCCCAGATAAGCGGCCAGTCGGTTGGCATCTGCGATAAAATCAGGTCTGTATTTATATGCGAACTGCTCTGGAAAGAGGCAATAGCAATATTCAATATCAGGGGAGGAATATTCAACTGGATTTCACAGACATTCTTCGGCCAGCAGGAAGGAGGCGGAGAATACATGACTTTTGAGTCAAGCCTGCAGAACGTGGCAGACTCTGTTTCATTCTTCACAACCCAGTATGCGCAGACTGCGTTTGCGTCATACCAGTCCAGGTCGATGGAAGAGATAGGGACGACAGTGTGCAAGCAGGCTATATTCGGGAAAGTGCCTGCGCTCGGCGAATTCTTTGACCAGCTTGCGCAGCCTGAAAGCCCGCCGCAGTACACTGCATTGCTTACAGAAACATCATTCTCAGAAACAACGGGCACATCAAGGTATGAAGTGTTTTACCATATATATGCAGGCGAAGACAATGAAGCAACATATTCGGTGTTCCTGAAAAACTCAGTCACAGGCGAAAGCCCGAGATATGTGACAGAAAGGTGCGAGGGCAGGCAGGGCCACATAGACAAGGGAGGCATTGCATCATACAACATTGACTGCATCGCGCCAAAAGGGTTTGACCAGGTCTGCATAACCCTGAACGGGAATACAGAGTGCGGATTTGGAAAAGTGACCACATCCTTCGGCCTGAATTACCTTAATGACTTGATTGTCTCAGATGAAGCGCAGAGGCAGATAAACTCAGAGGAAGAATGCGTCCCGTCAGCCCCTACAACAAGCCCCTCGCTGGGCAGCCTGCCCATGCCGAGCAGCGGCGGGATATTATCGTCAGGCATACAGAGAGTATGCTCTGCGCAGAACCCCGGCCAGGGAACAAACTCGCTGGACTGGAAAGAAGTGGGCACGTGCGGAAAGGATTCCTCAGGAAGAAGCCTGGGCAAGTGCTGGATTGACATGACTACAGTGAGCATAAGGGACACTGAGAGAATGGAAGAAGTGTCAAGGGCGCTTGATGAAGCCGGATTCAGGGAGCAGAAAGAAGAGCTTGGCATAACAGGCCTTCTTGACTACAATGCAAGCATGTCAGACCTTAACAGGATTAACGCGCTTGAGAAAACAGAATGCGGCCAGATCACAGAAGCAATGGCTCTTTACCATATACTTGAGCTTAGGACAATAACACCTGCTGTTGCGGCCGAATCGCAATATATGTACAGCACGCTAATGGAAACATCAGCTGAAAAATGCGCTAAATATGACCTGAGACGGGAAATCAGGATGCTGAAGGAGCAGCTTGAATATGAACTTGAGGGCGTGCATGCAGACTTCTCAATCAGGCTGCAGGATGAGATTATACCAACATTCCGGGGCAGTGAAATAACCCCTGCAACACTGCCTGACTTCTTCAGGGAGTTCAGGGCGGAGTTAAACAAAACATATTCCATTGCAAAAACAAACCTGACCGCGCTTAAGGGAATGGACTCGCCTGCTGCGCAGGCAAAATACGGCACAGTGCTTGACCCAATTTATTTAAGATATTACAACCTTGAAGTGCCGTTTGAAGCAGAAGGGTTCGAGGGCCAGGCAAGTGAAGATGCGACTGATTCCAGGGTTGTTGAATTAAGATGCCAAAGGTGCGGCGACGGCACGACCAACCAGTGCGACAGGGAAGAGTGCGGCGCATTAAGCTCTTCATGCTTTTTCACAGAAGGGGCCCTTTCGGGTATATGGTCCAGTGAAGACGTGGCAAACGAATGCCATGCATGCGCAATAGCCGCAAAGTGCTCTGATTATAATGACGACCCCGACAAATGCCAATCACAGCAGTGCACATCAAAAGCAGGCCTGAACTGCGAATGGAGAAGCGGGACATGCCAGGCAAGCATGGAACAGAGGCCGAGTGCTGGCGCAGGAGCAACACAGGCAGTTGCCAACCCGACAAGCTCATCAGGCACGAAAGTCACTCCTGTAACCGGAATGAGCATTGGTTATGATAATCCCGGCGCGAGGACAACAGGCAATGTGGTAAATTATGGGTATTATGTGGACTTTGACCCGGGCAGCATACCGGGAACAGCTGATAATGTTATTAAAACGCGGATTATGAAGCAGATTGTTTTAAAGGACACGCCAAGCAACACCCCGGAAGGGGTTTCAACATTTGCAGAAGGCGCGGTTGCGGCTACTGTTTATTATACAGCAGACTGCAAAGACAAGCCGGGATGGGCAGACGGCACAAAATGGTATACAGGGCTTTGGAACAACGCAGAAACAATACTGGCAACAAACCCCAAAGAATGCACAAGCAACACCGATTGCACCGGGGCTGATTTATGCAAAGTAGTAGGCAGCAACAAATACTGTAAAACAAAATGCACAGCCCTAGGCGAAAAGAAAGCGTGCTGGTGGGAAACCCCCTGCAAAATGCCCCTTGCAGACAGGGGATATTACGAAGAGATTAAATGCGAGGGCAGCGGCGCGTGCGAGAATTTAATTTATTCTGCGGAGGGTATAGGGATACGAAAGGGAGAGGGCGGCACCCCAAAAACACCGGCAAATGAGCACGGTTATACAAAAACAGGCGTAAAACCTGATGTCCACAGGACAATTGCAGTAAACCCTAATGACGGGTCACAATGCTTCATACCCTACGGCTCGCTGCTGTACATAAAGTTCAATGATGGGAATCCCCTTAACGGCTGGTATTATGCAGAAGATACAGGCGGGGGCTTCCACGAAAGATGCAAGATTGACATGTACGGCGGAGTTGGAGAGAGCGAAATGGGAGTGTTCCGTGATTCCAACAACAAGCAAAGCAGGAAGTGGCAGCCTGAAATATGGGTATATCCGCCAAGGGACACTGAAGGGGCAGCATCGCAGGCAGCTACACAAAGCGCGGAAGCTGCCGAAGCAACAGGATGCCGTGGGTGCGGCGGAAGCGGCACATGGGGAGGCTTATTTAATAGCTGCGACAGCGCAGAATGCCACGGGATTGGCCCATGCTATTACAAGGAAGGCGCGGCAGGCGTGCCTGGAACAGACTATCAGGTAAGGACATTCGTAGATAGTTGCTACACATGCGCAAGCACAGAAAGATGCAGCGACTTCAATAATGATGAAGCAATGTGCAAGGCAGTTGCATGCACAGCAAGGGCAGGATTATACTGCGAATGGAAAGACGGGGCATGCGCGGAAAGGACAGACGCTCCGGCAGCCGCAACTCCAGGCGCAGATGCACAATCTCCGGCCAGCATGTGCACTTCAAACACAAGATGCGCAAGCTGCAGCGGCGTTACATATACGAGCGCAAAGAAAGTCGGGGTAATCGGCGACTCAATAACAAACGGCACAAACAGCTATGCATGCTACTTAAACAGGCAGTGCAATACAGAGTTTGATTTTTACAATTACGGCGTCAACGGTGAAACAACGTCAAGGATTAAAAGCAGGTTCCAGGCTGACATAATCAGCCATCGTTTCGATGAAGTGATAATAATGGGAGGCATCAATAACGGCAACAATGCAAACGCTGTTGAGGCAGACCTGCAGGATATGTATACAATGGCAAAGCAGGCGGGAATGAGAGTGATAGCCCTGACAATAACGCCGTATAAGGGCTATAGGGAATGGACGCCGCCGCTGCAGAACAGGAACGATGCAGTAAACAGCTGGATAATGGATACTGTAAACGGCGCAAAGGATGTTGACATAAGGGCTGACGTATACAGCGCGCTTGAAGACCCTGCAAACCCAGATGCAATGAAAGATGAATACGCAAACCCGGACAAGCTGCACCCGAACAGGGCAGGGCAGGAAGCTATCGGAACGGCGGTGTTTGATGCAGCATATGCCGGGTGCAGCAGATGAAACAGCAATAAAGAAATAAAATGAAACAAAAACAGAATATATTTTCAGAAACAAACCTTATTTTTAAAAGGCACTGGTGGAAATTCCTTGCCCTTGACACAATTTTCCTTGCAGCAGCTTTCTTTTTTTTCGTTTATGCAAGGGAAAGGATCAAGATGTATTTTGCGATTATAAGCCAGTATGCGGGGCAGATTGCCGGCGCGCAGGCGCTGGTCCAGCAGAACAGCGCAGAAAGCATGGCGCAGATAGGGGATTTGCTGGGCATACTCAATCCGCTTGCGAAGCAGGTTTATTTTTTTGCATTCTTCATAGTGCCTGTCGTGATAATTGTGCTGTGGTGCCTGTTTGAGGCGCCGAACTACAGCCTTATAACAAGGAACAGGCTTTTGTCCGCAACAAACTATATCCGGTTTATTGTGTTCAGCGTGCCTCTTTATGCGCTGGGCCTTTTTATCCTTAACAAGATGTTTGACCAGCTTTACACTTTCTCGCTGGCTGCCGTGAAAACACTGGAGTTCAACATCCTGCTGGTTTGCCTGCTGGCGGTATTTTACATAACGCAGATACTTTATTCATTTACAATGCAGGAAAAATACAGGCAGATGATGTCGAGCATGTCCTGTGTACTGAAAAAAACGCACAAAATGCTTCCCGCGTTTATTCTTTACTGGTTTTTCACAGTCATCGTGCTTGGCGCAATGGTCAACCTGTTTTTAAAATGGATTGCGGGCAATAATGCAGCCATAGCGTTGGCAGTAGTGTATGTTATAATACCCCTTCTTGGGATAGGCTGGTCCAGGGCATTGTTTGCATTAAAAGCGATAAAATGCAGTTCGTTATAATCAGGTTTATATATTAATAAATCATACACTGAAGCATGGCCATAAAAACTGTTCTTGCAATATGTTTTGCGATTATAATATTATGCAGTGCAGCGGCTGCGCAGGAAGAAAGCGGGTGCGCCGGCCAGGCCATGCCAGAAGGCTACAAATGCATTGAGGGCAGCAGGGGTGTTACTGTATATAATCCGGGGCAGATAAGCGCGGTTTTTGATGATTACGAAGAGTCGGATGGCACTTTGGCCTTAAACTATGCTCTTCCGGGTTCTGAAACAAGCACAGTTCTTGGCTACCTGTCCGGTATAATTGCTTTGGGCGAAGACGGGAAAAGCCTTAAGGTAACAAGCGGGGCTTACACCGCAACTGAAACATCAGGCTTGGGGATAAATATCACAGGAACCGAGTTTTATGCATCTAATGAGAATCTCCCTTTTCTGGGATTTAGGCTCACGAATGCAATATACACGCAATACGGCTATGATTTCATATGCCAAAAGAATGAAAGATGCGCCATAGGCGCAATAGTGCTGCCTGCAGGAGAAAAGCCCTATTCATACCTTAATATAACAGGAAAAGGCGCTGCTGTTGATTCTTCAAAAGTGGGCAATTATATTGCGGGCAGAGAAATCGAAGAAAAATATATTACCAATCTCACAGACCTTAAGAATATCGTTGTGCAGGATTCAATAAATCTTACTATAACTGCATATGCGCCAGACAGCATATTCGGAGGAGTTGCAGTAAAATCAGACGAAAAGATTATGCTAAAGCATATGAAAGTGGATTCAGACCCGCAGGCAAGGCGGTTCATCGGCCCGTATGTTGACAATTATTATTCAGTCATTGCAAAAGAAGCGCAGGCAACGCCGCTTGGGGGCGCGGTTGTTGAGGTATTTGCAAAAAACATCGAGGAAAATGCAGAAGGGATAACTGTTGTTTATAATAACTTTGAGCTTCTTCGCCTTTCCCGCGGCTCGATGGTGCTCGTTCCAAGCAACGATATCTATAAGTGGTCAGGAGAAGACCATATACAGCAGGAGATGGGACGGTTTGATGAAGTCCCGCCGGGGCTGAAGGATATCTTGGACTTCTTTTTAATAAGGGGAAGCGGGTTTGTGGACCCTGTAAGGGGCATTATGAAATTCAGGCCCAGGACCTATGTTGAAGAGGGCATAGAGTACCCTTTTACATTGAAAATTATGCTTCCTGCTGACGGCAGTTTCAGGCTGGTGTCTATAGGAAAATTTGACACTTTTGGCATACCAAGCTCAGTAACCCTTGAAAGGCAGGGCCTGCCAAACAGGCAGCTTCTTTTTTACAGGGGGGATGTTTATATGCCTGAAGGAATGCTCGGCAACTGGTTTGATTTCGGTGTGAGCTTTAATGCATATGTTTATGAAGGAGGCAAATTCCAGCTGCTTGAATGCAATGTAAATACAAGGTCCTGCATGCTCGAGAGGAGCAGGGTTTTGGGTGAGCACCCGAAAATCCTCAGGAAATGCTCGGCAAGCAACAGCTGCGGGGAAGGGCTTAAGTGCGTAGAAAGCGTCTGTGTTATTAAAAAAGAGTGCAGGGAGGCATACCCGGGGGAAAATGCAATCGGAAACAAGCTGGATATCCTGTTCATAGGCGAAGGATATGCAAATGAAGAGGATTTTCTGGAAAACAGTGATGAAAACAGCCCAGGAGTTAAGCTATTGATTGACAAAGAGGGGGATAACGGGTTTGACGGGCTTTTATCAGTCAGCCCGTTCAGCAAGGCAGAGCAAAAACCAAAGATGCGCTTTTGGTATGTGCTGGCGGAAGAAAGGATGGCCCTTGAACCGCGTGCAAACCCGGATATGGTTGTCAGGTACATAAATTCGCTTATGAAAAGATGCGCTGATGCAGACAAAGCTGTTTTTGTTTCAAAAATGGAATTCAGGTCGTTCTCAGAGCCCGAAGGCGTGGTTATAACATCCGGCCCAACTTATGCAGGGCTGGGCAAAGGCCTGCTTCTTGTACATGAGTTTGCGCACGGTTTCGCCAAAGTCTGGGACGAATATTGGCACCAAGGCCCGCATACAAAATATTTCGGCGCACCAAACTGCCTGCCCACAAGGGAAGATGCACTGCAGGCATGGACAAATATTCTCGGCGACCGCGCTGAAGCAGAGCGGATCCTGGCTGAAGAAGCTGGAGAGAACTGCGGCGGAGACTGCACAGCCTGCACTGGTTTCATAAGACCCAGCGAGTTATCCTTAATGAGCAACCAGATTGACAGTAAAACATTTAACAGCATATCAGAAAAATGGATTGAAGATAAGCTTGCCGCTTACAGTTGAGGGAATAGTTTTATTAATCAAATAAGCTTTCTTTAGGGCATGAAATTAAAGATTTTTATTTATGCATGTGCTATTGTAATACTTACGGCTTATGCTGCGGCACAGGAAGCAGGCATAAGCGAGTGCGCATCTTCCGATGGGATGCGGATGACCCTGTATAATCCCGCGCACCTTGAAGCAATATTGGGGGCTGCACCCGCATGCGAAAACGGGATTCTGCACATAAAGGCAGCGACAGGCGAAGGCAGAAGGGCAAGGGAATGGAATATAGGGTATTTGTATGGGGATGTGGAAACACAGGAAGGCTCAAAGAATATTGTTGTAAACAGCGGAAGCTTCATGTCTGCGCCAGAAAACAAGGCAATGGTTAATGTCACAGGCGGGCAGTTTGCGATAAATGCCGAAAACAGGGAAAACCTGGTATTCGACGCAAGCAAAGCAGCATATTTCCAGCATTATTACTTTTTTGTGTGCAAGGAAGACGAATGCAGAATTTCCGCTTCCCTTACGCCGTCTTCAGCTTACCTGAATATGACAGGTGAAGGACTTGCAATATTTAACTTGGGATATGAGCAATACAAAACAGGAGAGCTGAATGAAAGGTTCCTTAACAGGGTTTCAAACCTTAATAATATTTATCTGGCAAATGTGACCTATCTGGAAATGCAGGCGTTCACAAAAGGCAGGAGCGGGTTTGGCGATATTGAGGTTTATTCTGATGAAAACATAAAGCTGAGGAGGTATTACCACAGGCAGCTGAACCATTCCGAAGAAGGCGTCGGCTACCAGGGATACATGGACGTTGTATTTGCAAACAATGCGGATGTCTTCGGTGATGAGGGGCTTAACATAGGCATGGCAGTTGAGAATGAAAGAGAGCCCGCTTCATTAAAGCTCTCTGTTGGGAGCGAGGGGATTATAGACCTGAGCAAAGGCGCAATGATGGCATTCAGCGACAATTCGCTGTATGAGGCATGCGCTGTAGGGCAGGAAGAAGACCTCAAGCTGGACAGCGGCGTTTGCTCTTTTTTCAGCAAATCAGAAGGGCTCATAAGGCTTAAGCCATGGAGAACAAAGATAACAACAACAGTGCAAACACCAGAAGGCGAAACAATACACGAAAGAACAAGGGGAAAGCCATTCTCTCTTGCACTCACTTATCCTGCGTCCTCAGCTTATAATAATCTTTACATAAAGGAGTTTGAGGCAAACGACGTAGAAAGCAGGATTGCAGTGAAAAAGGAAGGCGCCCGCGGCTCAATGATATTCAGCAGGGATGACGTGGCGATGCAGGAAGGCGCAAACTGGTATGATTTCGGGACGGGGTTTAAATCGCTGATATACGATGCAGGAGGAAAGTTTTACAGCCTGTTTGAATGCATGCTTGACACAAGGGAATGCTATTTTGACGGAACTCTTGTTTCAGGGGAGTTCAGAAGAATGAGCGGCAGCCTGGAAAGATGCAGGGAAAACAGCGACTGCGGCGAGGGAAGGGAATGTATGCAGAAGCTTTGCGTGAGGCAGGCGGGATGCCAGCAGCTTACAGATGTAAATGCCGGTGGGGATTCTGCAAGCGCAGTTGACATTGTTTTTATATCTGACAGGTATATGAAAGAAAGCGATTTTGTGCGCGATGTGGGCTATGCAGTAAACGGAGACGGGGCGCATATCGGCATTCTGACTGTGGACCCTTTCAATAACAGCAGGAGCAAGTTCAACATATGGGCAATTTACAGCGGCGAGACGATGGTGCCTATGGAATTTTCCGACTGGCTTGGCGGCAATGTGCCCGCGGGAAGATATATTAACTCATTGGGAATGAACTGCCCGGCCGGGGACAGGATTATAACGCTTTCAGGGTTAGGATTCAGGTCATTCGCCAATTTCGGAGGCAATGCATATATCTCAAGAAGCAACGATGGAGAATGGTTTACAGCAATAACTGTCCATGAGTTTGGGCACAGCTTTGGCAGCCTAAATGATGAATACAACCAAAGCAAAGGAAAAGAATTGAGCGGATGCAATGCAGGGCCGCCAAACTGCGTTACTGCATCAGCGGCTGCCAGCACGTATGGATGGAGCGATGAAAATGCTGCAGAAGCTGTTTCAAACAACTGGCGGGGATGCGGCGGGGACTGTGGGAACTGGTATGTAAACAATTTAAGGCCAAGCTTCAACTCCATTATGCGTTATCCCTATGAAGCAGGGGGCGATGTGTTCAACACCCCGAGCAAGGCATGGGTGCAGAGGATTATAGAGAATTACAATTCTTAAGCAAAGGATTCTATGCAGGGGACAGGGTTCTCATTCCGCTGCGCTCCATTCGAGCCTGCCCCCTTGAAATGCCTGCGCCATCGCTATGCGGATGGCGCTATGTGGGTTGCGAATGCAATGAGCAACCCGCAGAGGGTTGATAAGGGACGAAGTCCCTTATGCAGGGGACAGGGTTCGAACCTGCGGAGGCACTAAGCCAATGGGTCCTAAGCCCATCCCGTTTGACCACTCCGGCACCCCTGCAAACAGCTAAAGACAAATAACCATTGTATAAAAAGGTTTGTAATAAGAATAAAACGAATAGAATATAAAAATAAGGCATTGACACTGGCGTTCCAAGCCCCACTTAACTCTGCTCGCGGGGCTTTACTTTTTCGCCTTTCTGTGGTTGGGCCTTTTTTCCCACTTCTGCCAGCCATACTTTCTCATCTTTGCAGTCTTTCCATAGCCGCAGTCTGCGCAGACTCCCTTTATCTTGTGGTAGGAGTAGCGCCCGCACCTTCTGCACCTTATGTGAACGTCCTTTCCGGACTTCTTGCCCATTGAGCTTGCGCCTTTAGTCATTTTTTAGGTCTCCTTATCAAAAGCCCTTAAGCAGGCGAAGGCGATATAAGCACTATCATGTCTCCCCTTATGAAGACTGTGCCGAGCTTCCTCTTCAATGCCCCGCTTTCATCATGCTCTTCCGCATCTGCAAGCACTGTGTTGATGTGTATGTCAAATGCCTTAAGATTGCCTGTAATCTGAACCTTGTTCTTCAGTTCAACAATAACTCTCTTGTTTCTCGCAATGTTTAACGCGTCCAACGGCCTGTCTGTTTCCATGTTAATAACCTCCAAATAAACAAATTAAACTTCTTGAAAGGAGAAGGTATTCCTTTAAAAACCTTTCGACGGGCGGGCTGGGAAGGCAGTTGGTGGGCGCAGGCTGGCTTACAGAAAAGTATTTAAATACCCCCCTACTCAGTTCAGTAAAATGGCACAAACAAGCAGAAGGCCGAAAAGGAAAGTAAGCGGCGGAAGATACCACGAGTACCAGAAGAAAAGGGCAAACCAGGGAAGAAGGCTTGCAACGCTTACAAAGCTGGGTGAAAAGAAGAAAATAAGCGTAAGAAAGCTCGGCGGCGCAAGGAAGGCTTTATTGCTGCAGTGCAATGTCGCAAATGTGTACAATCCTAAAGAGAAGAAGTATGTTGTTGCAAAAATAAAGACAATAACAGACAATGCGGCAAACAGGCACTTCGTAAGGCGAAACATTCTCACAAAAGGCGCAATCATAGAGACAGATCTTGGCAAGGCAAGAGTAACGTCAAGGCCGGGCCAGGAAGGCACTGTCAATGCCGTGCTGCTGCAGTAATCCTTTCCAAAAGATAAGTTTTTAAGAATAAGCCAATTATGATAATGCATGAAACACTGGCTTTTTCCTGTAGCCGCGCTTGTGCTTGCATCTTTTCTTCTTGCAGGGTGCACTGACTGGGGCCTGGACCCGCACGGCAAAGGATACAACTTCAGCTATGCTGTTTCTGAAGCGGGCTTCAATGCGGATGATTTCAAAAAACAAATTGACACTGCACTAAAGCAAGGGAACGACCCGTTTGCAAGGGCAGAGCTTGTATTCGTGCTTGGAAGGCTGAACAATGACCAGGCAATGCTCTCGTTTGCGCTGGACTTTTTCCATAAAGTAGAGGAGCAGGCAGAAGAGGCTGACAGGCCTTTTGAAAAAGCGCTGCTGTATGAAAGCATTGCAAGCCTTGACGACACGAAATACAACCGCCTGAAGGCTGCGGAAGCGTGGAGAAGGGCTGGAGAAAAAGAAAGGGCGCTGCTCAACTTCAATCTTGCAGTGGGAAGGGAGACAGAATGGCAGTCTGACACAAAGCCGTTTGAGAATAATGCAGGGATTAGCAGCGCATTCTCAAATGTGATAATCGGCAGCACCAGGATAGCCCTTAACAGCAATGACGTGGTTGTATCGCAGGCAGACGGGGTTACAAGGGATTTCAGGGCAATGCAGCTCCAGTCCCCGTTTTCCGGAAACATCCTGGATGAGAATGCGGGAATGGTTTTAAGCGAGCTCAAGGCTGCTGCGGGGTTCAGGCATTATATTGCAGCAGGCACTATTGTAAAGGAAATTGACGGAAAATGGTATGCGCCGGATGAAAAAGGGGTTTATATGTTTGAAGTGCCTTTTGAAAATGTGTTATATCCGACAACAAGGCTTCTAAGAAAGGACATAGCAGTAATCATAGACACCAGAGGGATTGGCATGATTGTTTCACGGGCCATAGCAAAGAATGCGACAGCAGTGCTCGGCAGCTGCGATTCCGCCGGAGACGTGAAAGCCGCATTATATTTAGGCGGCAAAGGAATAAAGGTAATATGCAGCACAGACCTCAGTGCGCCAATGCTTATCGGCTCCAACATAACCGCAGCAGGCTCTGCACCGTTCAGGCTTGAAGGAGATACAGCTGTTATCGGAGACAGGCGCGTTGCAATAAGCAGAAATGAGCCCGTGGTTGCAGGGGATTATGCAGGAAAAAAAGAAAATATGCTGGGCTATGGCACGCCTGCAAAATACTTCTCAGAACTTGAAAAGCGCGGCGTAAAGCTTAATGTGTACCCTGTTGGCATTGACGGCATGAACCAGACAGGCAAAATCATAAAAAAAGCCAAAGACAAAAAGGCTAATGTGATAGCAGTAAGAGTCCTCAGTTCTGATGATTATGCCATAGTAAAGGCATGGCTTGAGGAAAAAAGCGGCAGGCAGGCTGTATTGTTCGGCTCTGAAACATCCCCTTACGGCTACAAGCTGTCCCGCGAGTTCAAAAGCCAAACCTCATTTGACGACCCCAACCCGGTGATAGAATGAAACACTTAAAGCTGTATCTTGTATTGCTGATTGCGCTTGTAATTGACATTGCCTACCTGCTTAAGCCGCATGCAATGTGGTGGGACGCTTCTGTTTATCTCGGCATGGGGCATTACATCTATTCGCTTGGAGCTATAGGAATATGGGAGCCGATAAGGCCGCTGGTTTGGCCTATTCTTCTTGGGTTCTTCTGGAAGATTGGGCTTAATGATGCGGCTGCCGGCTATCTGCTTGGGATTCTTTTCAGCTTGGGCTCTGTTGCAATGGCTTACCTGATTTGCAAAAAAATGCATGGCGAGGAAGCCGGATTTATTGCCGCACTGATTTTGGCGTTTACCCCTGTATTTTTTGAGTCTGTTTTCCGCAACATGACAGAGCTTCCGTCTGTGTTTTTTGCATTGCTGGCTGTGTACCTGTTCATTTCGAAAAAGCCGTTTTGGGCAGGCGCTGTTGCAGGCATTTCTTTTTTAACAAAATTCCCGAACGGGATTGTCATTGCA